>JANOWY010000316.1:0-2871 GCA_031418135.1 Rhodoferax sp. | reverse complement strand
CCACTTCGTCTGTAACCCGCATGCCATTGACAAATTTGGGTTCATGGCCCTTGGCGCGTAGCTGTTCGTTCACCTGCGGCCGAAAGCCATGCACCAGCACAATTTTGACGCCCATGCTTTGCACCATGGCCAAATCTTGCGCCAGCAGGTGCAGCTTGCCAGCGGCAATCGCCTCACCGGCAATACCGACGACGAAGGTCTGGTTGCGAAACTTGTGGATGTAGGGCGCCACACTGCGAAACCAGGGGACGAAGGTGAAGTTGAAGACGGTGGCGGCGACGGTGGAGGATGTCATGACTGTTATTGATGGGCAAGCCATTGTTTGATACGGTGCCGGAGGGCTTTGGGCGGTGCAGCCGCTTAGGCAAATGGATTCACAAGCGTCAGGCTACCAAACTTTCTGCCTGGCTGCATGTCCTCAGAATACAGCGTCGTGGCCCCTGCCGATAAAGCAGACTCGACCATCAGGGCATCAAACCATTGCATTTGGTGGCGCACCGCGTGGTCTGTGGCAGCAACGACCATGGCGGCGGTGGTTGGAATAACGCGCTGTCTGGCCAATAGGGCTATTTGGGTTTGCGCTTCATGGCCCTGCAGTAAAGGGTATTTGCCTTTGGTGACAGCGTTGTAAAACTCGATCAGCACTTGTGTACTGATCACAAAATCGAGGTTTTGGACGGATTGCGCATACAGCGCCAAGGCTTTTTTTTGTTTGCCTGGAAAACGCCCGTCAACCGCGTATATCAGCACGTTGGTGTCAAAAAAGCAGGTCATGTCGTCGAGACCGTGTCGTCGATGGCGAATCAGTCACCCTTGGTCGCAGGGCGTTCATACAGGTCTTCACGGGCCCATCCGCGGATGGAACGCAGGTAGTCTGGGTCAACACTCAAACCATCGGGCGCCAATGGCGCAGGTATTTGGTCGGGCGCAAAGCTTTGTTCAGTCGATGCCAGCCGACTGCTGGCTTCTGAATAACGCAGGGCATTTTCGGCAAATGACAGATCAGGCGCGACGCTGTCGAGCTGGCCCAAGGCATAACGCTGAAGCAATTCACGCACCTTGGCGCTGAGTGAGACACCTTCTTGCACCGTTTTGAGTTTGGCTTTTTTGAGGATATCGTCGTCAATTGACAAAGTCAGGTTAGACATGATGGTTTTCCCATTGAAGCAAAAGTGGATGATAAATCAAATTGAACACAAGTTCACAAATTATGTGAAAGTGTGTGAATGTGAAAAAGTGAACCTGAGATAATATGGCATGAGCCCGTTGACCATCGACTTCCCCGAAAACCTGCCTGTTTCAGCCCGCCGAGCAGAAATCGCTGAGTTGATGGCCAAGCATCAAGTGATCATCGTTTGTGGCGAAACCGGTTCTGGCAAAACCACCCAGCTGCCCAAAATCGCGCTCACCCTGGGGCGCGGCAAGCTGAATTACCCGGCCGGGCAGCGCGGCAAGCTGATCGGCCATACCCAGCCCCGGCGGATTGCGGCGTCGAGCGTGGCCAAACGTATTGCCGAAGAACTCAAAACGCCCTTGGGCGAGGTGGTGGGCTACAAGGTGCGGTTTGCCGACAAACTGAGCCGCGATGCGTCGGTGAAGCTGATGACCGACGGCATTTTGCTGGCCGAAACCCAGACTGACCCGCTGCTCAACGCCTACGACACTATCATCATCGACGAGGCGCATGAACGATCGCTGAACATCGATTTTTTGCTGGGGTACCTGAAGCAAATCTTGCCGCGCCGGCCTGATTTGAAGGTGATCGTGACCTCGGCCACGATTGACGCCGACCGCTTTGCGCGGCATTTTGAGTCAAGAAACGGTCCGGCCCCGGTGATTCAGGTTTCAGGCCGCATGTTTCCGGTGGAGCAGCGCTACAAACCGTTCGACGAAGCGAAAGACTACGACCTGAATGACGCGATTGCCGATGCGGTCGATGAACTTTGGCTGCATCGTCCGGTGCCGGGCCGCCCCAAACCGGACACGGCCCCCTCGGGGGGCAGCGAACCACACGAAGTGGGCGAGCGTGGGGGTGAAAATGCAGCGGTGCCGGGCCGCCCCAAACCGGACACGGCCCCCTCGGGGGGCAGCGAAGACGCGCAGCGCGTAGCGTGGGGGTCACTACCCCAGCACGGTGACATCCTTGTGTTCCTGCCCGGCGAACGGGAAATCCGTGAAGCGGCAGACCATTTGCGCAAACACCTGAGCCACAGCCCGGTGTTGCGCAATGCCGAGGTGCTGCCATTGTTCGCCCGCCTGAGCCAGGCTGAACAAGACCGGATTTTTTCAAACCATACCAATCGGCGTATCGTTATTTCGACCAATGTGGCCGAAACCTCGCTCACGGTTCCAGGAATTCGTTATGTGATAGATGCTGGCCTGGCGCGCATGAAGCGCTACAGCTACCGCAGCAAAGTAGAGCAATTGCTGATCGAGCCCATCAGCCAAAGCAGCGCCAACCAGCGGGCAGGGCGCTGCGGCCGGGTGGCGGATGGCATTTGCATCCGGCTGTACGATCAAAAAGACTTTGACGGCCGGCCCAAATTTACCGATCCCGAAATTCTGCGCAGCTCTCTGGCGGGCGTGATTTTGCGGATGAAATCGCTGCACCTGGGGCAGGTTGAAGACTTCCCGTTTCTGGAGCGCCCCCAAGGCCGCGCCATTGCCGACGGCTACCAGCTGCTGAATGAACTGGGCGCGGTAGACGATGCCAACGACATCACCCCCACCGGCCACGAACTAGCCAAACTGCCGTTGGACCCGCGCGTGGGCCGCATGATTCTGGAGGCCCGCACGCGCGGCGCATTGGAAGAAGTGATGGTGATTGCCAGCGCCCTGAGTGTGCAAGACGTACGCGACCGGCCGCTGGAG
>JANOWY010000315.1:0-5283 GCA_031418135.1 Rhodoferax sp. | reverse complement strand
GTAAGGGCTGCGCAGGAAATAGGCATAGGTCTGCCCCTGCAGCGTGATGTCGTCGGTGTACTGGCCCTTGCCGGTGAGGAAACGGCCGTCTTCACGGCGTTCGACCGACTGGCCTATGAAACCTTGGCGTGCGTTCATGTGTCTGCTCCTGGTACTTTTTAGGTTAGGCCTTCATGGCCGCAGCGCCTTGCTGCACGGCCTTGACGATGTTGTGATAGCCGGTGCAGCGGCAGATGTTGCCTTCCAGGGCTTCGCGCACCTGGACTTCACTGTGGCATCCATGGTGCTGCACCAGGTCCACCGCACTCATCACCATGCCAGGCGTGCAAAAACCACATTGCAGGCCGTGGCACTCCTTGAATGCCGCCTGCATGGGGTGCATGGTGCCGTCAGCCGCCGCCATGCCTTCGATGGTGGTGATGTCAGAACCACTCACCTGCGCCGCCAACACGTTGCAAGACTTTACGGCACGCCCGTTCATCATCACGGTGCAGGCACCGCACTGGGCGGTATCGCAGCCGACGTGGGTGCCGGTCAGCCTCAGGTTTTCACGCAAGGCCTGGACCAGGAGGGTATTGGCAGCCAAGTCGAGGCTTTGTGCCTTGCCGTTGATAGTGAGTTGAACCTGCATGGTGGGATCTCCGTCGGTGAGTGGGTTGCAAAACTTGGTGTTCAGCCCGGAATTATTGGGGTACAAAAACGAGTGCAGCCTAGGCGAAACCCTAAAGCCCCGTCAGGAACATGTTAAATTCTCAAAATGCTACATCCGTGACAGTACCCTGGGCCAACATGCTCCAAACCCTGATCCACAACGCCGAAGAACGCTTGCGCCAAATTGAATGGGTGCGTCGCGCCGTGTTGCACGATGGTCAAATTCCCGACAGCAACCTGACGCAGCCCTGGATCACGCGCTCCTGGCAACGCTGCATACAAAGCGGCCAGCGTCCGCATCAAAACGTAGTGTTTGACCAGGTTTCCGCAGAAGCCAAACGCCGTAGTGAAGAAAGCAACCACGTGTTGCTGGAGGCAGCGCGGCCCGCCATGCACAAACTGGGGCAGGCGATTGCAGACACCCGCTATTTCGCCATCCTGACCAACGCTGACGGGATGGTGGTGGATGTGGGTGGCCCGATAGACCGTTCCGACCCGCGTGCCAACGTGATTGCGCGTGTGGGTGTGGATTTGTCCGAGCGCAGCGTCGGCACCACGGCAATCAGCGCCGCTTTGGCCGAACTTCACCCGGTTTGGCTGCACCGGGGTGAACATTTTTATGGCGGCAACGCGGCCTACAGTTGCGCAGGCGCGCCGCTGTTTGGGCCCAGCGGCCAGTGCGTCGGCATGCTGGATGTCACGGGCATCGATGCGCAAGAACGCCCGGAGCTCAAATACCTGGTGGCCCAATCGGCCCGCACCATTGAGAACGCCCTGACGATGGAGCGCAAACACAGTTTGATGGTGCGCCTGAATTGGCCTGGACGCTTGTTGGGGGACGAGACCGACGGCCTGGTGTGCCTGGACAAAGACGGCTGGATCACCGGGGCCAACCAGACGGCACGCCAAATGGCTGCGCAGCTGATCCCCTCCCTGCCCCAGGGCAATGTGCCTGTCCACGCCAGTGAAGTTTTTGCCTTGCCCTTCGAGATGTTGTTTGACGCTGCCGGGCGGGATGCCTATGGCCAGCCTGCGCCGATGGATGTGCCGCTGTGGTCAGGTTTGCGCCTGCAAGCCCTGCCGCAGCGGGCCCGCGCTGCTGGCACAGGTGAACTTTCTACCCGCGTTGCTGCGGGTGAACATCAGTCGCTGCGCGATGTCGAGACCGCCCTGATTCGCAAAGCCGTTGCGCAAGCCAAAGGCAATGTCATGCAAGCCGCACGTGCGCTGGGCATCAGCCGTGCCACGGTGTATCGCAAGTTGGGCAACAAAGACAGGGATTGAACCGGACCGGGTGTGCCTTTAGGGCCCTACCCGCAGAGCTTTGGACGCAGGCAGAGACTTCGCGCAGCGGGCACCCGCGTGTGAGGTGCCACTGTCCGCAGCCGCGCCCTGCCGTGCACCAGGCCGGTAACGCGAACAATAACTGTCGTGGCAAAGAAAAGAGCCACCTCGCTGCACGCGCCGATGATCACGACCAAATGGCTCAGCGGGCCCCGCAGGGTCTACCACTTCGCGACCTGCGCGGGCGTGGTAAGCATGGGGGTCGTACCAATCCGCGGTCCACTCCCACACATTGCCAGCCATGTCCACCAGGCCATATGGATTGGGGTTGAATCGACCGACCGGTGCCGTCCGCTCATAACCGTCCGTGGCCGTGTTGCGCGTTGGGAAAACGCCCTGCCAGATATTGGCAAACCAGGCTGCTTTTGGATTCGTATCGTTGGGCTTCTCACTGCCCCATACGTAGGGCAAACCGTCAATGCCACCACGGGCGGCGCGTTCCCATTCAGCCTCGGACGGCAAACGTTTGCCTGCCCATTTGCAATAGGCCTGCGCATCTTCCCAGGCCAAGTGGACTACCGGGTGGTCCATGCGTCCCTTGAGGCTGCTCTTGGGCCCTTCGGGAGCACGCCAGCTTGCGCCCGGTGTCCAGTGCCACCATTGCGACAGGTCACGCAGGTTAACTTCGCCGCCGGGCATGTCGAAAACCAGCGATCCAGGCAGAAGGGCTTCCCTGGCTGGCACAGCAGTTCCCGGCGGAACCTGGCGCATGATGTCAGCCACCTTGATGGGCCGCTCGGCAACCGTCTTATAGCCGGTGGCCAAAGCAAAACGCTGAAACTGCGCATTCGTGACTTCAGTCTCATCCAGAAAGTAAGGCCTGGTCAAACGCACCTGATGGGCGGGTCGTTCCTCAGCCCAGGCCTGGGGCTCCAGACTCCCCATTTGAAACTCGCCAGCAGGTATCAAACGCATACCACGCGGCGCGGCGTTTTGGGCCCAACCACTACAGGCACCCAAGCACACCAAAAAGACACCATGCAGCAATGCCCAGTGGCGCAGACTTGCAATCATGCGTTTCCAATGCACTTTATTGCTACCAATATCTCATTTGCACGGCCTCGAGTGCCCGGATTTTAATTTTTGAACGGGCTGTCAAATTTCCCGTCCGCTGCAAGTACCGGGTCATTCAGGGTCATCAAGAACGCCACCAGGGCGGCCTTGTCTGCCGCACTCAGCCCCAGCACCCTGGGAGCACCACCGGGACCAATCAAGCGGGCATCCAGGGCCGGGCCTGCCTGTACGCCGCTGTTGTAATGTTCGACCACCTGCGCCAATGAAGAAAACCGGCCGTCGTGCATAAAGGCGTTGCTCAGGCCAACACTCTTGAGCGATGGTGATTTGAAAACAATGGTCTCACCGGGATCAAGCCCGTTCGAGCGTGAATTGGCGTTCAGCGAAAAGGTTGGCGGTGAATGACACGCCACACAGCCCAAGCCGCCCGCCCCAGGCGCATTGACGAACAAGGCGCGCCCCCGGTTTTCTTCAGCCGTAAACCCGGCGATGGGGATTCCCACACCTTTGTCTGGCAAAGCGGCGCTGAAATTGGCCGCGTAACCCGTATCCCACCGGCTGGCGGTTGACACCATGGCCCGCTCAAACTGCGCAAGTGCCCGCTGGATGCGGACTTCTGTCAACGCGCTGTCGCCAAACGCCCAGGTAAAAAGTTCGGGGTAATAGGGCAGCGCTTGCAATTTGGCCAATACGGCGCCGAACCCGCCGTGCGCGGCATCGAAGCCCATTTCAACCGGGTTCTGTATCGGCTGGCTGGCCTGCGCTTCAACACTCGCGGCCCGTCGATCCCAAAAAGCGCTACTGGGCCGGAAATAGCGGATGTTTCCAAGCCGCATCGCGTGCGCGGACGTGAACGCCACGCCAGAAAACCCGGTGCTGAACCGGTTCGGGTCATCAAACCCCCGGGCCTGGTTGTGGCAGGACGCACACGAGACCGCGTTGTTGACACTGAGGTTTTTGTCATAAAAAAGCACACGGCCAACACTGGCAATCTTGTCATTCACAGGGTCGCCAGCAGGCGTGTTGTCTGTCGCCGCGACTGCCGCGTCGTAAAAGACAGGAAGGGTTGGCGCGGCGTAATTGGCCACTGCCGAAAAATCGACCGTCAATACACTGCTGACGGCGACCGGTGTCGTCACCGCAACTGCTGCTGACGCCGCAGTTGCGGGGGCCGAACTGCCACTGCCCCCGCAACTGGCCAACAATGCAGCCAGGCCCAGCAGGCCTGCTTTGACAAGCGGCGAACCAACTGCAAATCCGTGCATGAGTGAATTTTTCATGCGGCGAGTGTCATGGACGCTTCGGCAAAAAGAAAGGCCCTGGCGCACGCTTTACTGTTCTTTACCCGGCTTGACTTTGCGTTGACAAACTCACCCAAAAGCGTTGACCTGCGCCGCCGTGCAGGCCGGTGTTCATGGCTTGGCATTTGGAAAGAATAACTGCTCGCCGCCGATTTTGTAGCTGGCAATGGCTGCCTGGCCCGCGCTGGAGACAACCCAATCGACAAATTTTTGGGCATCTGCCGTTTTCACATGCGGGTGTTTGGCCGGGTTCACCGCCATCACGCCGTACTGGTTGAAGAGTTTGTTGTCGCCTTCGACCAGAATAGCCAACTCACCCCGGTTTTTGAAAGCCAGCCAGGTGCCGCGATCGGTCAGCGCATAGGCATTGCTGCTGGACGCAATGTTCAACGCCGGGCCCATACCACAGCCACACTCCTTGTAACCGGCACCCTTGTTGGCGGTCATGCCAGCCAGCGCCCAGTACCGCAGCTCAGCCGCATGGGTACCGCTTTTGTCGCCCCGTGAAATAAAACCAGAAGGGCTGGCGGCGATTCTTTTCAAGCCTTCCAGAATGTCTTTGCCTTTGGCGTTTGCCGGGTCACTTCTGGGGCCGACCACGACAAAATCGTTGTACATCACGTCAAAACGCTTAAGAGCGAATCCATCGGCGACCATTTTTTCTTCAGCTGTTTTGTCGTGCACAAACAGCACGTCCGCGTCTCCCCGGCGGCCCATATCCAGGGCCTGGCCGGTTCCCAGGGCAACCACCTTGATGTCGATGCCGCTGGCTTTTTTGAATTCAGGCAACAAGTGGGTGAACAGGCCGGATTGTTCGGTTGAGGTGGTTGAAGCCATCACGATTTGCTGCGCTTGCACTGGCGCAAACGCCAAAGCATTAGCCACCGCGGCGGCAATCACCCATGCCTGCCTGATGGGGCTTGGGTTTCCAGGGCTACGTGGGTTCAGCGGGTGAGGCAGGCCACCAAAAAAC
>JANOWY010000314.1:0-8206 GCA_031418135.1 Rhodoferax sp. | reverse complement strand
TTCAGGTATTGGCGCGGGTTGTCTTTGAGCGCCTCCACTGCGCCCAGCGCCACCACGGCACGTTCGGCGCGGCGGGCCACGGTGCGGCAAACATGGGCGAGTGATGCCGCCCGGGTGCCTGCGGGGAGGATGAATTCCTGCAAACGCGGCAGCGCTTCGTTGTGCTCGGCCAGCGCTTCGTCGAGCGCCAAAATCGCTTCGGGCTTGAGCAGTTCAAACCCCGGTATCGACAACTCGCCGCCCAAGTTGAAGAGCTGGTGCTGGATTTCCACCAGCAAGGTGCGCACCGCTTCGGGCATAGCCTCGCACAGCAGCACGCCGATGTGGGAGTTGAGCTCGTCCACATCACCCATGGCCTGCACGCGCAGGCTGTCTTTGCGCACGCGGGTGTTGTCGCCCAGGCCGGTGGTGCCGTCGTCGCCTGTGCGGGTAGCGATTTGAGTGAGTCGGTTGCCCATGATTAGTCTCCCAGGCCGATGTCGAGCATTAACTCTTGCGCCAGCGAATCCAGCGCCTCACGCAGGGCTTCAGGGGTCACACTGCGCGGCACCTGCAGTTGCGCCCGCACCTTGAAGCCAGGTTTGCCATCGGGCCCGGCCTGCACGATCTCGGTGTCGATGCGGTCGATGCTGACATTGCGGTCGGTCAGCAGCGCCGTGAGTTTGCTCACAATGCCGACGCGGTCGTCGCCCAGCAGTTCCAGCGCCATGGCGCGCACCGTGGGCGGCGATGTGGCAGCGGCGCTTTGGGTGACCACCACCTTGAGGCCGGTGGCTTCCAGCTCGCGCAATGCCGCCACCAGGCCGGCTGTGTTTTCAGGCGGCACTTCCAGTTGCACCATGCCGGCAAATTCACCAGCCAGCCGCGCCATCTGGCTGGCGCCCCAGTTGGCACCAAAACGCTGGGCGCGTTCAGACAGCAGGCTCACAATGCCGGGGCGGTCCGCGCCCATCACCGTCACCACCAGCGCGTTGGTCGCCGGGGCATCGCCTTCGGTCAGGGTGACCGGGCGGCGAATCATCGGCGCTTTGGTGGCAAATTGCGGGTCTTGTTCGTGTGAAGGCAGCACATCGTGATCCCGCGCATGCGCGACCACTTTGCATAACAACGTCAAACCCATGGGCGCGAGCGAGCGTTCCCACAGGCTGCGCGCATCGTCATTTTTGGCGACAAAGCACCAGTCTTGCGCGGCGATGCCACCTTTGTCCCAACCATTGGCCAGGTGGTAGACCGAGCCCCCGGCAATCGGGTCGCCGCTCAAAATGGTCCACTCCACCGCTGCAATGCCGCGATGCCGGGGCAACAAAGACGGGTGGTAACCCACGCCGCCCAAGCGCGAGCGGGCCAACGCCTCATTGCTGATTCGCGCGTGGGTGTGCGCCGCCACGATCACGTCGGTGCCTTCTGCAATCGCCTCGCCATTGACCATTTTGGGGTCGGGCTGCACATGCAGTGTTATGCCCGCCTTCAGCGCCGCCAGCGCCAGACGGTCATCCGCCGCCGGAGCCACCACACAACCAATTTCCACGCCCGGCACCTTTTGCAGGGCAGCCAACACCGTGGCACCGAAATATTTTGAACCTACCAAAGCCAGCTTCATGTCCGCCCTCCTGATGATTTGACGGTACAGATTTCACCACATGGGCAAACCGGCCCGGCAAATGGATAATGCTTCTATTGATCTGCCACGCCATCGCCCTTTAGACCGGAGCCCCTGATGAACGCACCCACCCACCCCCAGCATCTGATGCCCGAAGTGAACCAGAAGGCCCTGCCTGCGGCCATGCTGGAGGCGCTTAAATCTCGCTTCGGCGCGAACTGCTCCACCGCCCTGGTGGTGCGCGAGCAGCACGGGCGCGACGAATCGTCTTACTCGGTGCCGCCGCCGTCGGCCGTGGTGTTTGCCGAATCCACTGCTGACGTGGCCGATGCCGTCAAGCTGGCCAGTGAACACAGCATGCCGGTGATACCGTTTGGCGTGGGCTCGTCGCTCGAAGGGCATTTGCTGGCGGTGCAAGGCGGCATCAGCGTGGATGTGAGCCGCATGAACAAAGTGCTGAGCATCAATGCCGACGATTTGACGGTGACGGTGCAGCCGGGCGTAACGCGCAAACAACTCAATGAAGAAGTCAAAAGCACCGGCCTGTTTTTCCCGATAGACCCCGGTGCCGATGCGTCGATTGGCGGCATGAGCGCCACCCGCGCCAGCGGCACCAATGCCGTGCGTTACGGCACCATGCGTGAAAACGTGCTGGGCCTCGAAGTGGTAACGGCCAGCGGTGAGGTGATCCGCACCGGCACCCGGGCCAAAAAAAGCAGCGCCGGGTATGACCTCACCCGCCTGATGGTCGGCAGTGAAGGCACCCTGGGCGTGATTACCGAAATCACCCTGCGGCTGTACCCGCTGCCCGAGGCTATTTCGGCGGCGATTTGCTCCTTCCCGAGCATCGAAGCGGCCGTGCGCACCACCATCCAGATCATCCAGATGGGCATTCCGATTGCCCGGGTGGAGCTGCTGGACATCAACACCGTGCGCATGGTCAACACCTACGCCAAACTCGGCCTGCGTGAAGAACCCATGCTGCTGATGGAGTTTCACGGCACGCCCAACAGTGTGAAAGAACAGGCCGAGCTGGTGCAAGAGCTGGCCAGCGAGCTGGGCGGCAAGGCCTTTGAGTGGGCCACCACGCCCGAAGAGCGCACCCGCCTGTGGACGGCACGGCACAATGTTTATTTTGCGGGCGTGCAAAGCCGCCCCGGCTGCAAGATCATCTCGACTGACACCTGTGTGCCCATTTCGCGGCTGGCCGATTGCCTGCTGGATTCCGTCGCCGAAGCCGACGCCAGCGGCATCCCTTACTTTTTGGTGGGCCATGTGGGTGATGGCAACTTCCACTTTGGCTACATCCTGGATCCGGACCTGCCGCAAGAGCGTGAAACCGCCGAAAAACTCAACGTGGCGCTGGTCAACCGCGCCTTGCGGCTGGAAGGCACCTGCACCGGTGAACACGGGGTGGGCCTGCACAAAATGGATTTTCTGGTGACCGAAACCGGCGCCGGTGCGGTGAATATGATGCGCACCATCAAACACGCGCTGGACCCTAAAAACATCATGAACCCGGGCAAGATATTCAGCTGGTGAAATGGGGCGCTGCGTCCATTTACCGCGGGCACTTGGCCTGCCACGATGGCCGCCAACGGGCAACAACGCGCTGGAATGGCAGACAAGTAGTGCATTCGGGTATTCAGGCATGGGCTGGCCAGTTGCGCTGAAAAAAGCTGTGTCATGGGGGCTGGCCCTGTGGCTTTTGGCCAGCTGCCATCTGCTCTGGGCCGGCTGCACCGATCCGACCCTGGTTCAGCAAGCGCAGCGCAGCAGCGCCGCCAGTGAAGGGCCTTCTGGGGAATTGCGTGAAACCGTCACCCTGCCCGACACCCTGAATTTGCAGCAACGCCGGCCCGATGCCAATCTGCATTACTGGCTGGACACCTCCGCCTGCGCCGACGCACCTTCGGCCCTGTATGTGTACCGTATTGGCGCACCCTACCGCGCCTACGGCCACGTTACCACTACGGCGGGCACCCGCCGCATTTACCTTGACCCGTGGTTGCCCACCCCGGGCTGGACGGACCGCCTGTTGGAGCGCCTGCCCACCCACGTGCACAACGGGCGTACCCCCACGGTTTATGCCCTGCCTGCGGGCGCCCGCCTGCTGGAGCTGGAGCTCACCGCCATGCCCTTCATGCCCAGTGGTTTGACCACCGTGCTGATAGGGCCCGCGCTGCCGCTTGCCACGCGCCAGTCCCAAGATTACGATGGTTTGAGCCGCAGTTCTGACATGGTGGCCGGCATCTCCATTTTTATCGGGCTGGTGGCCATCTTGCTGTCGCGCCGCAGGCCTGCTGACCGGGGCCTGCGCTGGTTTGCCATGGGTTGTGCCGTGTGGGGGTTACGCAATCTGCTGTACATCAATGCCACCCTGCCGGGCAGCGGCCATGCGGCAGAACTTTTTTTGAGTGTTGGGGTGGTGTTTTGTGGCGTCAGCATGGGGCTCAGTGCGCTGTACGCCACGGCGCTGGCTCGCGCCGGGCTGGTGCGGGGCTTGTTGCTGGCCCTGTTACTGGTTTTGGCGGCCTCGGCCATCAGCCTGATGGTGCCGGTGCTGGCCATGCCGACCCGCCTGTTCAGTTTTTTGCTGACCATGGTGGCCATGGGCAGTGTGGCCTGGGCCTTGTTGCGCTCGCCGGCGCAAGCGGAGGGCGTTTCACGGCCCGTTCAGCTTTTGTTGGGCTGGGCCATGCTGGCCCAGGTTGCGGCGGGCGGGCACGACTTTGGCATCGTGCTGGGTTGGCGGCCTCCCGACAGCCCGGCGGTGGCATTTTGGGGCTTCACCGGCCTGGTGGTCGCCATGGCCGTACTCAGTGGTGCGCGGGTGGTGGCGGCCTTGGGGCGGGCCGAAAACACCAATACCGAACTGGAGCAGCGCGTGGCTGAAAACAATGCAGCGCTGCAAGCAAGTTATGCTGCCGTGCGTGAAGCCGAATTGCAGACCGAGCGCCGCCAGGCCCGCACGCAAGAACGCGAACGCCTGAACCGCGAAATGCACGACGGCCTGGGCGCGCAACTGATCACCGCCCTGCGCGGCGTGGAGCGTGGCGCGCTCAGCAAAGACCAGGTGGCAGATGCCCTGCAGCAAGGCCTGGACGAGCTGCGCCTGCTGATGGATGCCTCAGACCTGGGGCGCAGCTTGCACGGCGCGCTGTTGGCCTGGCGCAACCGCTGGGAAGACCGCCTGTTGGCGGTTGGCCTGGTGTTGGAATGGCAGCTCGACCCGGCACTGGAGCATGTCGAACTGGGCAGCGACAACACCTTGCAAATCATGCGGGTGCTGCAAGAGGCCGCCACCAATGTCGTGAAACACGCTGGTGCCAGCGGGGTGCAGGTTTGCGCCAACCTGGTAAACGGCAGCCTGGTGCTGGACATCACCGATAACGGCAGCGGATGGGCCGCCGAACCGACACCGGCTTTGGGCCAGGGGAAGGGGCGTGGTTTGCGCAACATGCGCCAGCGCAGCGAACAGATGGGTGGCACGCTGCACATCACGGCACTGGATGCCCCCCGGCAAGGTACCCGGGTGCGGCTGACCTTGGCCATGGGGTTGTCAGCGCAGCCAGAATCTGCCCCCACACCATTGGCCAGAACCTGAAGGAATCGCGTCAGCCCGAAAGAGTGACCAGGCCCCGCCTCGCCGCTTCCATGGTGGCTTCGGCCCGCGAATTGATGCCCAATTTTCGATAGATGTCGCGGATATAGGTGCTGGCGGTGTTCGGTGTGATGCCCAGGATTTTGGCCGCTTCTGTCACCTTGAAACCCTTGCCGATGAGGCGCAACACGTCTTGTTCACGCTCGGTCAGCGGCGTGACGGCCTCTTGTTGCTTGGCTGGCGCGTCGGGCTCGCTCAGTTGCCTGAAGTGCTGCAACACGCGTAAGGCAATGGAGGGTGACAAGGCCGGTTCGCCCAGTTCGAGCCGCTGCAACTGCGCTTTCACCAACGTGGCGGGTTGGGATTTGAGGATGTAGCCTGCCGCGCCGGCCCGCAACGCCGGAAACACGTGCGCATCATCGTCATGGATGGTGGCCACGATCACCACCGCATCAGGCCGGGCAGCGCACAGCTCGCCAATCAGGCCTTCGCTGTTGCCATCGGGCAGCCCCCAATCGACCAGCGCCAAGCCATAGGCGTGGGTTTTCATCAAGGCGCGGGCACCCGCCAGGGTGGCCACGGCATCGACCTGCAGCACGGTCGGCAAGGCCAGGGGCAGCAACTCGGCCAGCCACTCGCGCGGTTCGTCCAGGTCTTCAACGATCAGGGCGCGGGCAAAACGGTGGATGGCGGTGGAAGCAGTCACAACCTGGGAGCATACCGCCCGGCACGCGATTTGTACCCCCTGCAAATCGGGGGTCATTCCATTTTCACATCATTTGTGAAGTAGGCGTGCCGACGATGACAGTGCTATAGCACGGGGAGGAGGCACAACGCCCCTCACAGATGATGTGGGAATGGAATCAGTCCTGGTCGGCGATGGCTTGGGCCATGTATTCCATCTTTTGCTGCAGCTGGCTTTCATCGTCGGCAAAGCGGGCAGAAATGGCCAAAAAATCGTCCTGAATTTCAATGAACGCATCGACCATGTCCGGGTCAAAGTGGCTGCCCCGGCCCTGGAAGATGACCTGAACGGCCCGGTCATGTGACAGGCCGGGCTTGTAAACCCGCGTGCTGATCAGCGCGTCGTACACGTCGGCAATCGCCATCAGCCGTGCCGACAGCGGAATGGCATCGCCCGCCAGCCCTTGTGGGTACCCGCTGCCATCCCACCATTCCTGATGCGAGAGGGCAATTTCTTTGGCCAGGCGCAAATGCGGCACCGGCCCGCCCAGCGCTTTTTCGGCCTGCACCATCGCCTCAAACCCGATGGTGGTGTGGGTTTTCATGATGCTGAATTCGTCGGCATCGAGCTTGCCCGGTTTGAGCAAAATACGGTCTGGAATCCCCACCTTGCCAATGTCATGCAGGGGTGCCGATTTGAACATCAAGTCAATTTCACGGCGGCTCAATTGCGCCCGGTAGCGGGGGTGGGTTTGCAGTTTTTCAGCCAGCGTCTTCACATAGTGCTGGGTGCGCCGGATGTGGTTGCCGGTGTCCATGTCTCGGGTTTCAGCCAACATGGACATCGCCAGAATGGTGGCATCTTGAGCGGCCTCGAGCTCCTGGGTGCGCAATGCAACCTGTTGCTCCAACAGGTCAGCCTTGTTGCGCAGCAAGTCGGTGCTTTGCTTGAGGGCGATGTGAGTGGCCACTCGCGCCCGCAAGATTGCGGGGCTGACGGGTTTGCTGATGTAGTCGGCGGCACCCAGGTTCAAGCCGGCTTCTTCATCCTCCAGCCCGGTTTTGCCGGTCAGAAAAATCACCGGTGTATGACAGGCCAGCGGGTCGGCTTTGATCTGGCGGCAAACCTGCAAACCATCCAAATCCGGCATCATCACGTCCAGCAGCACCAGGTCTGGCCCCGGCGTGGCGCAAGCCAGCTGCAAACCGGCACGGCCATTGTTGGCCACCTTGATGCGGTAGCTGTCTTTGAGCAGGTTGCTGATGAGCGCCAACACGTCGGGCGTGTCGTCGACGATCAGCACGACCGGTCGGGTGTCTGCTGGGACTGTGGCTGTCATCGCCGAAGTTTAATGGGGTTCGTCAAGAGATGTGTGGCAATTGAAAGCATGGCGATGCCCATTGGTTGCGCGGCAGCTCAGCGTGTGGCGTTTTGGCTCAGGCGGTCAATCAGGCCATTAAGCTCGTCCAGCGAACCAAACTGGATGCTCACTTCGCCCATCTCCTGCACCCGGCCCAGCCGCTTGACGCGTTTTTTTACCCGCACTTCAACCTGCGCGGCAAACAAATCTGACAGCTCTTCTTCCACGCGTTTCAAATCGCGTGATTTTTCTTTTTTGGGCTTGGGCGAGGTTAGTGTGAACTCGGCGCTGAGTTTTTTGACCAGGCTCTCCGTCTCACGCACTGAGAGTTTTTTGGCGACGATCTGGTTGGCCGCAGTGATCTGGTTGATGCGCTCCAGTGCCAGCAAGGCGCGGGCGTGGCCCATGTCAATGTCGCCGGCCATCAGCATGGTTTGCACGGGTTCGGCCAGATTCAGCAGGCGCAGCAGGTTGGAAGCCGCACTGCGCGAACGCCCTACGGCTTGCGCGGCCAACTCGTGCGTGAGCCCAAACTCTTTCACCAAGCGTTGCAAACCCTGGGCCTCTTCCAGCGGGTTGAGGTCTTCTCGTTGAATATTTTCAATCAGCCCCATGGCGGCGGCGGCTTCGTCGGGCACCTCGCGCACCAGTACGGGCACGCTGTCAAGCCCAGCCAGTTTGGCGGCCCTGAAACGGCGCTCACCCGCAATGATTTCGTACACCGGGCGTTCGCCCCCATCACCAGCCTGCGGCACGGCCGCAACAGCACCCGCAGCGGCACCCGCAACGGCTTCCTTCTCTCGGCTCAACCGGGCTTGCTCAGCGCTCAAGCGCCGAACCAGGATGGGCTGCATGATGCCCTGCGCCTTGATGCTTTCGGCCAGCTCGTACAACGCGCCTTCGTCCATGCGCGTGCGCGGCTGGTACTGGCCCGGCACCATGTCGGTGAGCAGCAGC
>JANOWY010000313.1:0-5561 GCA_031418135.1 Rhodoferax sp. | reverse complement strand
GCCCACGGTGGCCAGGTGCCCCAGGCCATGACCCGCGCCGACATGGACCGCGTGCGCGACGACTTTGTGCGCAGCGCCCGCCACGCCGCCGCGGCCGACTTCGACTTGCTCTGGCGCTCACGCGAAAACGATTTGCCAAATAAATGGGAGGACGGCGAAACAGGGCAACTGAAAAGGGGTTTTCAGTTGCTATTCAATATATAGCTAAAAAGCTATATACCACGAGACCCAAGGCCGTATTTTTCTATAAGTCAGTCGCAAAACCCTGTTTCAGCGACTAATCATACCCATTTTGGGTATGACTGGGGCCGCCCAGCAGCCTTAAGCTGCCGCCGCCTTGATCATGTCCGCCGCTTTCTCGGCAATCATGATCGTCGGTGCATTCGTGTTGCCGGCCACCACACGCGGCATGATCGAGGCATCGACCACACGCAGGCCCTGTACGCCGCGAACGCGCAGCTCGGCGTCCACCACATCGAGCGGGCCGTTGCCCATGCGGCAGGTACCCACGGGGTGATAGATCGTGTCGGCATGGTTACGAATGAACTGCTCGATTTCCTTGTCGCTCTGCGCGTCAATGGAGGCTGCGGATTCACGGCCCCCAAAACCCGCCAGCGCCGGTTGCGCCAGTAGCGTGCGCATGGCTTTGAAGCCGCGTATCAGGCGGTCCACGTCGTCGCGTTCGGCGAGGAAGTTGGGGTCGATCAAAGGCGCAGCGAACGGGTCTTTGCTGGCCAGGCGCAAGTCACCGCGGCTGACCGGGCGCAGCAGGCACACGTGGCAGGAATACCCCAATCCAAAGGTGGTGGTGCGGCCATGGTTGACGAGTTTGCCGATGACAAAGTGGTACTGGATATCTGGCAGCGTCTCGGCCGGGCTGGATTTGACAAAACCACCGGCCTCGGCGTAGTTGGTCGTCAACATACCGGTGCGGTGCTTGCGCCATTCAAAAATGCCCTTGACGGCGCGCACCAAGCCACCAAGAGAAATGCCAAACAGGTCTTTGAGGTGCGGCGCGGTGTGAACCAGCACCACGTCACATGGTCATGCAGGTTGTGGCCCACGCCAGGGAGGTCGTGCACCATCGGTAAGCCCAACGCCGTCAGGTGGGTTTGTGGCCCAATGCCCGAGAGCATCAAAACCTGCGGCGACTGCAAGGCGCCCGCGCACAGCAGCACTTCGCGCGAGGCTTTGAGCTGGTGCAATTGCCCGCCCTGGCTGTATTCCACCCCCACCGCGCGTTTGCCTTCCATCAGGATGCGGGTGGTATGCGCGCCGGTGATCACCTGCCGGTTCGCCCGCCCAAGGTTGGGCGTGTGATAAGCCTTGGCGGCGCTGAAACGTTCGCCATTTTTGTGGGTCACCTGGTACATGCCCACGCCTTCTTGGCTTTCGCCGTTGAAATCGGGGTTGCGTACGTAACCCGCCTGTTGGCCGGCTTCAATGAAGACTGGGCCAAAACGGTTCGGGCTGGTGAGGTCTTTCACGTTGAGCGGGCCACCTGTGCCGTGCAGGGCGTCGCCGCCGCGCTCGTTGTGTTCGGACCGCTTGAAATAGGGCAACACATCTTTGAACGACCAGCCAGGGTTGCCTTCAGCAGCCCAGGCGTCGTAGTCACTTTGGTGACCGCGCGCATAGATCATCGCGTTGATGGAACTCGAGCCGCCCAGCACCTTGCCCCGTGGCTGGTACCCCTTGCGGCCATTAAGCCCGCGCTGCACCGTGGTTTCAAACTTCCAGTTCGCGTCACTGGCTTTTGCCAGAAGCGCCAGGCCTGCGGGACAGTGGATCAGCACGCTTTTGTCGACGCCGCCCGCTTCGAGCAGGGTCACTTGGACCTTCGGGTCTTCCGATAGCCGGGCGGCCAGGACGCAGCCGGCCGAGCCGCCGCCGATGATGATGTAGTCTGGCATGTTCCAATAGATTCCAACGGTGTTTTTGATGCGTGGCTTTTGGCATACTGCCAATTTCCATTCAGGCTTTGAAGATAGTCTACAAAGCGCTATGAATTTTAAGGAGCCGTCTTTAATGAATACTCTCGTAAACCCTGATGTTTCAACCCAAGGCAGCATCGACTGCACCGTGCAGGGCGAATTGCTGCTGATTTGCATCAATCGCCCGGCCAAGCGAAACGGCTTTACCCCCAAAATGTTCAGCGAATTGGCGCAGGCCTATACGCAGCTGGACGAAGACCCGGCCCTGCGCGTGGGCGTATTGCACGCGGCGGGTGCGCACTTCACCGCCGGGCTCGATTTGCCGTCATTTGCACCCATGATGCGACGCGGCGAAAAGGCCATTCCGCTGGGCCTGGTAGAACCCACCGATTTGGCTACGCCCGGTTACCGGCGCCGCACCAAACCCATGGTGGTGGCGGTGCAGGGCATCACTTACACGCTGGGCATCGAACTCATGTTGGCGGCTGACATTGTGGTAGCTGCCGACAACTGCCGCTTCTCGCAACTGGAGGTGAAACGCGGCATCATGGCCACGGGTGGTGCCACCCTGCGCATGGCCGAACGCGCCGGGCTGGGCAACGCCATGCTGCATTTGCTCACCGGCGACGAATTCGACAGCGCCGAAGCGTTGCGCCTGAACTTTGTGCAGCGGGTGGTTCCGGCCGGGCAAGAACTGGCGCAGGCCATTCAAATTGCCGAACAGGTGGCAGCCCAGGCACCGCTGGCGGTGGTGGCCACGCGGCAAAGTGTGCTCAAGGCGGTAGAGCACGGCCCGGTTGTGGCGATGCATGATTTCATCGATGTGCAGCGCCATTTGGCGCATTCAGACGACGCGCGCGAAGGCGTGGCCTCGTTTGTGGCGCGCCGCCCAGCCAACTTTACCGGCCGTTGAAATCGCCATGACCAATCAACACTATCTGGTTTACAAAACCGATTTCCAGCGGCTGGAGCGGGTCAGCACGGCGGCCACGGCGCTGGCGGCGGGTGCCGTGCGGGTGCGGATCGACTCATTTGCCTTTACCGCCAACAACATTACCTACGCGGTGTTTGGTGATGCCATGCGGTATTGGGGGTTTTATCCCACAGACCAACTGGCGGGTGTTAAAGATGCCACCTTGTGGGGCCGCATTCCGGTGTGGGGTTTTGGTGAAGTTGTTGAAAGCTTGCACCCCGAGATCGTGGTGGGTGAACGTTTGTACGGGTATTGGCCCATGTCGAACCAGGTCGATTTGCGGCCAGGCCGGATAACCGGCAATAGTTTTTCCGATACCGCCAGCCATCGGCAGGAACTGCATAGTGTGTATAACCAATACCAGCGCTGCGCCCAAGACCCGATCTACACGCCAGCCACCGAAGGCGTTCAATCGGTGCTGCGCCCCCTGTTCATGACCGCCTGGCTGATCGACGATTTTCTGGCCGACAACGCCTTTTTTGGCGCGCAGGCGGTGCTGCTCTCCAGCGCCTCCAGCAAAACCGCTTACAGCACTGCCTTCGCCTTGCATCAGCGCGGTGGCGTGCAGGTGATTGGCCTCACCTCTTCGGCAAACCGAGCCTTTTGCGAAAGCCTGGGTTGTTACAGCCGCGTCGTGACTTATGACGAACTGGAACAGCTCGCTGCTGATTTGCCCTGCGTTTATGTCGATATGGCTGGCAACGGCGCATTGCGCAAAGCTGTGCACACCCGTTTTAGCGCCCTCAAATACAGTTGCTCAGTAGGCGCCAGCCACGTGAATGACCTGGGTGGTTCCGGTGGCGTAGGCAGCGCCAAAGAACTACCGGGCCCGCGCGCCACGTTGTTTTTTGCACCGGCGCAATCGGCCAAACGCGCCAAAGAGTGGGGTGGTGCGGTGTTTCAACAGAAATTGACCGACGCCTGGCATCGTTTTGTAGGTGTCGCAACCGATCCACAGAAACCCTGGATTCACCTACAAACCACCAACGGCGATGCTGCTATACGTCAGGCCTACGCCCAGGTGCTGGCGGGGCGGGACGCGCCCTCGACAGGCCGCCTGATGGTGATGGAATGAATGCATGAAGCTGGCCTTGCTGTCTGACATTCACGCCAACCTCCAGGGCCTGGAAGCCTGCCTGGAGCACGCCCGGGTGCGTGGTGCCAATCAGATCGCCATCCTGGGCGATCTGGTGGGTTATGGCGCGGATCCCTCTGCGGTGGTGGACCGTGTCATGGGCCTGGCGCGCAATGGCGCGTGGCTGATCAAGGGAAACCACGACGACATGGCAGTCAACCCGCCCGCCGTAGCGCGAACGCTGGGCGACAGTACGGCCGCTTGGACCCACGCACAACTCTCCACGCCGCAGCGGGCCTTTTTGGCGCAATTACCCATGACGGCGCAACACGGCTCCGTTTACCTCGTGCATGCCAGTGTGGATGACCCGGCGCAATGGCGCTATGTCTACGAGCTGGAGGCCGCGCTGGACAGCCTGGAGGCCCTCACACAGATTGACGCGGCGCGCCAAGTGTTTGTGGGCCATGTGCATCAGCAGACGCTGTACCGGCGCAGCCGCACAGCAGATTTTGAGTTGGTCGATCTGCCCGCGTTTCAGGATGGGTCGCGCCGGGTCCGCCGGGGCCGGGTCCAGATGCTGGATGCCCATTCGCACTGGCTGGCAACCATCGGTTCGGCAGGCCAGCCGCGTGATGGCAATCCGCAGGCGATGTACGCCTTGTTTGACACGGCCACGTTCGCGTTTGAATTTCACCGGGTGGACTACGACTACCTGGAGGCGGCTGCCGCGATACGCCGAGCCGGTCTGCCGGCCTGGCTGGCGCAGCGGCTGGAGCTGGGCCGGTGACGCATCAGGCTGGCGAGGCGGTTAGCCCATCGCATGCGTTTGAACCGCTGACGCCCGATGTGGTGTTGGACGCCTTGGCATCGGTAGGCCTGTATGGCGACGGCCGTCTGATGGCGTTGAGTTCCTATGAAAACCGCGTGTACCAGGTGCACCTTGAAACGCCTCAACCGAAAGCAGCGCAGGCGTTGGCACCCATCACCAGCGACGAACCCACTATCGTGGTGGCCAAGTTTTACCGGCCAGAGCGTTGGAGCGACGCGCAAATTCTGGAAGAACATGGCTTCAGCGCTGAGCTGATGGACGATGAAATCCCGGTCATTGGGCCGTTGCTGCTGAATGGTGAAACACTGCATCACTTTGGCGGGTTTGCCTTCAGCGTCAGCCTGCGTCGGGGTGGCCGCGCCCCTGAACTGGACGATCTGGACGTGCTGGAATGGATAGGCCGCTTCCTTGCGCGCATTCACAATGTGGGCGCACGCAAGCCCTTTTTGCACCGGCCTTCGCTGGATGTCAAAACCTTCGGCGTTGACTCAAAAGACTACTTGCTTGCGCATGACCTGATACCGCTGGATGTGCAATCTGCATGGGCTGAAAGGGCCCAAAATGCTATTGATTTAATAACAATTTTTGGGCATACAGTGGGCGAAGTAGCCACGATTCGCTTACATGGCGATTGCCACCCTGGCAATATTTTGTGGACGCCCGCCGACGCCCCCGCCGCGCAAGGCCCCGGCCCCCATTTTGTTGACATGGACGACGCCCGCATGGGGCCAGCGGTGCAAGACCTGTGGA
>JANOWY010000312.1:0-2698 GCA_031418135.1 Rhodoferax sp. | reverse complement strand
CCTGGTAGGGCCCCAGCAGATCGAACTGGCTGCCCAGGCTTTTGAGGCCCTTTTCACGCACGGTAAATGAAAACGGCGGGTTGACCATGCCGACCGCCAGGCTTGCGTCAGCCACCATGGCCGCCGAACGCGGCCCGGTGCCGCCTGCCAGCTTCACCGTGTAATCGCGCCCTTCCAGCAAACCATTGAGCTTGAGGATTTTTTTGCCGACCAATGCGTAGGCGGTGTTGGGCGCGTCCACCGCCAGGCACTTGCCGCGCAGGTCGTCAAAACCGGTGATCTCGGGGCGCACCATCAGCTCGTTCATGCCCGCGTCGCCGCCACAGACGACTACCACATCGTGGCCGGCCTCGACCATGGCGACGGCGTTGTCCACGGCAGCATGGGCAATCTCAAACCGCCCGGCTGCCAGACCCGTGCGCTGCTCGTCGGAGTTGGGGGTGTTTTGCACCTCAACCGTCAGGCCCCGCTTCTCAAAAAATCCGTTCTCAAGGGCTGCAAACAGTGGCAAGTTGCTGGAGGTGTTGAAAATGTTGGCGCGCAAGATCGGATGGGACGGCATGGCAGTGTTGACGCTCTGTAAATTTGAGATGCTGAATCAGGCGGCCAAGGCGGCCTGCTGAAGTCGGACGGGCGTAAAGGGCATGTCGCGCACCCGCAGGCCGGTGGCGTCAAACAGCGCATTGGCAATGGCGGCGGCCACCGGGCCATGCGTGGCTTCGCCCGCACCGACTGATTTTTGATCGGGCCGGTTGATGATCTGCACCATCACCCTGGGCACTTCCGAAAATTTCAGGATGGGGTAGGTATCCCAGGTGGTGCTGGTGATACGGGTGTCGTCGAACCGCACCGCCTCCTTGAGCACCCAACTGACCGTCTGGATGGCACCGCCTTCGATCTGGTTGCGCACGCCGTCAGGGTTAATGACCCGGCCGACATCGACCGCGATCCACAAATCTGTAACGCGCAGCTCGCGCGACGCGTTTACACGCGCCACCACGGCGCAGTAGGCACCCATGTTCTTGTAACGCGTCACGGCCAGGCCCATACCGTCGCCTTCGTCGCCTTCGTGGCCTTCAGGGCCTGCTTCACTTTCTGCCCGTGCCCCGGCGAGTTTTGCATCACGCCAGGCTTGCCAACCCGCACTTTCTGACACTGCTTCCAGCACGGCGCGGGCGCGCGGGTCGCGCAGTTGGCGCAGCCGGTAGGCCAGCGGGTCTGCCGCCTGCGCGTGGGCAATCTCATCCACAAAAGATTCTGCCGCAAAAACGTTGGCATGAGCCCCCAGGGAGCGCAATGCCGAGCTGCGCACCGGCATGCTCAGCAGCCGGTGGCTGATGGCCTGCCATTGCGCAAAGTCATACAGCGGCACCGCATTGCGCTCGGCACCGCCACCCGCCGACAAAGGTGCGTTGACCGACACCTGCCGCGCAAACGGCTGGCTGATTTGGTTAGCTGCAGCCAGCACTGGCATCTGACCACGGCCTGGCCGCAAACCGTGACCGTTCGACCAGACCTCGTGGCGCCATTTAACGATTTCTCCATCGCTACCCAGCGTGGCCTGCAAGTCAATCGCCATCGCCGGGCCAAACGGCACAACACTCAGTTCATCTTCACGCGACCACACCACCTGCACCGCCTGCCCTGGCACGGCGCGGGCCAGCAAGGCTGCATCTGCCGCTACATCATCTGCGCCGTTGTGGCCGTAACAACCCGCTCCCTCGACATGCTGAACGGTGATGGAGCCGACCGGTAAATTCAGCAGCAGCGCCAGATCGGCCCGCAGGTTGTAAATGCCCTGAGTGTGTGACCAGATTTGCAAGTGCGAGGATTGCGCGGGCTGTGAAATGGGGGCCACTTGTACCACTGCATCAAACCGCGCCACCGCACAGGCCGGGCCAATTGAGGCATGCGCCAGGAAGGGGCGGGAATAAGTTGCCGCCGTGCTGCGCAGGCCAGCGCCCAATGCCTGATGATCTGGTGCATCGGGCGATTGAGACGGCGCGACTGGCGTTCCGGCAGGTGCTGCAGGCGCATCCCGCTCGCCCACCAAGGTGGTTTCCAGCGGCGCCGCGCGCAAAAAAGCCCCAAGCTGGTCCACATCCGGCAACGCTGCGGTTTCTTGCCAGCGGCAGGCTTTCGCCAGCTTGGCACAAGCCTGCACAGCCTGATATTCGCCACTGGCGATCACACCCAAAAAGTTGCCATCCTGCACCACTGCCACCACGCCGGGCATCGCCTTCACCGCGGCAACACCCGCGCCATCCACCGCCAAAAAAAGCGCGAACTGCGACGGCGGATGCACCATCCGCCCGAACAACATGCCCGGCAACCGCAGGTCATGCACAAATGAAGGCCCCCCCCGCACTTTGGCCGCAATGTCGGCCCGGTGAACGGACACACCCACCTGTGGCAGTTGACCAGACGAGGGGAATACGAAGGCCATTTCGGGAAGGCTGGTGGCATCAACCGCCAGCAGCGCATCGTCAGCCAACTCGGCATAACTGGACTGGCGCTGACTGACCGTGCACACAAAATAGCCATCGCGCAAAACCAGGTTACCCACTTCGCGTTCTTCAATGCCCAACCGACGCGCCGCCGCTGCCTGGTAAATGTTTCGCGCCACAGCGCACACATGCCGCAGGGCGCTCCCCGAATCCTGCACCGACAGGCTACCCGAGGTAACTCCTTCATTCGG
>JANOWY010000311.1:0-2058 GCA_031418135.1 Rhodoferax sp. | reverse complement strand
CAATGCGCGATGCCCGCACCGTGCGCGACCTTGTCGTTGCCGGTGCTCGCAACCCGGAAGATTTCGCGCCCTATGGTGTTGAACGCATGGAGCGCATGCGGCGCCTGCGCCTGATTGGCGATTTGATCGCTGCTGCCACCGTGGAGCCCGGCGACAACCGGCACCTGCGCCGCCAGCATTTCGCACAAGCCATGGCCACGCGGGATGCTGACATATTCCCCCTGGTATCCGGCATGTTCGCCGGCCCCGAGAAGATTCCAGCCGCGTTGGTCAGCGATGCCGTTTTAGACCGATTCCGCGCGGTAGCCGCCTGATCTAACGCCCCCGCAAAAACAGCGCGTCCAGCTCCTTGATGCTCACCTGCCGCCAGGTGGGGCGGCCATGGTTGCATTGGTCTGAACGTTCGGTGGCTTCCATCTGGCGCAGCAGGGCGTTCATCTCTTCAATCGTCAGCTTGCGGTTGGCCCGCACGGCACCGTGGCAGGCCATGGTGGAAAGCAACTCATTCTGGGCGCGTTCGATCACCGTGCTGGCATCGTGCTGGGCCAGCTCGGCCAATACGCTGCGGGCCAGCTCGGTGATGTTGCCATCGGCCAATGTTGTGGGCACGGCGCGCACGGCCAGTGTTTTGGGCGAAAAGGCATTGATCTCAAGGCCCAGCAAACCGAGTGATTCGGTATGGGCTTCGGCCGTGGCTACCTCCAGCGGGGTGGCCGCAAAGGTGGCCGGTATCAGCAACGGCTGGCTTTTGATGTGCTGGTTGTCAGCGGCATCCATTTGCGTTTTGAGGCGCTCGTACACGATGCGCTCATGCGCGGCATGCATGTCCACCACGATCAGGCCTTGGGCATTTTCTGCCAGGATGTAAATGCCCTGCAGTTGGGCGAGCGCCTTGCCCAAGGGCCACGTATGGGCCGCGTTGTTTGGCAACGGTTCATCGCCAAGCGCCGACACGTTCTGCGCTGGTTGCGCGTTTGCAGATGAATCCGCAGGCTCAAAACCCGAGGTTTTGAGTGCCGACGGCTGCCACAGCGCCCCAACATCGTGCACGCGGTGCCCGTCAGGTGCCGGTCTATATGCTACAAAATTAATAGCTGATTGTGCATGTGTTCTGTGAACAAATGACTCTTTTTCTTTAAGAGCCTTTGGCGCAGCCTGTTCAGAGGCTCCAAAAGGGCTTTTTTGGGCGTTGTGCAAAGGGTTCGCAAGGTTCAAACCCGCCGCATTCGTGGCTGCCGAACCTGCGCGTGGTTTGGCCAGCGCGTCTTCTACCGCGTGGTGCATGGCCTGGTGCACCTCGCGGCTATCGCGAAACCGCACCTCGATTTTGGTGGGGTGCACGTTCACGTCAACGCGTGTCGGGTCAATCTCGACATACAAGGCATAAACCGGTTGGCGGTGGCCGTGCAACACATCTTGGTAGGCGCTGCGGGCACCGTGGGTGAGCACCTTGTCGCGCACAAAACGGCCATTTACATAGGCGAATTGCTGGTCTGCCCGCGAGCGTGCCGCATCAGGGATGCCGGCGCGCCCCCGCACCCGCACGGGCGGGCCAAACTGGGGCGTGCTGGTGTAATCCACCGGCACGGAACGGTCGACAAAATCGTCACCCAGTACCGCGCGCAGACGCTCATCCAGACCCGGCAGACCGGTGTCTAAGAGTGGAGGGGCGGCAATCGCGCGCCACTGCTCCAGCAGTTTGCCTTCGTGCCAAATCGCAAAACCCACGTCAGGCCGGGCCAGCGCATGGCGGCGCACCGCTTCGATGCAATGCGAGAGCTCAGTAGCGTCGGTTTTCAAAAACTTGCGCCGCGCGGGCGTGCTGTAAAACAGCTCTTTCACCTCAACCGTGGTGCCTTGGGCGCGGGCCACACGGGTCAGTTCACCCGAGCGGCCGTCCAGGCTCCATGAATCATTTTGGCCAAAAGCTCTCGTATGAATTGCACAATCAGCTATAGAGTTAATAGCGGCCAGCGCCTCACCCCGAAAACCCATGGTGCCCACCGATTCCAGATCGGTCAGGCTGGCAATCTTGCTGGTGGCGTGGCGCTTGAAGGC
>JANOWY010000310.1:0-1911 GCA_031418135.1 Rhodoferax sp. | reverse complement strand
GTAGTTTTTTTCACGGGCTGTCACCACCGGCAGCGAGCTGGACAAACCACCATCGACCGCCAGCGCCTGGCCATTGACGTAAGAAGCATCGTCGGACGCCAAAAACAGCGCCGCGTTGGCGATTTCAGACGGCTCGCCATATCGGCGCATCGGGTTGAGCTGGCCAATCTTGCCTTCGTTGCCTTTTTGCCGCGCTTTGTCGAAGATGTACTGCGTCATACCGGTTTCGATCAAACCCGGGCAAATGGCGTTGATGCGCACCCCCGTGCCGGCAAACTGGTTGGCGCTGGTTTGCACCAGGCTGATGACACCTGCCTTGCTGGCGCTGTAGGGCGAGCCGCCCGCACCGGAGCGCAAACCCGCCACCGACGGGGTGCAGATTTTGGCGCCGGGGCCCTGCGGCACCATTTTGCGGGTGGCTTATTTGATGGCAAAAAACGGGCCGATCTGGTTGACGGCCATAATGTTGGTCCAAAAAGCGGCCGTGATTTCGTCAAACCGGGGCGCGCCACCACTGATACCGGCGTTGGCGTAGACGATGTCCAGCCCGCCAAAGTGGCTCACGGCACCCTGGATAAACGATTCAACATCGGCTTCATTGGAGGTGTCTTTCTTGAACGCGATGGCCCGCCCGCCGCCTTCTGTGATGGCGGTTACGGTGTCTTGAACACCTGAAGACTGATCCACGGCGACCACATTGGCCCCATGGTGCGCAAACAACAAACAGGTGGCCCGGCCAATGCCGCTGGCGGCACCCGTGACAACGGCGGTTTTACCTTGGAGACGTTTCATGCGAGCTTAAATGCCTTAAAAATAGACTTAAATATTTAATTTAAAAATTTTTTTGCGCCAAATATATAATATTATGATACAAATAAAATATCTAAATATGCAATTATTACGTCAACAATAATAGTTTTTTGGAAATAACAATAAGCAAAAATAGTTATTTCATGCTTTTACCGAAACCCACGCTGCAACACTGGCCAGCGCAGCGCCCAGTTTCGCAGGTTCGGTGCCGCCAGCCATCGCCATGTCAGCCTTGCCGCCGCCTTTGCCGCCTACCTGGCCAGCGATGAAATTCACCAGTTCACCTGCTTTCACCTGCGCCGTTTTGTCTGCAGTCACGCCTACGGCAATTTGCACTTTACCTGCATCGGCCACAGCCAGCACGATGACGGCCGATTTAAGCTTGTCTTTGAGCTTGTCCATGGTCTCACGCAGGGTTTTGGCATCGGCTCCTTGCAGCGTGGCGACCAGCAGCTTGAAGGTTTTGCCATCTGCGCCGCTCACGTCCACAGCCTGACCGAGCATCTCGTCGCCCTGCGCGGATGCCAGTTTGCCTTTGAGCGCGGTCACTTCTTTTTCAAGTGCTTTCACGTGGTCTTGCACATGGACAATGCGTTCGGTCAAATCGTCCGGCGAGGTCTTAAGGCTGGCCGCCGCCCGACCCACCGAGGTTTCAAGCTGCTGCAAATAGGCCAGCGCATTCAGCCCGGTTACGGCTTCGATACGCCGCACCCCGGCAGCCACGCCGCTCTCTGCCACCACCTTGAACAGGCCAATGTCACCCGTGCGCTGCACGTGCGTGCCGCCGCACAACTCGCGGCTGCTGCCGATGTCCAGTACCCGCACTTCATCGCCATATTTTTCGCCAAACAACATCACCGCGCCGGTTTTTTGGGCCGAATCAATGTCCATCACCCGCGCCTGGGTGGCGGCGTTGGCCAAAATTTCGGCGTTCACGCGGGTTTCAATCTCCTGCGTTTGTGCATCGGTAACTGCGCCGTTGTGGGTGAAGTCGAACCGGGTTCGCTCTGCGTTCACCAGGCTGCCCTTTTGCTGCACATGGTCGCCCAGCACCTCGCGCAGCGCCTTGTGCATGAGGTGTGTCACGCTGTGGTTGCGCAT
>JANOWY010000309.1:0-2484 GCA_031418135.1 Rhodoferax sp. | reverse complement strand
CTTGAACACGGTCAGCCGCCGGTTGGCCGACGTGGCCTTGCCACCATCGTGACGGGCTGACATGTAGCCCAGCAGATGCAGCTCGGTCGCGGTTGTCAGAGCGGCACCCTGCCCGGCCAGCCAGGCGGCAAACAACGTCAGATCACGCCGATAGGCGGCCAGGGTGTTTTTGGAGAGGCCGTCTTCCAGCCACAAGGCATCGATGAAGACGTCGATGCTGGCATCTGGAGCTTGTATCACTCCAGCTTGAGGTTGGCGGTTTCCACGACTTTTTTGTAAACCGCGAGCTCATCGGCCATTTGTTTGGCAAATTGTTCGGGCGAGTTGCCAATGACCACCGAGCCGGTGTCTTCGATCCGCTTTCTGACGGCCGGGTCTTCGAGTGCCTTGCGGGTGGCCGCATTGACCTTGTCAACCACCTCTTTGGACAAACCCTTGGGGCCATAGATGCCGTAATAGGCCATGCGGTTGACGGGCTCCAACCCCAGTTCCTTGAAGGTGGGTACGTCAGGCATAACAGCCAAGCGTTGCGGGGCCGCTACCGCCAGCGCCACCAGGCGATTGGCCTTGATGTGGGGCAAGGCGGAGGGCACATTGTCAAAAATGATTTCGACTTGCCCACCCACGGTATCGCGCAAGGCTGGGCCGGCACCCGAATAGGGAATGTGCGTGACAAATACGCCCTGCAGGTTTTTCCAAAGCTCTGTTTGCAGATGGCCGATACCACCGGTTCCAGATGAGGAATAAGAGTATTTGCCGGGTGATTTTTTCAATACCGCCACGAAATCCTTGTAGTTCTTGGCCGGAAAGCTGGGGTGCACGGCAATCACATTGGGCGTAGCCGCAATGTTGATGATGGGCGTGAAATCAGTGGCAGCGTTGTAGGGGATTTTGGGGTTGATGGCCGGGTTGGCCGCCGTGGTTGAAACCGTTGCCATGCCCAGCGAATAACCATCGGGCGCAGCGCGGGCGGTTTCAGTCGCACCAATCACGCCACCGCCACCGGCCTTGTTTTCAATGATGACCGCCTGGCCCAAGGTCTTGCCCAGCGGCTCACCAATCACGCGGGCAATGATGTCGGTAGTGCCGCCGGGCGCAAAAGGCACCTGCAGCTTGACGATTTTGCTGGGGTAGGTTTGGGCAAGTACGCTGCCCGCCGCCGCCAGCAGCGAGACGATAAGGATGGTTTTGGTTTTCATGAGTGGGTGAGCGGGTAAGTGGGCAAGCGAAAATCGAATATTCTCGCAGCATGAATTTTTTCCAGCTTCTGTTCCCCGATTTTTCCCTGATTTTGTTGGGTTTTCTGCTGTGCCGCTTCACGGCACTCAATCGCTCGGTTTGGGAGAAGGTTGAACCGCTGAGTTATTACCTGTTGTTTCCGGTGCTGCTGTTTCACTCAATCGTGAAAACGCCCTTGAACCTGGTTGCCACCTCGGGCCTGATGGTCGCCGGCCTTGCGCTCTCCATCTGCGGGATTGCCCTGGCCTACCTGTTGCCTCACTTGCCCTGGCTAAAAAGCCACATCGACCGGCGTGAGCATGCCGCCGCCGCACAGATTGGTTTTCGGTTCAACGCTGTCATTACCCTGGCTTTGGCCGAGCGCCTGGCCGGACCGCAAGGCTTGGCGTTAGTGGCGCTGTTGATAGGCACCTGTGTACCGGTGCTCAACATCGCCGCGGTTTACCCCATGGCCCGCCACGACGGGCGCAACGTGATGGGCGAGCTGATCAAAAACCCCTTCATCCTGGCCACGGTGGGTGGCGTCGTCGCCAATTTGGCAGGATTCCGCATCCCCGAGGTTTTATTGCCCACCGTTACGCGCATCGGCGCGGCCTCGCTCGCGCTGGGTTTGTTGGCGGCCGGTGCCGGTTTGCAACTGACGGCGCTTGCGCAATCCAAAACACTCGGTGTTTCTGTGCTGACCATCCGGCATTTTGTGTCCCCGCTCATGGCCTTGGCATTGGCCCACGGGTTCAATTTGAATGCCGTGCAAACCACGGTGCTGATGGTGTATTCAGCCGTACCCACCTCGCCCAGCGCCTACGTTTTGGCGGCGCGTATGGGCTACAACGGTGCACCGGTGGCGGCAATGGTCACGCTATCCACCGTGTTGGCATTGTTCAGCTTGCCGTTTGCGTTGGCGTTGGCGGCTTATTGATCAAGCTACGGGAGCTTGTTTACCGCTGCCAATCTGATCTGCACTGGCAAGCGCCCACATCACGTGCTCACGCACCAGATCATCATTACTGGCATGACCTGGTGCCAGGCTTTGTTGCAAAGCCTGCCGGATTTCCGGGTCGTTTTGCACACGCAGCGCATTGCCCATGGCCACGGCCAGGTTGCGTTGCCAGCGCTGGTAGCCGACGCGCCGGATCGGGCTGCCTTCGGTGTGCGCCAAAAATTCGGCTTCGGTCCACTTGAACAGCACCACCAAGTGTTGCCCGGTCAAACCGTTGCGTTCGTCAAAATCCGGCAAGGCGTTGC
>JANOWY010000308.1:0-11234 GCA_031418135.1 Rhodoferax sp. | reverse complement strand
AAAGCTGCGGGCCGGCGGCGCTGGCATTCCGGCTTTCTTCACCAAAACCGGCGTGGGTACCCAAGTGGCAGAAGGCAAGGAACTGCGCGAATTTGATGGCGAAACCTATGTGATGGAACGTTCATTGGTGCCAGATGTGTCGCTTGTCAAGGCGCAAATCGCTGACACCAGCGGCAACTTGCGCTTCAACCTCACGGCCCGCAACTTCAACCCGGCCGTAGCCATGGCCGGCAAGGTGTGTATCGTGGAAGTCGAGCAGATCGTTGAGGTGGGCGAATTGGCCCCGGACGACATTCACCTGCCGGGTATTTATGTGCACCGCATCGTGCTCAATGCCACGCCCGAAAAACGCATTGAAAAACGCACCATCACCGAAAAATCAGGAATCTGATAACTTTGGGGGACAGCCCGCAGCTACGCGAAGCGCGCCAGCTCTGTCCTCAACACTTTAAGGAATTTTCATGAGCTGGAATCAAGACCAAATGGCGGCCCGTGCGGCGCAAGAACTCGAAGACGGTTTTTACGTCAACCTGGGTATTGGTATCCCGACGCTGGTGGCCAACCACGTGCCCGCCACCAAAGAAGTCTGGCTGCAGTCCGAAAACGGCATGCTGGGTATTGGTGCTTTTCCGACCGAAGACGAAGTCGATGCCGACCTCATCAACGCCGGCAAACAAACGGTGACCACCATCAAGGGCAGCAGCATTTTTGGCAGCCACGACAGTTTTGCCATGATCCGCGGCGGCAAGATCAACTTGTCAATCCTGGGGGCGATGCAGGTCAGCGAAAAGGGTGACCTGGCCAACTGGATGATCCCCGGCAAAATGGTCAAGGGCATGGGCGGTGCGATGGATCTGGTGGCGGGTGTGAAACGCGTCATCGTGCTGATGGAGCACGTCGCCAAAAAGAAAGACGGCAGCGAAGACCTGAAAATCTTGCCGCAGTGCACCCTGCCGCTGACCGGTGTGGCGGTGGTAGACCGCATCATCACCGATTTGGCCGTGATGGATGTCACGCCGCAAGGCCTCAAAGTGGTGGAGATGGCCCCCGGCGTGACGCGCGAGTTGCTGCAATCCAAAACGGGTGTGACGCTGATCTGACCAGCGCCAGCCACTGAACGTGCGCAGGCCGCTGGTCTTCAAGCCAGCGGCTTTTTGCGTTTGGGCGGCGAAGGGGCGCTGCGATTCGCGCCGGGTTTTGTGCCAGGTTTTGTGCCCGGGTTCATGCTGGCATTGGTCAGATCGTCCGCCGTCAGGTTTTCAATCATCGCCAGCAGCACCCGGCGCGTGGTCTGGACATCTTGCTCCGTGAGGTTTTGCACGGCGACATGGTTGGACTCAATCGCCAGCGGTACCAGTTTGCGTTTGAGCGCACAGCCGTGGGCGGTCAGGTGCACGTAAACATTCTTGCGGTTGGTGGGCAATTGTTTGCGTTCAATGTAGCCCAGCGTTTCCATGGCTTTCATGGCGGCAAACGTGCTGGGTTCCATCACCCCGGCGCGTTCGCTGAGTTCCTTTTGCGTCAGGCCATCGGATTCCCACAGGATGCGTAAAAACGTCCAATGGCCAAACGCAATCTGTTGTTGCGCCAAACGTATTTGCAGGCTTTTCTGGAACGCGCGGGAGGCATCGCGCACCAGGTGCGCCAGGCGGTCATGCGGCACCGCCTCGCGCCAATGCCGCAACAAAGGATGATGGGTTGCTGCGGCTGCCAATGGCGGGACTGCGTGCGTCTTTCGCGCCTTCATGGCTGCCTTGCCTCAATCTGGAAGGGTGGCCGCAGGTCACACCCTGTTTCTGCAGATTCCAGCAACGCCAGGCAAACCGCCGTGGTGGCACGCGCCCATTCGCCGCTGTGAAAAGGTACCTGCTGGTGCACCACTGCATTCCACAATTCGTCAATCACCGCCACGCGGGGGATGGCGGGTGGTGCAAGGGTTTCAAAATGGATTTGATCATCGGCATAAATGGCAATGCCAGTCGGGCCGGGTTTCAAGTCGGCCCGCTCACAACTGACCACCAGATGGCCGAAATGCTGATGCGCCAGGGGTGAACGTGGGGCAGCCGCATTGGCACTCGCGTCAGTCACATAAGCAGTTCCGCCGTAGTTGCGTGCCGCCTTCAGGGCTGTCTCGGCCTGGGCGGAGGCGACGTTTGACAAGCGTTTGCGCGCCTGTCCGTAATCAGACGGGTTTTTGGTTTGGCCCATTTCGCCAATGTTGCCCATCAATTCGTCAGAATCAAAATGGCCGTAGCCGCTGTAGGTTGCCGCTGCAAACGCACCGTTATCAAACCTAAGCAGGGCGCTGTACGCGCCCTCGGTGGGGCGGGTGGCATCCCATGTGCCGGTGTGGGCGCGTACGCTGGCGACGCGCCCGCCACCCAGCAAGCGAACGATATCCATCTGGTGCGCCGCTTGGCTGTGCACCACGCCTCCACCAGCACGGGTGTCAAGTTCTTCCGGGCGGCGTGGCCGGTACAGAAAATCGGTGTAGTTGAAGGTGGTGATCATCTTCACCGCGCCATAAATGCCGCTGTCAATCAGCTGTTTGGCCCGTTGAATGGGCCGGTCAAAACTGTGGCTGTGCCCGACCACCAGGTGCACGCCGTTGCGCCGCGCAGCGTCGACCATTTGCGTGCATTCGGCCAGGGTCAGCGCCATGGGTTTTTCAACCAATACGTGTTTGCCATGGTCTGCGGCCCATTGCGTGTGCTGCGCATGAAACTGGTGCGGTGACCCGATGTAGACCACATCGATATCCGGGTTGGCGCACAGGGCGCGTGCGTCCTCATAGGTGGGGCTGTTGAAGTCCGCCTCAAACTGTAGGCGGGCCGCTGCCACCGGGTCTGCGGCGGCAACCAGTTTGATGCGTTGATCCAGTAAAAAAGTGGGCAACATCAAGGTGAACGCCCGGCCCAGGCCGATAACGCCCACCCGCAGGGGCGGGTGGTTGGCGGCCGCGATTGGTGCTGGGGTTGCATGGGTCATAGGGCCAGCACCAGTTCCGCCGATTGGGCCCGCGAAACGCAAGGCATGATGCAGGTCTGCCTTTCGTCCGCCATCAACACCCTGTCGCGGTGGTCGACTTCGCCCTGCACGAGGGTGACGCGGCAGGTGCCACAGGTGCCGCTCTCGCACGAGCTGGGCACCCGGTGCCCACATCGGCGCAGGGCTTGCAAGAGGGTTTCTTCGGCACTCACCCGGATGACTTCATCCCCGCCACGGGTTTGCACCCGCACATTGAACGGCTGGCTGGGTGGCAACGACGCGGCGTCCACGCCAAAACTCTCGAAGTGAATCTGGTGCGAAGGCCAGTGGCCCGACATATCGGCCACGGATTCCATCAACCCCTTGGGGCCACAGCAATAGACATGCGCCGCCGATGGGGTTTCCAGGGCCGGCCACAAGTCATAGGCCCGCGCCGCGTCGCCGTTGTCATGGTGGATCACACATTGATCGGGGAACTCGGTGGCCAGTTCGTCGATGAAGGCCGTTTGTAGTGCATCGCGGGTGCAATAAACGAGCCGGAACCGGCTGCCCGGCCGGTGCCTGAGCTGCCGCATCATCGACAAAATCGGTGTGATGCCAATGCCGCCGGCGATGAACAGGAAGTTTGGGGCTGCACTGTCCAGCGCAAAGTTATTGCGGGGCTCGCTGGTGAACAAACGGCTGCCAACGCCCAATGCGTCGGCCATCGACATCGAGCCGCCACGGCCCAATGCGTCACGCTTGACGGCAATGCAATAGGTTTCTGTTTCCTGGGGGTCGCCGCACAAGGAGTAATTGCGCCGCATGCCCGACGGCGTCACTACCGTGATGTGCGCCCCCGCGCTGAAAGGTGCCAGCGGCTGCCGCTCGGGATTGCGCAACTCAAACCAGGTGACATGCTGGGCGACCTGCCGCTTTTGCGTGACCTGCAATTCCCGGAAGGGGGGTTCTTGGGTTGACATGAATTTGAATACCGTTAAACTCTTAGCCTCCTAAGAATAACCTCAGCCTCATGGTTTTGCAAGTATGCTGACACGTGAAGAAAACAGTTTGTTGTGCCGGGTGCTCGACGACCAGGGCGGCCAGGCCCCCATGGGCCAGTTGATGCGCAGGCACTGGACGCCCGTCTGCCTGCTGGAAGAGGTGAGCGAACCCGACGGCACGCCGGTCAAAGCCCGGGTGCTGGGAGAAGACCTGGTGGTGTTCCGCGATACCTTGGGCCGCGTTGGCGTGATGGACGAATACTGCCCGCACCGACGCGCTTCGCTGGTGTTGGGGCGCAATGAAAACTGTGGCTTGCGTTGCCTCTACCACGGCTGGAAGATGGACGTGCAGGGGAACGTGCTGGAAATGGTTTCCGAGCCAGTCGCCAGCGGCATGGCGCAAAAGGTCAAACACCGGGCTTACCCCACGCAAGAATGGGGCGGTTTTGTGTGGGCCTACATGGGCCCGGCAGACACCCAGCCCGCTTTCGTGCCACCTGCCTGGGCGCCCACCGCCCATGCCCGTGTAACGATTGCCAAAGCCATCATTCCCTGCAATTGGGCGCAGATTCTGGAAGGCGCGATTGATTCAGCGCACAGCTCCAGCCTGCATTCATCCGACATGGTGCCTGCGCGGGTGCAAGGCGCGCAGGCGACCGCAAACACCTGGTTGCGCCCCTCTACCGACAAGGCGCCCCGCATGCAGGTGCAGCGCGGCAGTTATGGCTTCCGGTATGCGGCGATACGGCGGCCCATCCAGAACGCAGCGGTCAATGAGTACGTGCGCACCACCGTTTTTGTGGCCCCGGCTGCGGCGCTGATTCCGCCCAATAATTTGTACAACGTGGCCAACATCAACGTGCCGCTGGACGACACAAACACAGCCTTTTATTTCATCGCCTGGGGCCATCCGGATCAAACGCCAGACACTGCCACCTGGCGCCAGTTTTTGCATCAGGAAGTGGGCGTGGACCTCGACGACACCTACCGCCCTTTGCGCAACCGGGGCAACCATTTTTGGCAAGACCGTGCCGCCATGAAGGCGGGCAATTTCACCGGCATCACCGGGTTTCCGAACCAGGACATCGCCATGTGGGTCACCATGGGCCCGCTGGCCGACCGTTCGCACAACCGCCTGGGCGCCAGTGATCTGGCCATCGTCGAATTTCGCAAACAAATGCTCGATGCCGTCAAGGCCTTTCAAGCCGGTGCGCCAGCCATCGGAACCGGCGCGGGCGCAATCCCTCCTTCAGTGTGCGCTTTTCAGGCCATCATCCCCAAAAGTGAGGATTGGCGGGAGTATGCTGCTGCGGTGGTGTGGGATGCCGATTTGCCGGCGCTGGAGCCCTCCTATTCCACACCGCCCAACACACCAGCCCCCATTGCCGGAGATTCACGATGAACCGTCGCCCCTTTTTGCATGCCACCGCGCTGTCAGCCGTGGCTTTGTCAGCCCTGTTGGGGTTGATGCCGCTGACCGCGCAAAGCCAGGGTGCCTACCCGAACAAGCCAATCAAGTTTGTGGTGCCTTACCCGGCCGGCGGTTTCCCGGACACGGTGGCCCGGGTCTACGCCCAGCGCCTGTCGGAGCGGCTGGGGCAGTCGGTGGTGATCGACAACAAGCCCGGTGCCAATGGTGTGGTGGCAGCGCAAGTCATTCAATCGTCGCCCAAAGACGGCTACACGTTTTTGGTGACCGACGGCTCCATGTTCTCGGTGAACCCGGCCATTTATAAAAACCTGTCCTACGACTACAAAAAAGATTTTCTGCCGGTGTCGCTCGGCGGGCGGGCCGCCTTGTACCTGGCGGTCAATCCGAAGATCCCGGTCAACAACTTTGCAGAATTCATGGCCTTGGTAAAAGCCAAGCCCGGCACCATCAACTATGGCTCTTCCGGCGTTGGCAGCACCCATCACTTGACCACCGAAGCGATGAAGGTTGCGCTCGGACTGGACATGACCCATGTGCCTTTCAAAGGCACTGGGCAATCGGTGCCCGCGCTGGTAGGTGGGCAGGTAGACGTGTTGTTCTCGGCGCTGCCGTCCATCGGCGGGTTTGTGAAATCGGGCCAGCTCAAGCTGCTGATCTCCAACGCAGCGCAGCGCTCGAGCCAGATGCCCAACATCCCCACCTTGGCAGAGCAGCTGATTCCGGGTTTTGACTTTGCGCCCATCGTCGGGGTGCTGGCCGGTGCCGGAACCCCGGCGGCGGCAATTGACCGTATCGCTTCCGAGATGGCGCTCATCGCCAAAATGCCCGAGGTTATCCAGACCTTCACCAACGCGGGAATTGACCCGATTGGCAGCAGCCCGGCGGAGTATGACAAAGCCATACTGGCCGAAAACGAGCGTTTGGCCAAAGCCATCGTCGCCTCCGGCATCAAGCCCGAACAATGACAAAACTCAAACTCAGCTTCGGCTGCTGGGATTACGACCGCACCCGCGCTTTGATGGATGGCCGGGTGCTGCCTGACGGCATTGACCTGAATTACCTCAACATGCCGGTGGAAGAAACCTTCTTTCGCATGCTGCGGCATCAGGAATTTGACGTGGCCGAGATGTCGCTGTCTTCTTACTCGGTTTCGCTGACGCGCCAACCTCAGCCGTTCATCGCCATACCGGTGTTTCCGTCGCGCTTCTTCCGCCATTCGTGTATTTACGTGAATGCCGATGCGGGCATCCGAAGTACCCAAGACCTGATCGGCAAACGGGTGGGCACCCCTGAATACCAGATGACCGCGCCCGTGTGGATTCGCGGCATTTTGCAAGACCACTACGGCGTGCCGGTTGACAGCGTGACCTACTTCACTGGCGGCGAGGAGACACCGGGCCGTTCTGAAAAACTCAAGCTTGATTTGCCATCCAACATCAAGCTGCAGCCCATTGGCCCCACCCAGACGCTGGCGCAGATGCTGGCCGACGGCGAGATTGACGCGCTGTACACCGCGCGCATGCCGTCCACCTTTCGCAGCCGGCCCGATCGCGTCAAACGCCTGTTTGAAGATTTTGAACCGGTGGAGCGCAACTACTTCAAAGAAACCGGTATTTTCCCGATCATGCACACCATCGCGATCCGGCGCGAGGTGTATGAGGCTAACCGCTGGGTGGCGCAATCACTGATGAAGGCCTTCAAAGAAGCCCAACGCCGCAGCTACGACGACCTGGCCGAAACGGCAGCGCTCAAAACCATGTTGCCCTGGCTGACGGCTCACGTGGAGCAGGTCAGGCGCGACATGGGCGACGATTTCTGGCCTTATGGCCTGGAGAAAAACGAGGCCACGCTCAGCACGTTTTTGCGCTATCACCATGAGCAGGGTTTGTCCAAACGGCTGCTGGCACCGCGCGAATTGTTCGCGCCTGAATCGCTGGAATCCTTTGTCATTTGACCGTCGCCCCGTCGGCAATTTTTGCCACGCCACGCCATGAGCTGGTTCCAGACATTGGTATTGCCCGAATGGACACCGCTCACGCTCGGCCTGTGCTTGCTGGCCTTTGTGTTGGGTGGCATCGTCAAAGGCACGCTGGGTGTTGGCCTGCCGCTGGTGGTGGTGCCGCTGCTCTCGCTGATGTTGCCCACGCATTTCGCCATTGCGCTGATGGCCATCCCGGTGTTGAGTTCCAACGTGTGGCAGCTGATCGACAGTGATGCGCCTTTGCAGCACGTGCGGCGTTTTACCCCGTTGCTGGTGTCGCTGGTGGTGACCACCATCATCACCGTGCCGCTGACGCTGGCGCTGTCGGCGCAGGGGCTCAACATCATGCTGGCGGTAGCGGTGTTCACCGCGGTCATCCTGATGGCCTTCACGCCACAGCTGGACATTTCGGAAAAAAACGAAAAGCTCGCCAGTTGGGCAGTGGGCACGCTGTCGGGCGTCATGGGCGGCATCTCGTCACTCACCGGGCCGATCATCATCACCTACCTGATGGCGCTGCGACTGCCGCGCGAGAGTTTTGTCGGAACCATCAGCGTGATTTACCTGGCTGCGTCCATACCGCTCTATCTGGCCATGGCGTGGGTGGGGCGCATGGGCTGGATGGAGATGCTGCTGTCGGCTCTGGCCATGGGCCCGGTCTTCATCGGCATGGCGCTGGGCAAGCGCATTCGCCATCGTCTGAGCGAGGTCTGGTTTCGGCGGGTGTTGTTGACGTTTCTGGCGTTGATCGGGCTGGCCTTGATGCTCAAGTAATTCCGTTCCCAAATGATTCGTTTTGAGGTGACGGGGCATAGGGTATCTACTTGCGCTTGAGACCATCGCGCACTTTGGGTTGGTGCTCAGCAGTGCTCTCGCCAAAGCCAACCCAGCCAACACGCGAAGGTTTTCTCCTCCTTGGGCCGGACGAATACGCATACAGCCGCGCTGTCTTGGACATTGCGCCTTCCAGTCAAACCGTTGCGAAACTGGGTGGCTATGCCGCCTGGTTTTGCAGACTCAACGACCCAACTGAAAATCGCCCACTGCAATCGCCTGCCCGTTCACCAGAGCCTCTACCCGGTGCAAACCGGCGAAGTGTTTGCGCGTTGTCATCTCTTTCAGGGATAGGGTTTTGCGGAAATTTTCAGTGGCTCCAGCTGCCAGCGTGACGGCTTTAAGCTTGAACACCTTGGCACGGGTACCGCCATTGGCCTTGACGTAATGAATCGCCAAATCCACCATCCAATCCTGGGCTTTTGGGGCGGGGTTGTGCAAGGCAAATTCGATGGTCACTGCGCCACCGATCACTGCTTTGCCGGGCGAGATGACCGGCCAACGCATTTCAACCGCGACCGCCTTGCCAAACCCGAGTGCCTTGAGCGCACCCGCATCGCCTTGTTTGACGGCCCAACGCAGCGCGTGGCGCACCACCCATTCACGCTCGGGGCTGGCGTTGACGCGCCAGCGTTTGGCAACATCTACCTGCACCTGGGGGTTGTCTTTGCCAATGTCATTCAGGTTGTTGGCGACCGAGCGGCGCACATACAAGGCGGGATCGTCTTTGAGTAGCTCCAGCAGTTCAATTACCGGGCGTGGGTCGGCCTGAAACGCGGGCAGGCGCATCGCCCAGGGCAGGCGCGGGCGCGTGCCTTCAGACACCAGGCGGCGCACATGGTCGCTGGGGTCTTGGGCCCATTCGCGCAACTGCGCCAGCGTGGCCTTGGGGTGATGGATCAAAAACGGCCGGATGGAGAATTCGCAGGTGAATTTTTGTGTCAGGGCGTGTTGCGCGGCGAACGATTCGGCCAAATGGCCCAAACCGTGTTCGGCTACAAAAAAGCAGTGCGGCATGTAGAAAAAACTGGCCATGCCGGTGGCCACGCTGCGCTCAATGGGCAAGGCGCTCGCGCGCACCAGGACGTCAATGGCTTCGGGGTAGTTGGCGGGCAGGTGCCGTTGCAAAACAGCTGCCAGATGGCGGCCCCGACCGGTGAGTTCCAGCGCTTCGAACCCGGTCAACGCGTCTTTCACAAATGCCTTGGCCGGGAACTTGGGGTGCACGGCAGCAATCGACTTTGCCAGGAGGGCGGGTACGTCGGGGCCGTAGTGGTTTTTGAGGGGTTCAGCCATGTTGTTGTAACGCCAAGCGCGTGAAATCGTCTGCCGGGAAAAAGGTTTCAAGCGCCATTTCATGCAGGCTGATGCGCAACACATTGGGCAAGCGGCCGTCGGCGGGTTGCAGCAAGCCGGGTGCAACGCCCGTCAGCGGTAGCGGCACCATGCGGAGGGTGGCTAGCAGGTTCCAGTGCCTATCCACGGCCAGCGCGGGGTAGGGCTCGTGGCTTTTCAAAATCAGGTCGACGGCAGCGCGCGCCGGGGCAAAGTTGGCATCGTCCAGGCGGCTTTCACGGTACATCGGCGCGTAACCAGCGGCCACCAGCAGCGCATTGCGTTCACGCAAGGGCACGTCCATGCGGGCGCACAGGCGCAGCACCATCTCGCGGCTGGGGTTGGCGCGGCCGGTTTCGACAAAGCTCAGGTGGCGGGTAGAAATGTCGGCATCTGCGGCCAAGTCGAGCTGGCTTAAGCGCCGCCGTTGGCGCCAATGGCGCAAGTGGTCACCAAAGGGTGTCGCGTGGGTTCGTGGAGCGGGGTTCATGGCCAGATTTTGAGCCAGAACCGGCGCGTTGGCCTTACCTGCCAGGTAATCGTGTTCGGGACGAACCTGGGCAAAGATTGCGGCCATTCATATACCTGCAAGCCCGTAAAGGAAAACCATGTCCACATCTGAATTCAACGCGATCTCCAACCCGCCGCCCAACCGGTTCCTGAAACAGGTGCTGGTGGTCGATGCAGCCGTCAGCCTGGCAGGTGGGGCGTTGCACGTTGCCGCCAGCGCTGCCGTAGTGTTCCAACCGATCGGCAACTACACGGCGCTCGGTGTCAGCTACCTGGTGTTCAATTCCTTGTGGGTGTTGGTGATGGCATCGTTGGAGTTTGCCGGGTTGCAGCGACGCGGGCGGGCGGTGGCATACTCAATTTGACGTTGCCCTTGGCCAACGGCCCAACTGGAGACCCACCATGCCCCACGCCCCGGCTCGCTGCTGGCTGATGAAGTCCGAGCCCGACGAAGTGTCGATTGACGACGCGCTGGCCGCGCCCCGGCAAACCGTGCCTTGGTTTGGTGTGCGCAATTGCCAGGCGCGCAACTTTATGCGCGATGGCATGCAGGTGGGCGATGGGGTGCTGTTTTACCACTCCAGCTGTGCCGAACCGGGCATTGCGGGCATCGCCCAGGTGGCCTCTGGCACGCGGCCCGACCCCACCCAGTTTGATGCCACCTCGCCGTATTTCGACGCGAAATCAAAACCAGAGGCACCGCGATGGCTGCTGCTGGATGTGAAGGCGCTGCGCAAAACGCGGTTGATAAGTCTGCCCGAGCTGCGCAGCATGGAAGCTTTGGCCAATATGCGGCTGCTTCAGCGCGGCAACCGGCTTTCAGTGATGCCCGTCGAGCGGGCGCATTGGACGGTGATTATTGCCGTATTAAAAAGTGCTTTAAAAAAGACGTAATATTATTAATTAATTAATTTTAATATGCTAATTTAATACATATTTACTATAATATAAGTATCTAATTATGCAATAAGCATTTGAACAATATTCACTTTTAATTTCGAATATATCCTCAGTATAAAAAATTTATAGCGGTGGTGCTGGTTGGGCATTCAAAAAACAGTCTGAATGCCCCGGCTGTTAATCGGGCTGACTGGCCGAACCGGGCGGAATCAACGTTTTAACCCGCCGCAAAACGCTACGCCCATCCCCGCTCAGAGCGAACTGACAAATT
>JANOWY010000307.1:0-22387 GCA_031418135.1 Rhodoferax sp. | reverse complement strand
AAAAAATCCGGTTTCCACGCCTTCGGCCCCCGGCGGTGCACCCATCGTCTCGTCAGCCCATTTGGTTTCGCCACGCAGCGCTGAAATGAGCGAATTCGAGTTTGGTCTCATCGTCGCGGGCAATGCATTTCACCGCTGGATCGTGCATTGCATGAGCGCCGCAGGGCTTAAGGATCTGACGCCGCTCGATGTACTAGTGTTGCACCACGTTACCCACCGGGCCCGCAACAAACGTCTTGCAGATATCTGCTTCATCATGAATGTGGAAGACACGCATTTAATCAACTACTCACTCAAAAAACTGCAAATCCTGGGGGTAGTGGTGTCCAGCAAGAGTGGCAAAGATGTGACCTACGCCTCAACTGAAGCGGGCCGCGCAGCCGTAGAGCGATATCGGGCCGTACGTGAATCCTGCCTGATTGAAGCCTTGAACGCCGATGCCGGTTTGAACCGCGAGATTGGCGATCTGGCCCGCTTGTTGCGCCTGCTGTCGGGCATTTATGACCAGGCCGCCCGCTCGGCCGCCAGCCTTTAGACATCGGAGCATCTACATGCGAAATCAGGCCTTGTCCGTTTCTCCGAACGCTGCGTCGTCATCTGCCAAATGGCAGTTCTGGGTCGATCGGGGCGGCACGTTCACCGACGTTGTGGGCAAGCGCCCGGATGGCCAGTTGGTCACCCACAAACTGCTGTCGGAAAACCCTGGGCGGTACCGTGACGCGGCAGTTGCCGGCATCCGGCATTTGTTGGGGTTGGCGCCAGGCGAACCGGTGACACCGGAATGGGTGGAGTGCGTCAAGATGGGCACCACGGTCGCAACCAATGCATTGCTTGAACGCAAAGGCGCGCCGACACTCCTGGTCACCACCGCCGGGTTCAAAGACGCGTTGCGCATCGCTTACCAAAACCGGCCCAAAATTTTCGAACGCCAGATTGTTTTGCCTGAACTGCTGTACGCGTCGGTGGTGGAAGCCAGCGAGCGGGTGGGTGCCCATGGCGAAGTGGTGGTTCCACTGGATGAGCCGCATTTGAGGCAGGCGCTGGCCCGGGAATTTGCCAACGGCCTGCGCAGTGTGGCGATCGTTTTCATGCATGGCTACCGGTTTACAACGCATGAGCGCGCCGCCAAACGGCTGGCCCTGGAAGCCGGATTCACCCAGGTCAGCACCTCACACGAGGTCAGCCCGTTGATGAAGTTCGTCAGCCGGGGCGACACCACGGTGGTGGATGCCTATTTGTCGCCAATTTTGAAGCAGTACGTGGACCAGGTGGCCGACGAAATGCCCGGGGTGAAACTGCTTTTCATGCAGTCGTCCGGCGGCCTGGCGGATGCTCGCGCATTTGCTGGCAAAGATGCCATCCTGAGCGGGCCCGCCGGTGGCATCGTAGGGATGGCGCGCACTGCAACCCTGGGTGGGCATCCCAAAGTGATCGGTTTTGACATGGGCGGCACGTCGACAGACGTGTCACACTATGCCGGCGAGTTTGAACGTGAATTTGAGACACAAGTAGCCGGCGTGCGCATGCGGGCACCGATGATGAGCATCCATACGGTGGCCGCCGGGGGCGGTTCACTGCTGGCGTTTGATGGTGCCCGCTTCAGGGTGGGCCCGCAAAGTGCCGGGGCCAACCCAGGCCCCGCAAGTTACCGCCGTGGAGGCCCTTTGGCGGTGACGGATGCCAATGTGCTGGTCGGCAAGGTGCAGCCGCGTTACTTTCCCAAAGTGTTCGGTCCCGCTGGCAACGAAGCGTTGGATCTGGCGGTGGTGCAGACCCGTTTTGCTGATTTGGCAATGCAGACCGGCAGAACGGCTGAAGACTGTGCCGAAGGTTTCATTCAGATCGCCGTGCAGCAAATGGCCAATGCCATCAAAAAAATCAGCGTTGCGCGCGGGTATGACGTGACGCGCTACACCTTGCAGTGTTTTGGTGGTGCCGGTGGACAACATGCTTGTCTGGTTGCCGACGCTTTGGGAATGACGCAGGTGTTTGTGCATCCGCTGGCAGGCGTTTTGTCAGCCTACGGCATGGGATTGGCGGATCAATCTGTCAGCAAGGAACAAGCGGTGGAGAAGCGGCTGACGGTGCAGGCTCTGCCTGAGATACTGGTACAGCTGGATGGGCTGTGCGGACGCGCCAAATCAGAGCTTGAACGCCAGCAGGGCGAAGATAAGCCCATCAGCCTTCTGCGCCGGGTACATGTTCGGTATGAAGGCAGTGATGCCGCGCTGGTGGTGGTTTTCCCGCAGCTGGGGCTGCCAGCGGGCGGCATGCCCAACGAAGTTTTTCTTGAGAGCATCCAAACTGCAATTCAAGCGTCGTTCGAATCGGCCTATCGGCAACGTTTCGCTTTCCTGATGACTGGCAAAGCGCTGATGGTTGAAGCCATCTCGGTTGAAGCGGTGATTCCGGGCGATGCACCGCAGGAAAATGCAGAAATCGCCCAAGCGCCGCGCGACAAAACCGAATCCGGCTTGGGGCGTGAGCGGGTCGCCATGTATTCGGGGGGCCAGTGGCATGACGCGGCCCTGGTAGTACGTGAAGACATGCGTGCGGGCGATAACATCGCCGGGCCCGCCATCATTGCAGAAAAAAATGCGACGACGGTCGTCGAACCGGGCTGGTCCGCAACCCTCACTGAAAAAAACCATTTGGTGCTGGTGCGGCGGTTGCCGCGTCAGGTCACCTTTGCGGCCGGCACCACGGCGGATCCGGTGCTGCTGGAGGTGTTCAACAACCTCTTCATGAACATCGCCGAACAAATGGGCTTGCAATTGCAAAATACCGCCCACTCGGTGAATATCAAAGAGCGGCTTGATTTCAGTTGTGCTTTGTTCGACGCACAAGGCAACCTGATCGCCAACGCACCGCACATGCCCGTGCACTTGGGCTCCATGGGTGAAAGCATCAAGACGGTGATTCAGGAAAACCAGGGAAACATGGCACCAGGTGACGTGTTTGTTCTGAACGACCCCTACCACGGCGGAACCCACTTGCCCGACATCACCGTAATCACCCCGGTGTACCTGAGCGACAGTAGCGATGCCCAGCCGACTTTTTATGTGGGCTCACGTGGCCACCACGCCGATGTTGGGGGTATTTCACCCGGCTCCATGCCACCTTTCTCTACCCTGATTGAAGAGGAGGGCGTTCAGCTAAATAACGTCAAGCTGGTCAAACGCGGTATTTTGCAGGAAGCCGATATCTTGCGCCTGCTGACCCATGATGAATTCCCTGCACGCAATCCGCAACAAAATCTGGCCGACTTGAAGGCACAAATCGCTGCCAATGAAAAGGGTGTGCAAGAGTTGCGCAGAATGGTGACTGAGTTTGGCCTTCAAACTGTGCAGGCTTACATGGGCCATGTCCAGGACAACGCGGAAGAGTCGGTTCGTTGTGTCATTGAAGGATTGGCAAAACGATTGCGTTTGGTGGAGACCACTGCCGGTCTATCGGCAACGGCTTCGGTCAATGGCCTCGAAGACTCCTGGGTCGGCAGCTCGTTCCGGCTTCCCATGGATAACGGAGCGCATATTCAGGTGGTACTGCGGGTCAATGCGCAAACGCGCCAGGCGGTGGTTGATTTCACCGGTACTTCGCCTCAACAGGTGAATAACTTCAACGCGCCGACCGCCGTATGCATGGCCGCGGTTTTGTATGTGTTTCGTGCCCTGGTGGGTGACGACATTCCGTTGAACGCGGGCTGCCTGAAACCGATTCAAGTCATCATCCCCGAGGGTTCGATGTTGAACCCCCGGCCCCCGGCATCCGTCGTGGCGGGGAACGTTGAAACATCGAGCTGCATCACCAATGCCTTGTTGGGTGCTTTGGGCGTGATGGCAGGCAGCCAATGCTCCATGAACAACTTCACCTTTGGCAATGCCGAATATCAGTATTACGAAACCATTTCAGGCGGAACCGGCGCTGGTGCCGTTTTTGATGATGAAGGGCACCTGACAGGCGGTTTCGCAGGCTGCAGTGTGGTGCAGGCCCACATGACCAATTCGCGGCTGACGGACCCCGAGGTTTTTGAGTTCCGCTTTCCGGTGCGGTTGGAGAGTTATGCCATACGCATTGGATCGGGTGGCAATGGGCGTTGGCGGGGGGGCAACGGGGGCATTCGCCGGGTGCAGTTCCTGGAGCCCATGACGGCCAGCATTCTGTCGAATGGCCGCATCTATCCGTCGTTTGGGATGGCTGGCGGAGAACCTGGTGCGGTCGGGCTAAACCGTGTCGTGCGCCGGAATGGGGATGTCGAAAACCTCGGCCATATCGGGCAGGTGCAAATGCAGGCCGGGGACATCTTTGAGATTCATACCCTGGGCGGAGGGGGGTATGGGGTGCCAGTTTAGGCGGCCTAACTGGAATAGAGGGGCTGTCACATTTTCGTCAAAGCACCCGCGCAAAATCGGCTTTGAAAGTGTGAGCTTTGTCACAAAAGCAGCGTTTTCTGTTGATGTTCGTATAAAAGTGTGACTTTGTGCAGATGCGTTTTTGAGGGGCGTCTCTAAACTCAAAGTCATCAAATCAGGAGCACGCCATGATTCTATTTACCGCCTTTGTTGTCGCAGCTGCCATTGTTTTTTGTTTCGCTTTGGCCGCATCTTCCTCTCCGGTCTACGGCTTCAATGCCAAGGCCGAGTTGGCTGCACGCCGTGAAAACGGCGACTCTACAGGTCGGTCGGTTGCCAAACCGGCCAACTTGTCCGCGATAGCGGTAAGTTCCCGGCCAGGTGTTGCCCAGGAAGATTTGCCGGTGTTGTCAGCTGCTGGCATGCAATAAACTATCCGGTTTTCAGCTCACAAAAAAACCCGCCGAGGCGGGTTTTTTATTTGGCGCTCTACCGGCGAACAGCAACAAGTTACTTTTTGGCAGCGCTGGCAGCGGGTTTGGCAGCTTCTGCTTTTGCGTCCTTCTTGTCGTCCTTTTTGTCATCCTTGGCCATTGGCTTGGCATCTTTGGCCTTCTTAGCCTCTTCTTTCGCTTTTTTGTCAGCAGCGGCCTTGGCCTTGGCTTCATCGGCCATTTTGGCTTTTTCTTCAGCTTTTGCCTTTTTCTCAGCATCAGCTTTCGCTTTGGCTTCAGCCTTTGGGTCTTTCTTTTCCTCTTTCGCTGCGGCTGCGGGTGCGGCGGCGGGTTTGGCTTCTTTGGCGGCGGCCGCCGGTGCAGCAGGTTTTTCGTCTTTGGCTGCAGCGGCTACCGGCTTGTCATCTTTCTTGGCCGCTGGAGCGGCTACGCCCTTGAAACCGGCTCCGCCTACCGTCAAGCCTTCAGCTGAAAACTTGGCAGCGTTGCCTTCGCCCACGCCTTTGACGCGCTCGATAAAGTCATTCCAATCCTTGAAGTTGCCTTTTTTGCGCTCATCCAGAATTTTTCCTGAAATGGCAGGGCCAATGCCCTTGATGCCGTCCAGTTCGGCGGCAGTGGCTTTGTTGACGTCTACCGCCGCAAAAGCGGCGGCTGCAAACAACATGGCCACCAGGGCCAACAATTTCTTGATCATGAATATTCTCCTCGGTTAATAAAATTTAGACAAACATCGCCCCGTTTGACAACAACTCAGGGTGAGGCCATAACGGCGAATGGGTGCGGGTGGTTGACGCGTTCAGATCAGAACGTCTCGTCAGTCCGGATTATCCAGTGTCTTGCCGCTCGCCAAGGCAGGCAGATATTGGTTTTAACCCTGAGCAGCGAGCCAATCGATGTATTGGCCAACGCCTGTCGCAACATCGGCAAACTCGTGCGCGCATCCGGCCAGTCGAAGTTGGCCCAGATCGGCCTGGGTATGGCATTGGTATTTGCCGCGCAACGCGTCCGGAAACGGCATGTAGGTGATCAGGCCTTCGGAAACCGCAGCCTCCAAGTCCAACACGGCGAACCCGGCATGCACTCTCAATGCGTTGACCACAGCCAATGCAACATCGTTGAAAGGTTGGGCCTTGCCACTGCCCAAATTGAACAGCCCGCTTTGTCCTGGATTATCAAAAAACCACAAGTTGACAGCCACCACGTCATCGATCCAAACGAAATCACGCTCTTGCAGGCCAGGGCCGTAGCCACCGTAATCGCCAAAAAGCTGCACGGATCCGTTGTCACGAAATTGGTGATACTGGTGGAAAGCGACACTGGCCATTCTTCCCTTGTGCTGCTCCCGTGGCCCATAAACGTTGAAGTAGCGAAATCCCGCCACTTGATATTTGGCAGCTTGCAACCCAAGGTCGCAACGGCGCCTTATGTATTGGTCAAAGAGCAGCTTGGAATACCCGTAAACGTTCAGTGGACGTTCGCATTCCGGTGTTTCGCTGAACGTAGGTGATGCGCCGTACGTGGCCGCTGACGATGCGTACATCAGCCGGGTGCCCTGGCTCTGGCATGCCTCAAACAAGGCGCAGGACAGGCTGTAATTATTCTGAAGCATGTATTTGCCGTCAGGCTCCATCGTGTCGCTGCACGCACCCTCATGAAATACGGCCTCGACCTGCCCAAAAGCGCCTTGTTGAAAACGTTGGTAAAACGTATCGGCGTCAATATAGTCGGCAATTTTCAAATCCACCAAATTTCGGAATTTGTCACCCTGGGTCAAGTCGTCAACGGCAATGATGTCGTCGAACCCCCTTGCATTGAGGCCTTTGACAAGATTGCTGCCAATAAAACCGGCGGCGCCTGTAACAACAATTCGGTTCATGAACAGTTCTGCTTAAGGGTTGATGGCAGTCGCCAACCGGTTTTTCAAAGCTTCAGACAACTCCCGGTAGCTGACGGTTGCCGTGCCGAACTTGCCGACGACGATTCCACCCGCTTGGTTTGCAAAAGGCAATGCATCGCGCAAACTGACGCCTGCAGCGACAAACGCGGCCAAAGTGGCGATCACGGTGTCACCGGCACCGGTGACGTCGAATACTTCTCGGGCTTGCGCGCTGACGTGGGCGCTTCCGGCGGCATCGAACAAGGTCATGCCTTCTTCACTTCGGGTGACCAAAATGGCCTGCAGGCCGCAGGCTTCGCGAAGGTTTTGCACAAGCTGGAGCAAATGCGCGTCATCACGCCAGCTACCAATGACTTGCTGCAATTCCGCCCGGTTTGGTGTGATGACTGTGGCGCCACGGTAGCGCGAAAAATCATTGCCCTTGGGGTCGATCAAAATGGCTTTTCCGCTGGCTTTGGCCGCTCTAACCATTTCACTGACGTGCGCCAATCCACCCTTGCCATAATCCGAAAAAAGCACCGCTTGATGGCTCGTCACCAGGTCATTGAAGCTGGCAGTTTGACTGGCCAGAACTTCTGTTTGCGGCGTGTTTTCAAAATCAAGGCGGATTAGCTGCTGTTGTCGGCCAATGACACGTAATTTCACGGTGGTCTTGAGTTGCGCATCGCGCCCAAAGTAGGGCTGAATGCCGGTTTTGGCAACCAAGGCTTCCAGTTTGTGGCTTGCATCATCGTCTCCGACAACCGTCAACAATGAAGCCTGGGCACCCAACGTGACAATGTTGAAAGCGACGTTGGCAGCAGCGCCAATTCGTTCTTCTTCCCGCGTTATCCGGACGACTGGAACTGGGGCTTCAGGAGAGATTCGGTCAACTGCGCCGAACCAATATCGGTCTAGCATGACATCGCCGACGACAAGTACGCGGGCCTGGGCAAGGATTTCAGGGGGTATCAACATGGTTTTGATTGTCCAGCGTTTTTACCGCCTGCCGAACTGCCTGTTCACGGCTTATAACTCCTCAACCCGGCGGGCCGGGTAGCTGTCCCAAGCCTGACAGCCAGGGCATTGCCAAAAATGTTGTTTGGCTTCAAACCCGCAGGCGGCGCAGCGGTAACGCGTCAGAGGCTTAACGGCTTGGTCCAGCGCGCGCTGCACCAGCGGGTGAAATTGCTCGTGCTCAAGTTTTTCACCGGCGATCCATTTTGCGGCTGCCACCAGGGAGGGCTCGCGCTCCAGGTGGCGAACATACCAATCGCGGGCCGCTGCACCGCTTGAATCAGGGTGCGGTTGCATGGCCTGATCCACTTTTACCATTGCCTCCAGAACATCCAGGGAGGGCGTGAGCCCATAACTGGCCTCCAGCCTCGCTTTGGCCAAGTCCAGGTGACCAGCGGCAATGGCCTGCGTTGCGAACTGATCGGCAAACAAGGGGAACGCCTGGGGCGCGGCATCCAGTGCGTCATTCAATATCGAAAGGGCCTGTACGCTATTGCCGTCGCTGCTATACAAACGGGCCAATTCAATACGGGGGCGGGGTGCGTGGGGTGCCATTTTAATGGCTTCCAACAGGAGCACTTTGGCCGCATCGGGCTGGTTTTTTGACGAAGCCGCTTCGGCCTGTTCACACAAATAGTGCGCCAGACGGGATGAAAAGCTTCCTTGGTGACTTGATTCGAGTCGGTGTGCAATTTTTGCCGCATCAGCCCAATCGCGGGAGCGTTCGTAGTTGGCCAATAGGGCCAAACGGGCCTGTTCCTGAAATTCAGTTCCCTCCAATTGCAAAAGCGCTGTTTCTGCCCTGTCCAGCAGTCCGGCTTTCAGAAAGTCCATGGCAAGGGCATGTTGAGCCCGGTGGCGATCCCATTGCGTCAGGTCGGCCCGGGAAAGCAGGTGTTCGTGGACGCGCACCGCACGTTCATACTCGCCTCGTCTGCGAAAAAGATTGCCAAGGGCGAAGTGCAACTCCGAGGTGTCTGGGTCATTTTGGACTGCCTCGATAAAGGCATCAATGGCTTGATCTTGTTGCTCGTTCAGCAGGAAATTCAAACCCCGAAAATAGGCCTTGGGAGCCCGCCGGTTCTCAATTCGCATTTGCCGAATGTCGAGTCTGGACGCCAGCCAGCCCAGCCCGAAGGCCAGAGGCAGTCCGATCAGTATCCAGGTGATATCAAATTCCATCGTTGCCTGGCTCGGGTGCAGCGGGTTTAGTCTGTTCAGCCTTGATGGCCTTGCCACGTTGCCGCCACCAGCGGGGCACCATGGCCAATGCGCCAAATGCCATGCCCGCCGTGAATGCTGCCAGGACAATCAACACCATCGGCAATCGAAGCTGGCTGCCGAAGAAAAACCGCAAGACGGCATCTTGCTGGTTGTTTAGCGCAAACGCGAAACAGGTAAAAAAAATGGCCCCATAAAGCAGCCATTTCAATACCCAACCCAATTGCTTCATCAGTCCTCCATCACTGGCAATATTTTAGTTTTTGACTGAACGATGTACTTTGCGTCACGAGCCAGTGATTAACCACCAGTTCCGGATTCCAATTCCAGTGTCCGGGCATCTACTGATTCGCGCAAGGCCTTTCCTGGCTTGAAGTGTGGCACCCGCTTCTCGGGTATTTCAACACTTTCGCCACTGCGCGGGTTTCGACCCGTGCGTGGCGGCCTGCGATTCACCGAGAAGCTGCCAAAACCCCGCACTTCAATCCGGTGGCCTTTGACCAAAGCGTCATTCATCGCGTCCAGAATCGCCTTGACGGCGTATTCTGTATCGCGATGGGTCAGCTGCGGAAAACGGCTAGCCAGTTTTTCAACCAGGTCAGAGCGCGTCATCGGTGCGGATTGCCAGTTGGCTGAACAATCAGTTGTTGTTATTGTCGAGCTTGGCGCGCAACAAGGCTCCCAGGCTGGTGGTGCCGGCGTTTTCACGAGCCGACTGGGCGCTCAGGGTGGCCATGGCTTCATTTTGATCAGCGGCATCCTTGGCCTTGATCGACAACTGGATGTTGCGGGTCTTGCGATCCACGTTAACCACCACGGCGGTGACTTCGTCACCTTCTTTGAGCACATTGCGCGCGTCTTCAACACGGTCGCGGCTGATTTCGGAGGCACGCAGGTAACCAATGATGTCATCGCCCAGGTCAATCTCGGCGCCTTTGGGGTCAACTGTTTTGACCTTGCCGGTGACGATTTGGCCTTTGTCATTGATCGACACGAAGGTGGTGAATGGGTCGGAATCAAGTTGCTTGATACCCAACGAAATGCGCTCGCGGTCAACGTCAACGGCCAACACCAGCGCTTCGACATCCTGGCCCTTTTTGTAGTTGCGCACAGCGACTTCACCGGTTTCATTCCAGGACAGATCGGACAAATGCACCAGACCGTCGATGCCAGCAGCCAGACCGACGAATACGCCGAAATCGGTAATGGATTTGATCGGACCCTTTACGCGGTCGCCGCGTTTGGTGTTTTGGGCAAATTCTTGCCACGGGTTGGCACGGCATTGCTTCATGCCCAAAGAGATACGGCGCTTGTCTTCGTCGATCTCCAAAACCATGACTTCGACTTCATCGCCCAGGGCGACAAGTTTGGAAGGGGCAATGTTTTTGTTCGTCCAATCCATTTCGGAAACGTGCACCAAACCTTCGATGCCAGGTTCGAGTTCGACAAATGCACCGTAGTCGGCGATGTTGGTGATCTTGCCGAACATGCGCGTGCCCTGTGGGTAGCGGCGGTTCACGCCCATCCACGGGTCGTCGCCCATTTGTTTCAGACCCAGGGACACGCGGTTTTTCTCGGTGTCGAACTTCAGGATCTTGGCGGTAATTTCCTGGCCTGCAGTCACCACTTCAGACGGGTGACGTACACGACGCCAAGCCATGTCAGTGATGTGCAAGAGGCCGTCGATGCCGCCCAAATCGACAAATGCGCCGTATTCGGTGATGTTTTTGACGACACCCTGGACGATGGAGCCTTCTTTCAAGGTCTGCATCAGTTTGGCGCGCTCTTCGCCCATCGAGGCTTCGACCACGGCACGGCGGGACAACACGACGTTGTTGCGCTTGCGATCCAGCTTGATGACCTTGAACTCGAGGGTTTTGTTTTCGTAAGGTGTGAGGTCTTTGGTGGGACGCGTGTCGACCAACGAACCAGGCAGGAAAGCGCGGATGCCATTGACCAAAACGGTGAGGCCGCCTTTGACTTTGCCGCTGGTGGTGCCGGTAACAAATTCGCCGGATTCGAGGGATTTCTCCAGGCTCATCCAGGAAGCGAGGCGCTTGGCGGTGTCGCGGCTGACGATGGTGTCGCCGTAGCCGTTTTCCATGGCCACAATAGCCACCGACACAAACTCGCCGACTTGCACTTCGAGTGCGCCTTGGTCGGTCTTGAATTCTGACAAAGGCACATAGGCCTCGGATTTCAGGCCGGCATTGACAACGACAAAGTTGTGCTCGATGCGGACCACCTCGGCGGTGACAACTTCACCGATGCGGGTTTCGGAACGTTTTTGGGATTCTTCAAAGAGGGCTGCGAAAGATTCAGACATTTTGTGTGCAACGGTTCAGGTTGCGGGTTGGACGCGGAACAAGTCCACGACAGGTTGTTGATCCCCGCCTGCGCACGCCTGACGCGGCGTATTGATGCAAACGGGGGCCTTGGCAGCTGCCTGAACCCGTGTTCAGAACGGCTGCCTGCCTTGCCACCAAGTCATCACGGTCTCAACGGATTCTTCAACCGTCAATTCCGAGTTGTTCAGCAACAGGGCATCTTCTGCGGGCTTGAGGGGTGCAATGGCGCGGGAAGAATCCCGTTCATCACGCGCCTCCAAGTCCGCTCGAAGAGATGGGAGTGTAGCCGAAATTCCCTTTGAAATCAATTGTTTAAGGCGTCTTTCCGCCCGTTTTTCAGCACTTGCCGTGAGAAATACCTTGAGTGGTGACTGCGGAAAAATGACCGTGCCCATGTCGCGCCCATCGGCGACCAAGCCCGGCAGCCGCTGAAAGCTGTGCTGCAGCGCGATCATCGCGGCGCGAACCTGCGGCAAGGCGGACACTTTGGAGGCGTCCATCCCGGCGGCTTCTGTGCGAATTACGTCTGTGATGTCCTGGTGATCAAGTTTCACGCGACCATCGACAAACTGCAGGGCCATGTGTTGCGCCAAATGTGCAATACGGCTCTCGTCGCTGGCTCCGATCGTCAAGCCAGCAGCCTGCGCAGCCAGCGCACAGGCCCGGTACAGCGAACCGGAGTCCAGCAAGCCATAACCCAATCGACTGGCCAGCACAGCGGCCAAAGTGCCTTTGCCCGATGCGGTCGGGCCGTCGACACAAATGACCGGGATCTGTTCGAGCCCGGTTTTGGCAACCGAAAAAAACGTCTCGAAGTAATCCGGGAAAGTCTTGGCAACGCATTGGGGGTCTTCAATGCGAACTGGGTATTGGCCGGGGTTGAAACTCGCCAGTGAAAAACACATGGCCATACGGTGGTCGTCGTAGGTATGGATGACAGCTGGTTTCCATGCCGTGGGCGGGGTGATGCGGATGAAGTCGGCACCTTCTTCAACCCGGGCGCCCAGTTTGCGCAACTCGCAGGCCATGGCGGCAATCCGGTCGGTTTCATTCACCCCCCAACTCGCGCTAATTACCAAAGTGGTGGTGCCATCGGCGTACAGCGCCATCATGGCCAATGTCATCGCCGCATCAGGGATGTGGTTGCAATCGATGTCAATGGCGGTGAGCGGCCAGGTGCCGTTTGAAACCTCCAGCCAATTGGGGCCACCCGTGATGCTTGCGCCCATGTCTCGGGCTGCGTCCACAAACTGAATATCGCCCTGAATTGAATTCAGCCCTACGCCTTCAATCCTTAAGGAGTCTAGGCCTTTTGTTCTCGTGGCAATTGCACCAATTGCTATAAAATAGCTAGCGGATGAGGCGTCAGCTTCGACATGCAATTCTCCCGGTGAGGTGAGTTTAGAGCCTGGCGAAATGATGAACTTTTGCCAACCTTCGCGCTGAATGATCACCCCAAACCGGGCCAGCAGATTCAGGGTTATTTCGATGTAAGGCTTGGAGATGAGTTCTCCCTCAACCTCAATGACAATGCTGCCCGCTGGCGATGATGACCCGAAGGGCGGGATCGCAGGTGTCACCAAGGGCAAGGCCATCAGCAAGGCTGTCAGGAATTGGCTGGAAACATCGCCCCGAACCTTGATGGGAGCCTGCAACTTCAAATCCGGTGGGCCGATCCGCAACGGTGGAAAACCTTCATTTTCCAAATAGTCAATTCGGCAGCCCAGTGGTCTCAATGCGTCCACCAAATCCCTGATGGGTCGCTCATGCATGCGGGGCACACCTCGCAACTCGAAGTTCCCCCCCAGCACGGCCAAGGCGGCCGTCAGGGGGCGCATGGCCGTACCGGCATTACCCATGAAGAGGTGTGCGTCGGGGTTGGCTATCTTTCCGGCCAACCCCTGGATGGTGATGGATCGCCCTGATTCAGTGACCCGGCAACCCAGCTGTTGAATGGCATCCAACATGACCCGCGTGTCATCAGATTCAAGCGCGTCATGCAGTACGGTGGTGCCGTCGCACAAGGCCGCAAGTAACAAAACCCGGTTGGAAATACTTTTGGAGCCCGGCAAAAGAACGGTGCCCGAAGCACCGCACAGCGCGGGGAGATCCAGAAACGGAATGGAATACATCAAATGGGATAGCCGAACGCTTCGCGGACCCAGCGCTCAACGCTGTTTGGTCGCCGTCATGGTCCAGTTGGCGCGGGTTGCGCTGGCCTGGTCAATCAGGCCTTCGAGGGCATCGGCATTGCCGCTGGAGATCATCAGTTCAAGCGCCTGCAAATTGCGCTGAAAGAGTTTGGATTGGGCCAGCAGTTCTTCGCGGTTCGAAATCAGGATGTCGCGCCAAACGGCCGGGTCACTGGCGGCAATACGGGTGAAATCGCGAAAACCAGGGCCAGCCAGTGTCAGGTATTCTTGCCCCGCCGGCTGGCCGGCAATGGCGTTCATCAACGCAAACGACACCAAATGGGGCAGATGGCTGACGGCAGCAAAAGCGGCATCATGGGCTTCCGGTGTCATTTTCTTGACTTTGCAACCCAGGCCAGACCACAACTCAAACGCCTTTTGCAACTGAATCGGGTTGGTGCGTTCGATGGGTGTGAGGATGACCTGTTTGCCGGCGTACAAATCGGCATCGGCATGTTCAACCCCAGACACTTCTTTGCCGGCCACCGGATGTGCAGCCACAAAACAACCCACCTGTTCACGCAAAACACGGCGGCTGGCATCCACGACTTCGCGTTTGGTTGAGCCCAAATCCATCAGCAGCATGTCTGGTCGCACCAGGTGCTTGATGGCCTTGAAGGTGGCTTCGGTGGCAGACACGGGCACGGCAATCATTACAACGTCCGCCCCTGAAACCGCCAGCAGCGCCGATGGTGCCTCGATATCAATCACCCCCATTTGCCGCGCACGTTCGGTCGTGGATGGCGATTTGCTGTAACCCACCACGCGTTTGACCAGGCCAGCCCGCTTCATCGCCAGGGCGAACGACCCACCCATCAGCCCACAGCCAATCAGGCCCAGTTGTTCAAACATGAGAGTCCATTATTTACTGATGGGGTAGGTGCCGATTACCTTGTAGAACGCACAGGTGGCCTGAAGCTCAACCAGCGCACGGGCCACATTGGCCTGGCTGGGATGCCCTTCAATATCGATGTAAAAATAATATTCCCATTCACCCGTGCGCGCCGGGCGCGACTCAAAGCGGGTCATGGAAACACCGTGTGTTTTGAGTGGAATCAACAAATCATGCAGGGCACCTGGGCGATTGGGCACCGACACCACTACGCTGGTGCAATCTTTGCCAGTGGCTGGCGGTGTCGAGAGTGTTTCAGGCAGGCAAATCACGGCAAAGCGGGTGCGGTTGTGGGCATCGTCCTGCACGGCAGGCACCGCGATGTGCAAACCAAACTGGCTGGCGGCGCGGTCGCTGGCGAGTGCCGCAAAACCGGGATTGGTTGCCGCCTGGCGTGCACCTTCGGCGTTGCTGGATACAGCTCGCCGCTCGGCGTTGGGCAGGTTTTTGGAAAGCCACGCCTGGCATTGCGCCAATGCCTGGGCGTGCGCCATCACCACTTCGATACCTTCGAGCGAGTTGGAAAGCCGCAGCAAGTTGTGCCGCACCATCAGGCTGACTTCACCAACCATCTGGGTGGGGGTGCGCAAAAACAAATCGAGCGAGCGCGTCACAACCCCTTCGGCAGAACTCTCCACGCCCACCACACCAAACTGTGCCCGGCCGGCTTCGGTGGCGTGAAAGACTTCGTCAAAATTAGCGCAATACACCAGCTCGACAGCACTGCCGAAGTACTGCAAACCAGCCTGCTCGCAGAAAGTGCCCGCAGGCCCCAGCACCGCCACGCGCTGGGGTGATTCCAAGGCGAGGCAGGCCGACATGATTTCGCGCCAAATCGTGTCCACATGGCGGTTTAGCAGCGGGCCGTGATTGCTTTTCTGTACCCGCTCGATGACTTGCAAAGCGCGGTCTGGGCGGTAAAACGGTGAGCCCTCAGCGCGTTTGATGTCGCCCACGTGCTGAGCCAAAACAGCGCGTTGGTTCAGCAGCCCGATCAGTTGTTTGTCCATCGCATCAATCTGGATACGCAGGGCATCCAGGCTGTTGGCTTCAGTTGCCGGTGTGGGTTGAGGAGCAGTGGTCACTGAAAATGGCTAAAAATATATTCAAAACAATGTCTATAAATATAATCGATATTGTTCAGTTAATAATTGCACAAAAAGCTATATTTTTTATAGTAAAAATACTTATTTTTATAGTTTATTTTTCACAAAAACAAATTCAACTAATTTATGAAGCAGGGTCTAGATCCGGGTTTTCAAGGTTGGTGTTATCTGGCGCACTGCCAGCATCGCCACCCGCGTCGCCATTCGCATCATTCTCCACGATGCGCTGCAGGCCTGAGAGCCGCGAACCGTCGTCCAGCCCGATCAAGGTCACACCTTGCGTGGCACGGCCCATTTCCCGGATTTCGGCCACGCGGGTTCGTACCAAAACGCCCTTGTCGGTGATGAGCATGATCTCGTCATCGACATGCACCAGCGTGGCGGCTACTACTTTGCCATTGCGCTCGGATTGCTGGATGGCGATCATGCCCTTGGTGCCGCGCCCGTGGCGGGTGTATTCATTGATGTTGGTGCGTTTGCCGTAGCCGTTTTCGGTGGCGGTGAGCACGCTTTGCTGCTCATCTTCGGCCACCAACATGGCAATGACGGTTTGGCCGTCTTCCAGCATCATGCCGCGTACGCCGCGCGCATTGCGGCCCATCGGGCGCACGTCATTTTCGTCAAAGCGCACAGCCTTCCCGCCGTCGCTGAACAGCATGACGTCATGGGTGCCGTCGGTGAGCGAGGCACCAATCAAAAAGTCGCCCGGGTCCAGGTCAACGGCAATGATGCCGGCCTTGCGTGGATTCGAGAATTCATCCAGCGAGGTCTTTTTGACCGTGCCCATGCTGGTGCCCATGAACACATAGGCTGATGCCGGAAAGCTGCGTGTGTCACCCGTGAGTGGCAAAACAACGGTAATTTTTTCGCCATCCTGTAGCGGGAACATGTTGACAATGGGTCGCCCCCGCGAGCCACGAGAGCCCTGTGGCACCTCCCACACCTTGAGCCAATACAAACGGCCCCTGTTGGAGAAACACAGAATGTAGTCGTGCGTGTTGGCAATGAAGAGCTGGTCTACCCAATCGTCTTCTTTGGTGGCGGTGGCTTGTTTGCCGCGCCCGCCGCGTTTTTGAGCGCGGTATTCGCTCAAGGGCTGGCTCTTGATGTAACCGCTGTGGCTCAAGGTCACCACCATGTCGGTCGGGGTGATCAGGTCTTCTGTGGAGAGGTCAAACGAGCTGTGTTCCACCAGGCTGCGCCGCGCACCCAGTTTGGTTTGGCCAAACTCGGTCTTGATGGCGGTCAGCTCATCCTTGATGATGGTGGAAACGCGCTGGGGCTTGGCCAAAATGTCCAGCAAATCTTCAATCTCGCCCATCACCTCTTTGTATTCAGCAACGATCTTGTCTTGCTCAAGCCCAGTCAGGCGCTGCAAACGCATCTGCAAAATCTCATGGGCCTGGGTGTCTGACAAGCGGTACAGGCCGTCTTTGCCCATACCCAAGTCTTTTTCCAGTCCGTCTGGGCGGTAATCATCGGCGTTCACAATGCCGCCATCGGCACGGGTACGGGTCAGCATTTCGCGTACCAGGGCGCTGTCCCAGGCTTTTGTCATCAGCTCGGCTTTGGCCACTGGCGGCGTGGGCGCGTTGCGGATGATGGCGATGAACTCGTCGATGTTGGCCAGCGCCACCGCCAGGCCTTCGAGCACGTGGCCGCGCTCGCGCGCCTTGCGCAGATTGAAGATCGTGCGCCGGGTGACGACTTCGCGGCGGTGTTCCAAAAAGACTTCCAGCAAGTCCTTCAAATTGCACAACTTGGGTTGCCCGTTGATCAGGGCCACCATGTTGATGCCAAAGGTGTCTTGCAACTGCGTCTGTTTGTATAGGTTGTTCAGCACCACTTCAGGCACTTCACCGCGCTTGAGCTCAATCACCAGCCGCATGCCGCTCTTGTCGCTCTCGTCCTGGATGTGGCTGATACCTTCAATCTTCTTCTCATGCACCAGCTCGGCCATGCGCTCTTGCAGCGTCTTTTTGTTGACCTGGTAAGGCAGTTCGTCGACGATGATGGACTGACGCTGGCCTTTGTCGATGTCTTCAAAATGGCATTTGGCACGCATCACCACGCGGCCACGGCCCGTACGGTAGCCGTCTTTGACGCCATTGATGCCGTAAATGATGCCGGCGGTGGGGAAATCGGGCGCCGGGATGATCTCCATCAGCTCGTCAATGCTGGCCGCCGGATTGATCAGCAAATGCAGGCAGGCATCAATCACTTCGTTCAGGTTGTGCGGCGGAATATTGGTGGCCATGCCCACCGCAATGCCAGACGAGCCATTCACCAACAAATTAGGGAACCGGGCTGGCATCACCAGCGGCTCTTTTTCGCTACCGTCGTAATTGGGGCCGAAATCGACCGTTTCTTTTTCCAGATCGGCCAACAACTCGTGGGCGATCTTGGACATGCGGATTTCGGTATACCGCATCGCGGCAGCGTTATCACCATCGACCGAGCCGAAATTGCCCTGACCATCCACCAGCATGTGCCGCAAGGAGAAATCTTGTGCCATCCGCACAATGGTTTCATACACCGCACTGTCGCCATGCGGGTGGTATTTGCCAATAACATCGCCGACGATACGTGCCGATTTTTTATACGGGCGGTTCCAGTCGTTGTTCAGCTCATGCATGGCGAACAACACGCGCCGATGCACCGGTTTCAGGCCGTCGCGCGCGTCGGGCAAGGCCCGCCCGACGATGACGCTCATGGCGTAGTCGAGGTAACTGCGCCGCATCTCCTCTTCAAGGCTGATGGGCAGGGTTTCTTTGGCAAACTGGGTCATGAAGCGGGCAGGGTTGCCGGATACCGACAGCGGTTTCAGGCGGGGCAAAGCAGGGAAGCGTTCATTTTAGAGGCAATGGCATGTCGTTCAGCCGCAACACATCGCGGCAAAATGCGGCTTTGTCTGACAAGTGCACGGCGTGTATAGGCTTGATAGCAGGTTTGTGTGTGGCACAATGGCCTGAACGCATCAGATGATGGTCATCTGAAACGTCCGATTAATCGCAGCGCTGCTGCGGCCTTCCCCAAAGAGGAGAACCATGAAGAAATTAACCAAAGTGGCAATGCTGATTGCTACCGCAGCACTCGCTACCGCGTCCGGTGCCCAAACTGTTGACAACTGGCGCAATGCCGCTGGCGTTCTGGTCTGGAAAAACGCCGCTGGTGACCTGTGCTGGCGTGATGCCAACTGGACACCCGCTACCGCTGCTGTCGGTTGTGATGGTGCCATCGTCGCACCGCGTGCTGCCGCCGCTGCGCCAGCCCCCGCACCTGCTCCTGTCGCTGCACCAGCTGCGCCAGCTGCCAGCACTGCTGCTGCTGCACCTGCTGCCGCTCCAGCCGCTGCACCTGCCGCTGCTACCCCAGCACCAGCACCAGCACCAGCTGCCGCCACCAAAGTTACTTACGCTGCTGACGCATTCTTTGACTTTGACAAATCCGTTGTCAAGCCAGAAGGCAAAGCCAAACTGGACGACCTGGCCGGTAAAGTAAAAGGCATCAATCTGGAAGTCGTGATTGGCGTAGGCCACACTGACTCCGTCGGTGGCGACTCTTACAACCAGAAGTTGTCGGTCAAGCGTTCGGAAGCCGTCAAGGCCTACTTGGTGTCCAAAGGCATCGAGAAAAACCGCATCTACACCGAAGGCAAGGGCGAGAAGCAGCCAGTGGCTGACAACAAGACCTCTGAAGGCCGCGCTAAAAACCGCCGCGTCGAGATCGAGGTAGTCGGTACCCGCGCCAACAAGTAATCTGGCAAGCCGCCAGCCCAACGCTCAACCTTAGGTAGGCGCTTCACCAGTTGGCAACCCTCGGGTTGCTTCAAAAAACCCCGCTCTTGCGGGGTTTTTTTATGCCTTTTCACTTGATGCGGCATTTCGCACTGAGCAGCATTGATCTGCAAAAAGTTATTCCAGTGGTTTCTGGCATTTTTTGGCGTGTTTGCCAGACAATCTGTTGATGACGACATTGAACGCAGACCCGGCTGAACTGGCCAAATTTTCAGACTTGGCGCACCGCTGGTGGGACGAGAACGGTGAATTCCGGCCCTTGCATCAAATCAACCCCTTGCGGTTGCAATGGATCTCAAGCCTGTGTACCTTAAAAGGCCAGCAAGTGCTGGACGTTGGCTGTGGCGGCGGCATTTTGGCAGATGCCATGGCACGCCAAGGGGCGCAGGTGCTGGGTATAGACTTGGCGGCCAAACCCTTGAAGGTGGCGCAACTTCACGCGCTGGAGGCAGAAACCCCGGGCGTGGACTACCGGGAAATCAGCGCTGAGGCGTTGGCGGCCGAGCACCCGGCTTCGTATGATGTCGTTACCTGTATGGAAATGCTCGAGCACGTGCCAGATCCGTCCTCCATCGTGAAAGCCTGCGCTACCCTGGTCAAACCGGGCGGGTGGGTGTTTTTTTCGACCATCAACCGCAACCCCAAGGCCTTTCTGTTCGCTATCGTTGGGGCCGAATACGTGCTGAACCTGCTGCCCAAAGGCACCCATGAATATGCCAAGATGATTCGCCCCAGCGAACTGGCTGCCTGGTGCCGTGAGGCTGGGCTGGAATTGCAGCAAACCCGCGGGCTGGAACACAATCCGCTCAGCCGGCGTTATTGGCTCAGTGCCGACACCAGCGTGAATTATCTGTTTGCAACCCAGCGGCCCGCTGGTACGGTTGGAGCCAATACCTGATACACGCCGCCAAAGCAGTTCCAACCCCTTTAAAAAAGCAATTTTTAGACATGTTTGAAAATATCCAGGCCGTTTTGTTTGACCTCGACGGCACGCTGGTAGACAGCGCCCCCGATCTGGGTGCCGCCGCCGACAAAATGCGCACCGACCGGGGCCTGCCCGCTTTTCCGCTGGAACGTTACCGCCCGATGGCAGGCGCGGGCGCGCGCGGCATGCTTGAAATAGCCTTTGGCATGGCACCCGAACACACCGATTTCGCGACCATGAAGGAAGAGTTTTTTGTCAATTACGAAGGCGCATTGACCGAGCGGACTTTCGCATTTGAAGGTGTCAATGAACTCATTAACCAACTACTGGCGCGCAACATCCGGTGGGGCGTAGTGACCAACAAGGCGGCCCGTTTCACCTTGCCGCTGACTGCCCAAATGCCCCTGTTTGCCACGGCGGGTGCCATCATCAGTGGCGATACCACCCCCCATGCCAAACCGCACCCGGAGCCCATACTGGAGGCTGCCAGGCGCATGGGCGTTGACCCCAAATGCTGTGTTTACGTGGGCGACGATCTGCGTGACATCATTGCCGGTCGGGCGGCGGGCATGTGGACGGTAGCCGCCTGTTATGGCTACTTGGGCAAAGCCAACGAGGTGGACGAGTGGGGCGCCCATGCCAATATTTCGGCGGTGTCTGAGTTATTACCTTTGATTCGTTGATGGAGATCAGCGGGTCAAATGCAGACTGAGGTCCGGCCTTGCATTTCACCAATCCGGCCTAAAATAGGGGGTTGGCGAATCTAGAAATTCAATTTCCGGAATGCAGTGCAAGGCGTAAACCACAGCAATACTCCAGTATTGCGAGGATTTACAACGCATCAATGCGCCCGGACATTGGATTTATAGAACCGCCAAAAGGGGCTGCACTGGTTTCGACGTGGATTCAGACGCGCAGCAGGGCATGTCGAGCTGAATGCGCTCGTTAAACAGATTCAAAAAAACTAACTGCAAACGACGAACGTTTCGCACTCGCCGCTTAATTGCGCGTGAGCCTCACAACAGCAAGCCGATAGGCTGGGCAAGGGCCATCAGACCGCAAGGTCAGGTGGTCCAGGCTGTGGGGTAATCTTATTCGGCTGGGCCTGCCTTGGGTAACTTAGGGTGGGCCAAGACAATAGGTTGCTGGCGATTTGCATAGCGTGCCACTGCGCGATGTGAAAAGTGAGATCCAAATCAGACGGCTACACATGTAGAACTGTTCGAAGAAGGTTTGCGGACGGGGGTTCAAATCCCCCCAGCTCCACCAATTTTGAAATTCACCGCGCACTGCTGCGCGTTGAATGCCTGGCCCGTGCAAGCGGCCTGTGTGACCACTGCGCTCTACGCAGTCACAGCGCATTCAGCGGAATCTTGGCATATGCGATGCCGTTGGCCTCAGGGGGCGGCAGCGCCCCGGCGCGGATGTTGATTTGCACCGCGGGGAGAATCAGCACAGGCATCTCCAGCGTGGCGTCGCGCTTGGTTCGCATGGCTACAAATTCTGCCTCCGAGATGCCGTCGTGCACATGGATGTTGTGGGCTCGTTGGGCGGCAACGGTGGTTTCAAAGGCGACTTCGCGGCCGGCGGGCGGGTAGTCGTGGCACATGAACAGGCGGGTTTCGGGCGCAAGGCTCAGGATTTTGCGGGTCGAGGCATACAAGGCCGTCGCGTCGCCACCCGGAAAGTCGCATCGCGCGGTGCCGACATCGGGCATGAAGAGCGTGTCGCCGACAAACACGGCATCGCCAAACTGGTAGGCCATGCAGGCCGGTGTGTGGCCCGGCACGTACAAGGCCTTGCCAACCAGGCTGCCGAATTGAATGGGTTCATCGGGCTGGAACAAATGGTCAAACTGGGAGCCGTCGGCCTGAAATGCGGGCTCTAGGTTGAAAACACCCTTAAACACTTTTTGCACGGCCGTGATGTGGTTGCCAATGGCGATTTTGCCGCCCAGCTTGCCTTTGAGATAGGGCGCCGCGGTCAGGTGGTCTGCGTGAGCGTGTGTTTCCAGAATCCATTCCACGCGCAAGTCGTGTGCTTGCACGTAAGCGATCACCTGGTCGGCCGAGTGATGGCGGGTGCGCCCGGACTTGGGGTCGTAATCCAGCACCGAATCAATGATGGCGCAGGCTGAACCTTGGCCCTGGTGCACGATGTAGGTGACAGTCCAGGTGGCAGGATCAAAAATTCCGTGGACTTC
>JANOWY010000306.1:0-2401 GCA_031418135.1 Rhodoferax sp. | reverse complement strand
CATGGCCATCCCATCACCGGGCGGCTGCTGGCGTTGGGCAAGGCGCCGTCGCTCGGGGTGGACTTGGAGAGCGCCGTCAGCGGCGACATGCTGAGCCAGGCGCGTGTTGCCCTGGGCATTCAGCGCAGCCTGGACAACGTGGCCCACCGCGCGCTGTACGGCAGCATCCCGTCCACCTCGACCGTCACCACGCGCCAGGCGCTGGAATGGGTCACCGTGGAAGGCGCTCGCATGCTGGGCCAGCTCGACCGCATTGGCAGCCTGAAAGTCGGCAAACAGGCCGATCTCGTGTTGATTCGCGCGGATGCCCTTAACATGCAACCCGTGCACAACGCCGTCAGCAGCGTGGTGATGCAGACCAGCCTGGCCAACATCGACAGCGTGATGGTGGCCGGGCAGTGGAAGAAGCGTCATGGCCAGTTGGTGGGTGCGGATTTACCACCCAAACTGCAGGCCCTGCAAGCCTCCGGGCGCAAAATTGCCGAAGCGATTGCGATGCACTGAATTTCAACGACAGGATACACAATATGACTGCAACATTCACGCGCCAGTCTGCCACTTTGGCGGTTTTGGCCAGCGGCCTTTTCGCAACGGCAGGCGCGTGGGCGCAAGCCGTTGGTGACTACCCCAACCGGGTCATCAAAATCGTTGTGCCCTTCACGGCGGGCAGTGCCACCGACATCATGGCACGCATCGTGGGTGAAAAACTCACCGGGTCGACCGGCCAGGCGGTGGTGGTTGAAAACCGCCCTGGCGCGGGTGGCACGTTGGGCGCAGCCCAGGTAGCCAAGAGCGACCCCGACGGCTATACCCTGCTGGTGGTGTCAGCTGGCCACGTGGTGAACCCGGTTTTGTACCCCGGCATCACCTATGACACGCTGGGCGATTTTGCCGGCATCACGCCTTTGGCGGCGCTGCCCAATATGCTGGTGGTGGGCGCGGGCAGCCCGATCAAAACGGTTAGTGAGCTGATCGCCGCTGCAAAAGCCAACCCCGGCAAACTGAACTACGCCTCGGCCGGCGTGGGCAGCGCTACCCATGTCAATGCCGAAAAGTTTCGCAGCGTGTCGGGTATCAACGTTACCCACATCCCCTTCAAAGGCACGCCCGAGACGATTGTCGAAACTTCGGCTGGCCGGGTGGATTTCATGTTCACTCCGTTGTTGTCTTCTTTGCCCACGGTGCGTGACGGCCGCATGCGGGCGCTGGCTGTGAGCACCGCCAAACGCTCCAGCGCCATGCCCGATGTGCCGACGGTGGCCGAAGCAGGTTTACCGGGTTTTGTGTTCGATTTCTGGATCGGCCTGCTGGCGCCCGCTAAAACGCCACGCGCCGTGGTGGCCAAACTCAATGCCGAAGTCAGCAAGGCGCTGGCCATGCCTGATGTGAAAGAGCGCATGAGCAAACTCGGGGCCGAGTCCATGCCCATGAGCCCCGAGCAGTTCGACAACTACATCAAGGATGAATTCAATACCTTGGGTGCCGTGATGAAAGCCGCGCCTAAATAAACCGCCACCGGCCAGTCCTCATTCAGGCGGTTTAACATGTTGCTGCAGTCAGTCAGCCTGCGGGTGAACGGGGCCGTGCGGCAAGTCACTGCCAATGAGGCCACGCCGCTGTTATATGTGCTGCGTAATGACCTGAACCTGCTGGGCACCCGTTTTGGCTGCGGCAGCGGCCAGTGTGGTGCCTGCCATGTGCTGGTGGATGGCGTCTCGGTACCTTCTTGCGACACGCCGCTGGGGTCGGTGCAGAGCAAATCGATTACCACCGTTGAAGGCCTTGGCGACGGTGCGGCGCTGCACCCCGTGCAACAGGCATTTGTGGACGAGCAAGCTGCGCAATGCGGTTTTTGCCTCTCGGGTGTTTTGATCACCGCGATGGAATTGCTGCGTAAGAACGCCAACCCCACTGACGAAGAAGTGCGTTCAGCGCTAGACCAACACCTGTGCCGCTGCGGCAGCCACAACCGCATGGTGCGGGCGGTATTGCGTGCCGCCCAGGTGATGCGAGATACGACCGTATGACGTTACCCGCTTTGCCCACCAGTCTGAAAGCCAACCCTCGCCTGGGCCACTGGTTGAGCATTCATTCCGATGGCAGCGTGAGCGTGCGCAGTGGCAAGGTGGATCTGGGCCAGGGCATGAGCACCGCGCTGGCGCAAATTGTGGCGGATGGGCTAGGGGTCGAGCTGGCCTGTATTCGGATGGTGCCGGCCAGCACCGCCTACAGCCCGAATGAAGGAGTTACCTCGGGTAGCCTGTCGGTGCAGGATTCGGGGAGCGCCCTGCGGCATGTGTGCGCTCTGGCGCGAAACATTTACCAGGCAGCGGCGGCGCGTCGGTTGGGCATTGAAGAACGCGAAGTGGGTAACCTGGTTTTGCGCGATGGCTATTTTGTG
>JANOWY010000305.1:0-9706 GCA_031418135.1 Rhodoferax sp. | reverse complement strand
CATGCACAAGCTGCTGGTCATCATGAACGCGGTGGTGCGATCAGGAACCGCTTTTAGCCGCACTTATGCACAGGAGGTGAAATATGAAAATATTGCAAAAGTAGCTTGACTTTGAGCACAGTTGCTCCTTGACCTCCCGCAGCCGCCCTGGGTGCTGCGCTGCTTTTGGGGTGGTAGTAGTTCGGTAGGTTTTGCGTGGAGTGCCAAACGGGCAGAGGGTGTTGAGGAGTTGACCGGTAGGGCCAGCCGACCGAACTGCTGCAAGGGGCCAAACAGCCGCGCGATCCATCAGCCTGAAGGTTGATTTGTTCTCCGGTTTCACACGGGTCCGCCTTGAAAAGAAAGCCCATCGCACAGCCAACCCCAAGCGCATGAGATAGCCCCAGGCGGCTGCGGGAGGTTAAGAAGGAGCCGCGCGCACAGCCCCAAGCAAGGCGAAAAACCGGTTATCGCGGCGGGTGACACGTACGCAGCCGCCTGGGGCTGTCTCATGCGCGGGCTACCCAGAGCACATCATGCCGACACAGCTAAACTGCCCGGTTCAGGGAACCTCTCTCTACACAACAAGCCCGTACAGGCGAATGGCCAAACCCAACGTTGGCACCACGGATACACACTGATGAGCATTTTGCCCCTGAGCCTGATTGCAGGCCCCCAATTAAACGATCCGAAACCTTTGGTCATCTACCATGGCGGTGGTTGCCCAGATGGTTTTGCAGCTGCGCTTGCGGCCTGGTTTTTTTACGCTGGCCAGGCTGAATTTTTGGCTGCGGACCATGGCGACATCGCCACGATTGCAGACTTGCCCGATGTCACCGGCCGTGCGGTTTTCATTCTCGATTTCTCCTTCAGTGCCGAAATATTGACGGCCATTGACGCGCGCGCGGCGCGGCTGATTTTGCTGGATCATCATAAAAGTGCCGCCGAAAACCTGAGCGGTTTTACCTGCCGATGCGGCACTTTGCATTTCGATCTGAAAAAATCGGGCGCGCGTCTGGCGTGGGAATACTTCCAGCCCGAGCGCGCCTTGCCCGATTTGATTCGTTATGTTGAAGACCGCGACCTGTGGGTCTGGCTGTACCCGCAAAGTGCCTCGTTTTTGGCGGCGCTGGACATGGAAGACAAAGACTTCACGCGTTGGGCCGAGATTGCCTCATTTGCAGGTGCCCAACTCGAGGCCTACCTGGCGCGTGGCAAGGCCATGGACGACAAGTTCAACCGGTTGGCCGAAGGAATTGCAGAAAGCGCGCGGGAAGTCAGCTTCAACGGCATCAAAGGCCTAATGGTCAATGCACCCAATGTTTTCCATAGCCTGCTGGGCAATGTGCTCAGCGCCAAAAGTGGCAGCTTCGCGCTGATCTGGACGGTGCACAAAACCGGTGCCATCAAAGTTGGCTTGCGTTCGCAAAAAAACTTTGATTGCATCCCGCTGGCGCAAACCATGGGCGGCGGCGGTCATCCCCAGGCCAGCGCCTTCCGCATGGATGTCGACTTGTTGCCCGTACTGCTGCGCGGAACCCTGAATTCGCCTGAATAGTCTTTGGATGAGAAAGATTGATGTGCTCAGAAATTTGATTTTGCGGGATGAAGTGCGAGGCGCCCGGAGCCCAGCAACCGGAATTCACTTGCTGTGCATGAGGATTGCGAGCACCGCCGAACCTTATGTGTTCGCTAACGTTCAGTGCTGCAATTCGCCCGCAAAATAAATTTATGAGCACATCGATCCAGTGGTTCCCGGGGCACATGCACCTGACACGCAAGGCGATTGCCGAGCGCATCAAAGAGATTGACGTCGTCATCGAACTGCTGGACGCGCGCCTGCCGGGCTCCAGCGCCAATCCCATGCTCGCGGCGCTTACCACGGGCAAGCCGGCACTGAAAATTCTCAACAAGCAGGATTTGGCCGATACCGCCCAAACCGGCGCTTGGCTGGCCCATTACAACGCCCAACCCAATACCCAGGCGTTTGGCCTGGATGCCAGCGTGAGCGCGCCGCTCACCCACATCACGCGTGCCTGCCGCGCTTTGGCGCCCGCGCGTGGCGCAATGAGCAAACCGATGCGCGTGCTGATTTGTGGCATACCCAATGTGGGCAAATCCACCCTGATTAACACACTCACCGCCCGCCGTGCCGTCAAGACGGGCGACATCGCCGGCGTCACCCGCATCACCCAGCGCATCGTGCTGGAAGACGGTTTTTACCTGTTCGACACGCCGGGTGTCTTGTGGCCCAAAATCGCCATCGCACAAAGCGGCTACAACCTGGCCGCCAGTGGCGGCATCGGCCGAAATGCTTACGAAGATGATGATGTTGCGCTGGCACTCCTGGGCTATCTGAAAACCCATTATTCGCCGTTGCTGATGGCCCGCTACAAGCTTCACGAGTCCTTGGCCTCAAGCCCGGCAGGCCCGAATAGCCTGGCGGCGCTGCACGATGAAGACCTGCTCAGCGCGGTGGCTGCCAAACGGGTGGCGTTGCGTTCCGGCCAGCGGGTCGATGTGCAAAAGGCAGCAGAAATCGTGATTCAAGATTTTCGTACGGGCACTTTGGGTCGGGTCACCCTTGAAACGCCCGCTGAATTCGGTGCCTGGTTGGCGCAAAGTATGGCCGACGAGGCGTTGAAAACAGACTTGAACGCCGCGCGAAAACCGAAGAAAAGGGCCAAAAAGTGAGCTGCGCCGTATAATCAGCGGTTTTGTGAATCGAGACTGAATGGCCAAGGAAGAACTGATTGAAATGCGCGGCAAGGTGAACGAAGTCTTGCCCGACTCGCGTTACCGTGTCACGCTGGACAACGGCCATGTGCTGGTTGCGTATGCAGGCGGCAAGCTGAAAAAAAACCACATCCGCATCATCGCGGGTGATGATGTCACGCTTGAAATGTCGCCCTATGATCTCTCCAAGGGCCGCATCATGTTCCGCCACATTGCAGGGCGCGGCCCGGCCTGATTTACAGGTTTCATGCTTCGTGGTTGCACACGGGCTGCTCCAGCCTGTAGCAATGTGGCAATGTGGCAAATGTACTGAAGGCGCTCGCTCAAAGTCGCTAAAGCCGATTTTCTGCAGCGGCCCTTTGAACAAGGAATCGTTGTATGGCTGAATTCGAAGTGCTGCCGCGTGATTTGTCGGCCTACCAAGCGGGCAATGTAGGTGTTGATTACGTCCACCGGTTTGAATCGGGTCGCCCAGGCCCGCACGTGCTCGTCAACGCGCTGACGCACGGCAACGAATTTTGCGGCATGGTGGCCGCCTGCCACCTGCTTGATTCAGGGATTCGACCCCTCAAGGGCACACTCACCGTCAGCTTTTCAAATGTCGAGGCCTATCAAACCTTCGATCCAGAGCAGCCGTTTGAGAGCCGCCTCATCGTGCATAACTTCAACCGCATTTGGTCACCTGAATGGCTCGACGGTGGGCAAGACAGCCCCGAGCTGCGCCGCGCCAGGGCCATGCGCCCGGTGGTGGAGGCAGCAGACCACATTCTCGACATCCATTCCACCAGCCAGGACGTGGTGCCGTTCTGGGTGTACCAAGGCTTTGAGCGCAATGCCGAAGTGGCTTTGGCCGTGGGCCGCCCCGCCGTCCACATGGTGATGCCAGGAGGCGGCATGACTTCTGGCGCACCGCTGATGCAATTTGGCCGCCAGGGCTTGGCGCAATCGCAAGGCGTGAGTGCCATGGTGGTGGAATGCGGCCAGCATTTCAAACAAGCCAGCGCAGATCTGGCAACCGATGTCACCCTGGGGTTTCTGGCCCATTTTGGGCTGATCGAAAAACCGGCTGTTGTTGCGGCGCGGGCCCCTGCCAAGCGGCTGGAACTGCTGCACACCCATGTCGTCCAGACCACCGATTTCGCCACCGTGCGGCCTCTCATCGGATTTGAGGTGTTTGGCAAGGGTGAATTGATCGCCACCGATGGCGCACTTGAAGTGCGTGCGCCGTGTGACGATTGCACCATCATGATGCCCGCTCGCAGTGCCATCGTTGGCCGCGAAGGCATGTACCTGACCCGACCGATCTGAAGTTTCGGCGGCGGCCTGGTTCAAGGGCTTTGCATGGGTTTGGCAAAAAATCACTGCCACTTGACGCCTTATTCGCGCCTCTTTACCTGGCCTTCACGGGCGTGCGCCGGGGCCGGATTTAAGATCGCGTTTTCCATTGATCCGCTGAAGGATTTGCGATGAATATTTCTAACAATTTGCTTTCTGCCTTGTTTGCAGGCGCATTGGCAGGGCTGGCATGCGGCGCTCACGCCACCGGCTTGGCTACCTGTGATTCAGGCCCCAAAACCGGTTGGCAGCCAGTCGAAAAGCTCGAAGCGCAACTTAAAGAAAAAGGCTACATCGTGCGCCGCATCAAGGAAGATGGCGGCTGTTATGAGGTGTACGCCTTTGATGAAAAAGGCCAGCGTGGCGAGTTCTATTTTCATCCTGTCACATTGGCACCGGTTCCCATCAAGGCACGCTGATGTCTTCGGCCCATTCTCCGGCGGCAACACCACAAACCATCGGCGGGGCTGGGCTGCAAACCGTCTGGAGCCCCTGGCTGCGTTCGTTGCACTGGGTGCTGGCCGTTTCCATGATCGCCAGCTTTGTCACGCATGAAGGCGGTGGCACCGTACACGAGGTGCTGGGATATGTCGCCGGGGTCGCGGCCCTTTTGCGGGTGCTGCTGGGTTTTGCCGGTGCGGGGTATTGGCCTTTTCGGCAATTTGTACGCTCACCAGCCGCCACGCTGGCTTACACGCGCGACCTGCTGGCGCACCGTGAAAAGCGGTATTTGGGCCACAACCCTCTGGGTGGCTGGATGGTATTGGTTTTGTTGGCAAATGCCATCGCCTGCGGCCTGACGGGCTGGATGTCCACCACCGACCGCTTTTTTGGCGTGGCCTGGGTTGGCAATCTGCACGATGCCGTTGGCCACGCCTTGATACCGCTCTTGCTGCTGCATTTGGCTGGCGTGGTGTTTACCTCATGGCGCCATCGTGAAAACCTGGTGGCGGCGATGGTGCATGGCAAGAAGCGGATGTTGGAATGAGCCAATCAATAGGACTTGGGCAGATCCAGCACCTTTTCGGCGATGAACGACAAGATGAGCTGCTCAGTGACGGGCGCAATGCGCGTGATGGTCACTTCACGCAGCAGACGCTCGACGTGGTATTCCTTGGCGTAACCAAACCCGCCGTGGGTTAGCACCGCCTGCAGGCACGAGTCGTAACCTGCACGCCCCCCCAAAAATTTGGCGGCATTGGCCTCGGCACCACAGGGCTGCTGCGCGTCATACAACCATGCGCCCTTCATCACCATGCCCCATGCCGCTTCGAGCGCCATCCAGCGCTCAGCCAACGGATGCTGGATGCCCTGGTTTTGGCCAATGGGTCGGTCAAACACCACCCGCTCGCGGGCGTATTTGGCGGCGCGGCGCAGGGCATCCTGGCCTATGCCAATCGCCTCTGCGGCTACCAGCAGGCGCTCGGGGTTCAGGCTGTGCAGGATGTAGCCGAAGCCTTTGCCTTCCTCGCCAACACGATCCGACTCAGGAATGAACAGGTCGTCAATGAAGATGGCGTTGGAGTCAACCGCTTTGCGGCCCATCTTGGGGATGCGGTGCACGTCGATTTTGCTGCGGTCCAGGTCGGTATAGAAAATGGTGATGCCATCGGTAGGGCGCTTGCAGTCTTCCAGCTTGGTGGTGCGCGTCAGCAGCATGATCTTGTTGGCCACCTGCGCAGTGGATGTCCAGACTTTTTGCCCCTTCACCACATAACCACCTTGCACCTTCTGCGCAAAGGTCTTGATGGCCGTTGTGTTCAAACCAGCATCGGGCTCGGTAAAGCCAAAACAACACTGGTCCTTGCCTTGCACCAGATTTGGCAGCCAGCGCTGGCGCTGTTCGGGTGTGCCAAAAAGGACGATGGGGTGCGGCCCAAACAGGTTGATATGCACAGCAGAAGCCGCTGCCATGCCACCGCCGTGGCTGGCCACCTCGTGCATCATGATGGCAGCCTCAGCCACCCCCAAACCTGTGCCGCCATATTCGGCCGGCATCGTGATGCCCAGCCAGCCGGCCTCGGCCATGGCGCGATGGAATTCGTGCGGGAACTTGCCGTCGTCGTCGCGCGCCAGCCAGTATTCGTCATCAAAGCTGCGCACCACGGCGCTCACGCCTTCGCGGATCGCGCGGTGATCTTCACTGATTGAAAAATCCATGGTTTTTCCAGGTTGAAACAGATCAGTTGACCGAGGCCAGTGTGCGTCGCGCCTGCACCAGATGGGGTATGTCAATCATCGCACCGTCCAGGCTCAGGGCGCCTGTGTCCGGGTTGGCCGCAAAAGCATCCACGATGCGCTGGGCATGCAAAAGCTCAGCGGCAGTGGGCGAATAGGCTTCGTTGATAGCGGCCACCTGATCCGGGTGGATTGCCATGCGGCCGCGAAAGCCGCGTCGGCGCGAGACCCGGCAGACTGCCAGCAGGCCTGTGGCATCGCGAAAGTCAGTGTGCACGGTATCAATGGCTGGCACACCGGCCGCGGTGGCGGCACACAGGCACATGGATGCCGCCAAATCGTACAGCGGTGAATAGCTGCCATCTTCATCGCGGTTGCTGATTGCGCCAATCACGGTTGATAAGTCTTCGGCACCCCAGGTAACAGCAGCCAGGCGAGGCAGCGGGGCGCTGGTGGCAAAGCTGCCCATATTGAGCACGGCTTGCGCGGTCTCGGTGGCTACTGGCAGCATGGCGACGCTACCTGCAGCCAGGCCCGCTCGCGCTTCAAGGGCATCCAGGCAATGGCTTAGGCGCACCAGATCGGCTGCGCTGTTGATTTTGGGCAGCATGATGCCGGCCAGCCCTGGCACCACCACAGCGGCCAGGTCGCCCATGGTGAGGCCTGTGTCAAACGGGTTGACGCGGACAAACAGACGCGTTGCCAGCGACGCGGAATGCGCGGTTATGAATTCAGCGGCAGTCGCACGGGCGCCTTCTTTGCGGGAGGGCGCAACGGCGTCTTCCAGATCGAGAATCAGCGCGTCAGCAGGGGTACCCAGCCCTTTGGCCAGCTTGCGGTCGCTGTCGGCTGGCACGAACAGCATCGATCTGAGTTTCATTTGGATGTAGCCCCCATGCTTGCCACATCATGTGCTTCGCTGCCCCCCGTGGGGGCCGTCGCAAATTGGGACGACCTCGCGTCGCTCATGCCGGTATCCTCAACATCAGCGCCTGGCGTGTGCAGACGCAAACTTCTTCGCCGCGCTGGTTGATGCCCTGATGAAAAAAGGTGACGATGCCAGCGTTGGGCCGTGACTTGCTGTCGCGCTTTTCTTTCACGGTGGTGCGCGAGCGGATGGTGTCGCCCGCAAAAACCGGCGCAGGGAATCGCACGTCGGTCATGCCCAGGTTGGCAATGGTGGTGCCGAATGTCGTCTCTTGCACCGACAGGCCAATCACCAGGCCCAAGGTAAAGAGGCTGTTGACAATGGGTTTTCCGAACTCGGTGCCCTTGCAGTATTCGGCATCAATGTGCAGCGCGGCCGGGTTACATGTGGCGTTGCTGAACCACATGTTGTCGCTCTCCAGCACGGTGCGGCGGATTTCGTGCTCGAAGGTCTGCCCCGCGTTAAACTGTTCAAACCAGAGTCCGGCCATCGGGATTTCCTTCGAAAAAGTGAATGTGATGTCATTATTTTCCAATATAAACACCCCATGTGCACCAACTACACCCCCACTTCGCGTGACCGGCTGAAAGCGGCGCGGCTGGGGGTGGCGCATTTGCCGCCGAATGAATGGCCGCTTGAAGTCTTTCCGGGTTATGTGTCGCCCATCGTGCTGCGCCCCGAAGCTGCCCCCGCGCTCAACGCGCCTTTGTTGGCCGGTGATGTATTGCGCCTCGAAGTCGCCCGTTTTGGCCTGATTCCCGGCTGGTGCCGCGATGCGGCCCATGCGAGCAGCATTGCCAAAGGCACCTACAACGCGCGTTCTGAAACGGTGGCCGAAAAGCCCAGCTTTCGCAGTGCCTGGAAGGTCCGCCAGTTTGCCTTGGTGCCCATGGAGAGTTATTTCGATCCGAATTGGGAGGAGGCAGAACGCAACGGTGGCCGATCGGTACGTTGGCGCATCGCGATGCAAAGCGGCGAGCCCTTCACCTGCGCCGCCTTGTGGGAGCGCTGGCAAGACCGCGCCAGCGGTGAATGCATCACCAGCTTTACGCTGCTGACAGTGAATGCAGATGGCCATGCCTTGTGCGGCCGCCTGCACCGCCCGGGGGACGAAAAACGCATGCCTGTGATCATCGCCGCCAACGATCATCTGGCCTGGCTGAACGCTACGCCGGATGAAGCCCGTGGCTTTTTGCGCCCGACTGACGCTGCCTTGATGACAGGCGGGCCTGCGCCCTTGCCCCAGCGGGCTGCACGTGCGGGCCGTGTGAAGAGACGAGAGTCTGATGGACCTGGCCCAGGCGAAGTTGCTGAAGCCGCCAAACCGGCCGAATTTGGGAAGGGCAAAAAGGCCGTCAAATTGGCTGATTTGAAGCAAAATAACTATTCACTATTTTAATTATATAAAAAAGTCAATATTGTTAATATATTAGCTGAATAATAAGCTATATTTATAGTAGTAATTACATATCTATTTAATACAATGTCACGTTTAAAACCATTGCCAAGCAGCTCTACGCCAGAGCTCAAAAGCCATTTTGATTTCTTTTTGGGTACGCTGGGTTTTACCCCCAACAGTGTGCTCACCATGCAACGCAAACCCAAACTGGTGCAGGCCTTTGCGCAGCTCAATGCGGCGGTGATGGACCCGGCGGGTGATGTCGAGCTGGGCTTTCGGCGGCTCATCGGCCATGTGGTCAGCAAGGTTTCGGGCTGCCTGTATTGCCAGGCGCACACCTTGCTCGGGGCGCAAAATTTTGGAGTGAGTGAAGCCAAAATGGCCGATATCTGGACGTATGCCACCAGCCCGCATTACAGCGCGCGGGAACGCCTGGCCCTTGATTTCGCCCTGGCGGCAGCCAGCCAACCCAACGCGGTTACCGATGCGCAGTTTGCCGAGTTGCAACAGCATTGGTCGGAAGGCGAGATTGTCGAAATCCTCGGTGTGGTGGCGATGTTCGCCTTTTTAAACCGCTGGAACGACACCATGGCCACACCGCTGGAGGCACCTGCCATCGCAGTGGCGCAAAAGGTGGTGGGCGGGCAAGGGTGGCAACCCGGCAAACATGCAACCCCTTAGCCGGGAGGGTATGCCGATGGGTCACCCGGGTGTATCAGCAGCCGTCACGGCAAGGCAATCTCGGATTTATCAGAAAGCCCGACAAGCTCATACGCTTCCGGTGTATTCACCGCGTGCCGGGTAGTTTTTGGCAATCGCAAAGTCGATTGCCGCCAGCAATTCGTCAAAGTGGGGGCGTGCAAACGGCATGGTTTGCCAGGCGGCGTAATACAAAGTGGCATCCGGACGCACGATAAATACGCCAGGTTCGGCGAAAAGTGCCGGCTCTTCAATGCCAACCGACGTGGTGCCACGGCTGGTAGAAACGTAAAGGCCCCATTCCCGCGCAGTGGCCAGTTCAAGCCCATAACCAAACCGCAGGCCCGGTGCCTTGATTTTGTCAGCCATGGCACGGGCACGGTCTTGCGGGTCGCTCGACAGGGCAATAAGCTTCACGCCGCGCTGCGAAAAATCGTCGTGCAGGCGGCCAA
>JANOWY010000304.1:0-10498 GCA_031418135.1 Rhodoferax sp. | reverse complement strand
CCCGAAGCCACCAAATGGTAAATACCTGAATAGTCAAGGCTTTTACCAGGTTGGGAAGTCACGATGCGAAGCGCCTGTGCCGTCGCATCCGCCAGCAACTCAGCCCCGGTAGGGGCACCATGCTGATCGTTGATGACCTTCAGCATTTCACGTTCCTGCGCCAGTTTCAGCATGGTTTTGGCAAAGTTGCCGCCTCGTGCGGCATAAACCCAGCTGGTTCTGAAAATCAGGTGTTTGCAGCCACTGGCCACAATCAGGCGTTCGCTCTCTACCTTGGTACGGCCATAAACACTCAAGGGCGAGGTGGGGTCGGTCTCGACCCAGGCCTTTTGGCCGCTCCCGTCAAACACATAGTCAGTTGAATAATGCACCAGCCAAGCACCCACACTTTTGGCGGCATTGGCCAACGCACCGGGTGCCAACGCGTTGATGGTTCGCACAAGTTCGGCTTCACTTTCGGCTTTGTCGACCGCTGTATGCGCTCCGGCATTGACGATGATGTCGGGCCGCACGGCCTCTACAGTTGCCGCCAGACCTGCCAAATTAGTGAAATCCCCACAAAAATCGGCACTGTCAAAGTCCAGCGCGATAACCTCGCCCAGCAGTGCCAAACTGCGCTGCAGCTCCCAGCCAACCTGCCCGCCTTTGCCAAACAAAAGAATTTTGGTCATGGCAATCAGGCTCCCCGGTTACTGTATTGGGTTTGAACCCATTCCCTGTAAGCGCCCGATTGCACACTGACCACCCATTCCTGGTTGTCCAGATACCACTGAACGGTTTTGCGAATGCCGGTATCAAACGTCTCAGTTGGCTTCCAGCCCAGTTCACTTTCAATTTTTCGGGCATCAATGGCATAACGCCGGTCGTGACCCGGGCGGTCCGTCACGTAGGAGATTTGGCTTGTGTAGCGCGTGCCATCGGCTTTGGGCCGCAGTTCATCGAGCAACCCACATATGGTGTTGACGATTTCAATATTGGGCTTTTCGTTCCAGCCGCCCACGTTATAGACCTCACCCAAACGGCCTGCTTCCAGCACCCGGCGAATGGCGCTGCAATGATCCTTGACATAAAGCCAGTCGCGGATCTGCATGCCATCGCCATACACCGGCAGGTTTTTGCCCGCCAAGGCATTGACGATCATCAGGGGAATCAGTTTTTCGGGGAAGTGGAAAGGCCCGTAATTGTTGCTGCAGTTGGTGGTCAGCACCGGCAGGCCGTAGGTATGGTGGTAGGCCCTCACCAGGTGGTCGCTGGCGGCCTTGCTGGCGGAATAAGGGCTGTTGGGTTCGTAGCGATGGTGCTCGGTGAAGGCTGGATCGGTTTTAGCGAGGGAGCCATAGACCTCATCGGTTGACACATGCAAGAAACGAAAGGCCGCCTTTTCTGGTTCAGCCAGGCCGCCCCAATAGGCGCGCACTGACTCCAGCAAACGGAAGGTACCCATGATATTGGTCTGGATAAAGTCTTCCGGCCCGTGAATAGACCGATCCACATGCGACTCGGCCGCAAAGTTGACGATGGCGCGCGGCCGATGATTTTTCAGCAACCGACCGACCAATTCAGAATCGCCGATGTCGCCCTGCACAAAAACGTGACGCGCATCGGTTGCAATTGCCGCAAAATTTTGCCGGTTGCCCGCATAGGTCAACTTGTCAAGATTGACCACCGACTCGTCAGCTTGAGCCAACCAGTCCAATACAAAATTCGAGCCAATGAAGCCGGCGCCACCTGTTACAAAAATCATGCGTGTCCCTGGAAAAGCCCACCAAACCGTGGGCCATTGAAATTTTCAGGGATTTTAGCCGTACAGGTACTTGGGCAGCCAAAGCGTCAGCCCGGGCCACAAGTACATCAGCACCATGCAAATGATGACGATGACCATATAGGGCATCATGCCCGCGAAGATTTGGTTAATCGTCACATGGGGCGGCGACACGCCTTTGAGGTAGAAGGCTGACATCGCAACCGGCGGCGATAAAAATGCGGCCTGCAGATTGACGAATACCAGTACACCCCAAAGAATCGGGTCAATCTGGAAATGCGCCAGCAGCGGCAAGAAAATAGGCACGAAAATAACGATGATTTCTGTCCACTCCAGCGGCCACCCCAAGACAAAAATGATGGCCTGGGAGAGCAACATGAACTGCATGGGTGACAAATCCATCGACAACACCCACTGCTCGACCACACGCTGGCCACCCAACAAGGCAAACACAGCCGAAAACAAAGCCGAACCAACAAACAGCCAACACACCATCGAAGTGGTTTTAGCCGTTAAAAACACCGCCTGTTTGATCTTTTCAAAATCGAGCGTCCCAGCTTGCCAGGCCATCAAAAAGGCGCCAGCTGCGCCCACGGCCGCGGATTCTGTTGCCGTGGTGATGCCGAACAAAATAACCCCCAAGACGACAAACGTGAGGATAGCTAATGGCATCACCGAAGACACGAGCATACGTAAGATTTCGAATTGCTCGGCATCAAAACGGTTGTAGTACCAAATCAACAGCAGCGAGATGGCGCCACAGGCGACCCAAAACCAGGTGTAGAAAGCTTCTGGCACAGCTGGCGTTTCCGCCCCCTTTGCCGTTGGGTCACTCATTTCCTGCAACTCTGGTTCGGCACCCGGTTTATTTGACACGGTCTTTTCAGCGCCAGGCGGCTCCTTGACGTCTCCGGAACCCGGAGGTGCCTGCAATCCGTTATCTGCCGCTGGCTCTTTGACACCGTCGGAGCTGGGCGGCTCTTTCAAGTCACCGCTAGTTGTCGGCGGTTCTTTGGATAAACCAGAAGTTGGTGGCTCCTGCACGCCACTACCCGCCGAGGTTGCCGGCTCAACAGCAGCCTTGGGAGCTATGGCTCCTGACATGGGGGCAGGGGCCGCTTTGCTGACAATTTCAGCTTGCTTGGACGCATTGTTCTCCTCCTGGGAATGAATGACCACGTACCACCAAGTCCCGGCCAACGAAAAAACAACAATGAACAGGGGTACCAAGGCCGTGACAAAACTGCGGGCCAGAGAAATCCGGGTGATGGAAACACCAGCAATGCCATGGTTGATCGCCCGGCCGGGCGCAACCACCGCCTGAGCCAAAGCCACCAAGATCCGGCTTGTGTAGGATGTCGACACATGCGCCAGCCACGGCGGTACAGGGGCTCTCAACTGGTCGGCAGGCAATTTAGGGGCGATCTTTGGATCGATCAGCACCCAACCGATGATGTAGATGAGGTACAGCATCGCCAGAAAAAATCCCGGGAACATGGCTGCCGCATAAAGCTTGACCACTGATTGGCCAGCAACTGCTGCGTAAACAATGATCATGACGGATGGCGGTATCAAGATACCCAGAGTGCCGCCTGCTGTGATCACGCCCGCTGCCAATCGGGTGTCATAGCCCGCATTGAGCATTGGACGCATGGCAATCACGCCCATCAACACAACCACCGCGCCCACCAGGCCGCTGGCAATGCCCCAAAAGGTACAAATGATCAGAGTGGTTACTGCCAATGATCCCGGCACATTACGAAAAGCGAGCTGAACACTGTAGAACATTTTGTCCACCCGCGCGCCCCGCTCCATCACGTAACCCATCAATACGAAGAGCGGGATGGACAGCAGGGTTTCGTTGGTCATCGCGCCAAAAGCCCGCTGCACCATCAGGTCGAAAATTCTGTTGTCAAGGAACCCAGCCGCTGGGTCGTAAAAAGCGATGTAGCCAAAAATCATCCCAAGGCCCATCAATGTGAAGGCGGTGGGAAACCCCATCATGATCACGACCACGATCAGGCCCAGCATCGTCATGCCAAGTGCAGCATTGCTCATGGTCAGCCCTTCACGTTTTTGGATTGCTCGATCGCCAAAGCCCGAGCCTCGGCATCGACAAATTCACTCCCCGTCAGCTGCTGGGCAACCACGTCTGACTCTTCGGCATCTTTGAGACGGGGCGTCCATTCGCCGGTTTTGATGCAGACCAAACACCGCACGATCTCAGACACGCCTTGCATCAGCACGATCGCACCGGCCAACGGAATGACAAATTTGAACGGATACAGCGGCAGCGGGACGGCATTGAATGTGTGCTCGTGAATTGACCAAGAGTCATTGAAATAACTCCAGCCAGCCCATGTCAATGCGGCAATACCTGGAATGAAAAAGACGAAATAGAGGACCAAATCAATCCAGGCCTGCGTTCGAGGCTTGAAGCCGCCGTAGAGAAAATCGCCACGCACGTGCCCATCATGGGCCAATGTATAGGCACCACCCAGCATGAACAGCGTGCCATACATCATGTTGTTGGCATCGTAAATCCAGGCAGTTGGCGCGTTCAGCGCATAGCGCTTGAAGACTTCGCCACATACCAGCACCATCAGTGAAACAATCAGCCAGGCAGCAGCTTTACCGACCCAGGTACTGATATGGTCTGCTGTATGCAGAAGTTGTTGAACAGTCATCGCAAATTCTCCAAAAACCCACTTTGCCTCTTTGCCAACAAAGCCACAAGGCACCGCGTGCAAAAGCAACACCCTAATCACACAACTTAGGGCGGCCTCGCACAGTTGTTAAACCGGGGCCAACGCCCCGTGAATTGCAACAAGAAGGCTTATCAGGCTTTCTTTTTGGAGAAGTAGTGGTTGTAAGCCATTTTGAAATCGACCATGTAGTCCATTTGCCAGCGGCCAGCTTTTTCAGCAAATGCGCGCTGCGACTCCAGGACCTTCTTGAACTGGGCGTTTTCGCCCGATTTCTTCTCAATGACACGGTCCCAGGAACCCAACTGCGCCTGCAGGATCGCATCTGGAGTTTTGTAAAACTTGATGCCTTGCTTCTTCATCTCATCGTAATCTTTGGAGTTGCGGTCAATGGCCTTCCAGCTCATTTCAGCTGAAGATGCCTGCACCGAGTACTCAATGATGGACTTGAGTTCTGCGGGCAAAGCACTCAGCTTGGTTTTGTTGAACAAGATCTCAAACTGCTCGCCAGATTGGTGGAAGCTTTGCAACATGCAGTTCTTCACGACGTCCGGGAAACCCAAAATACGGTCTGAGGTGGCGTTGTTGAATTCTGCCGCGTCAATCAGACCACGGTCCAACGCAGGAACAATCTCGCCACCGGGCAACGGATTGACGGCAGCACCCATGTCGGTGAAGATGTCCACGGCCAGTCCAACGGTGCGGTATTTCAATCCCTTAAGGTCACTGACCTTGGCAATCGGCTTCTTGAACCATCCCAGGGGCTGGGTGGGCATGGGACCGTAGACGTAAGAGGCAACGTCGATGTTCAACGATTTGTAGATGTCCTCTAACAAGGCCTTGCCGCCACCATAGTTGTGCCAGGCCAGAACCATATTGGGGTCCATACCGAAGGCGGGACCTGAGCCCCACAACGCCAGCGCGGTATTTTTGCCGTAGTGATAAGCCAATACACCGTGCCCACCATCCAGCGTCCCTTTGTTGACCGCGTCCAGCAACTGGAACGCAGGTACAACGGCCCCCGACGGCAACACTTCAATCTTCAGCTTGCCGCTGGCCATGTCATTGACCTTTTTGGCGAAATCGTTGGCGTATTCGTGAAAAATGTCTTTAGCCGGCCAGGTGCTTTGAAAGCGGAACGAGGTGGTGGTCTGGGCGGTGGCCAGCATCGGTGCGGACATCGCGCCGACGGCGACTGCGGCTCCTTTGATCAGACCGCGGCGCTGGGTGGTTTGGTTCAATGTCATTGTGGTCTCCAAGGGTTGAAACAACTGAAAACGGTTCAGCGCCGAATTGTGTGCGTACTTTTGCACCGCCCGAAAGAGGGTTTTCACCGTTCAACTGCAATTCTTGACCCAGATCAAGAAAAAACAGTTTTGCGGGTTTGCGCCCATGAGCCCAGATGACCGCATGGGTGGCGCGCCCTAAACTGCTTGGGATAGGCTGCCCCCGGACAACCGGCAACATTTATCAGGAGACAAGCATGGATAGACGTCACTTTTTTCAAAACACGAGCCTGGTCACGGTCGGTGCTGTGGCGGGTTGTGCCTTGCCCGGTGTGGCGCAGCAACAAGCCAAAACCCCTTTTGCCGTGGGTGCCACCTACATTCCCATTGTGGGAAGTGATGAAATGTACCCCGTGCGCCGCATTTATTGCATTGGGCGCAATTACCGCGCCCACGCCATCGAGATGGGCTCCAACCCGGATCGGGAACCGCCGTTTTTCTTCCAGAAACCGACTGATGCCATCCAACACGTTCCCGCTGGCACCGTGGCAGACCATCCTTATCCGTCGCTCACCAAAAACTACCACTATGAGGCCGAACTGGTCGCTTGCCTGAACAAAGGCGGCCGCAATATCCCGGTTGCAACCGCGCTGGAGCACGTTTACGGCTATTCGCTGGGGCTGGACATGACCCGCCGGGATTTGCAGCGCGCCATGGGTGATGAAAAAAAGCCCTGGGAGATTGGCAAAAGTTTTGACCGCAGCGCGGTGATTGGTGCCGTCCACAAATTGGCGCAGACCGGCCACTTTGGCAAAGGCGCGATTTGGCTCAAAGTGAATGGCACGGTCAAACAAAACGCCAATTTGAGCCAGATGATTTGGTCGGTTGCCGAGCAGATCAGCAAACTCTCGGAGGCGAATGAGCTCTTCCCCGGCGACATCATTTATTCAGGTACGCCCGAGAACGTGGGGCCGGTGGTGCGGGGCGACACCATCGAAATGCACATTGACGGTTTGCCGAACCTGAGTGTGAAAATAACCTGAATCTTCAAGGGATGCGGTTCGCCAACCACATCCCGCCAACCATGGCGAGTACAAATATCAGCACATCGGTGCTGCCGGTCAAGAGCGAGGCGAAAGCCGGGCCAGGGCAATAACCGGCCAGGCCCCAACCCACCCCGAACAACACAGCGCCGATCAGCAGTTTGGCATCCAGGCCAGTCCGCTGAGGCAACTCGAAATTGTCCGCCGCCAGGGGTTTGGCACGCTGGGGCGTGAGCCAAAACGCCACCAGGGTCACCAGCAAGGCGCCGCCCATCACAAACGCCAGGCTAGGATCCCACAAGCCACGCTCGGCGGTGCTGGAAACACCTCGGGCCAAACCGCCAATATCCAGAAAACCCAGCACCTTGGCAGGTTGCGTCATGCCACCCAAGGCCAAACCCAAGGCAAAAAGAGCGCCAGACAACACCGCCCATACACTGCGCATCATCATGACTGCACCCCTTTGACGATGGCCACTGTCACCATGCCGAACACCATAAACGTCAGCGTGGCCACCAGCGACCGCATCGAACGCCGGCCCATGCCACACACGCCGTGCCCGCTGGTGCAGCCTGAACCCAATACCGTGCCAAAACCCACCAGCAGCCCGGCGGCCCCCAACAGCCACGGGGAGCGCATGGCCTGTGCGGAGCCAGCCGCACCCACACCGGCTTGCCCCAGGGCATTCATCGCCAAAACGCCCGCCACGATCAGCCCGAACAAAAAAGCCCAACGCCAGTTGCGCTCGTCGTCGCTGGGTGGTTGCACCGTCAACAAACCCCCGGCAATGCCGCTGATGCCCGCCACACGGCCCAGCGTGAACAGCAGCAGCCAGCTGGCCAGGCCAATCAGAATGCCGCCCATGAGCGATTGCAGGTACGGGTGAACGGATGTCAGCATGGCGGGCTCCATAGGGCGGGTTGGGTTTGCCAGGTTGGGACTGGCGGGGTGGCGTGGGGTGGGAGAGAATAACCGAATGAACCCCATCCAGCTATTTGACCCGGCCTCCAGCACCTACACCTACCTTTTGTTTGATGAGCTGACGCGGGATGCGCTCATCATTGACCCGGTGGACGAACAGCTCGAACGCGACCTCGCCGCCTTGCGCCAATATGGCCTGAAGCTGGCCTGGACGGTTGAAACCCACGCCCACGCCGATCACATCACCAGCGCAGGTTTGCTGGCCGAACACGCCGGGGCCAAAACGGCCGTTCCGTCGGGCTGCGGCATCACCACCGCTGCGATGCAGTTGAACGACGGTGAATCGCTGGCCTTTGGCAACCAGCGTATTGAGGCCCTGCACACCCCCGGGCACACCGCTGGCAGCATGTGTTTTGTGTGGCGCACAGCGGCGGGGATACATGCCTTCACCGGCGACACCTTGCTGATCAATGGCTGTGGCCGCACCGATTTTCAATCCGGCAGCGCGGTGGCGCTGTACCACAGCATTACCCAGCGGCTTTTCAAACTGCCTGATGCCACCACCGTCTGGCCGGGACATGACTACAAAGGTCAAACCCATTCCACCATCGGCCATGAAAAAGCCCACAACGCCCGCGTGGCTGGCAAAACCGAAGCCGAGTTTGCGGCCGTGATGAACGGCTTGAACCTGCCACCGCCCCGGCGCATCGATGAAGCCGTACCCGCCAACCTGACCTCGGGCATTCGCCATGATGCTGACGGCGCGCCGCCGGTGAGCGCCCACACACCCGATGCGCCCCGCCCGGCCATAGGTTACGCCGGCGACGTATCACCCCAGTTGGCTTGGCAATGGGTGCAAGCGGGCGATGCTGTGCTGGTGGACGTGCGCTCAGACGCAGAACGCGAATGGGTCGGCTTTGTGCCGGGGGCAGTTGCCGCCGCCTGGAAACAGTGGCCCGGTATGGCCATGAACCCGGGGTTTGACGCGGCCGTGCAGGCGGCCGTCAGCCCCCAAGAAACACCGCCCACTCACGCGGCCAAGAAAGTTCTGCTCTTGTGCCGCAGCGGCGTGCGCTCCATCGCCGCGGCCAAACGCGCCACCGAACTGGGTTTGCAGGCTTACAACATCCTGGAAGGTTTTGAAGGTGACCCCGACGGCCAGGCCCATCGCGGCCAAAAGGGCGGATGGCGTTACCAGGGGTTGCCATGGCGGCAGAATTGAGTTGAAGCGCACTGCCCGAACAACATCCACACGCGTAGATGAGCCCTTCCCAGGCGGTTTCACCGCCACCCAACGCCAACCCAGACACCGTTGTCGAATCCATCGAACGCGCCACCTTGGAAGCGGTGTGCCCGCAAGTGGTTCACGACCTGCCCGGCTGGTTATTGCCGATGGACGACAGCACCATAAGCCGCGCCAAAAGTGCCGTACCGTTGAGCCATGCACCCCCTACCCATGCCCAGGGGGCGCAATGGGTAGCGGCCATTGAGCAGGTTTACCAACGGCACAGCCACCCCGTCGTGTTTCGGCTCCCCAGCCACGCCGACTGGGCACCTCTGCACGCGGTGTTGGCGGCGCAAGGGTTTCAACACAGCCAGCCCAACTGCGTGCAAATCGGCAGCGTTGCGGCGCTACGGGGCGTAACCCAAGCACAGCCAGCCGATGTCGACACCACCCCCGACGAAGCCTGGGCGCAGCTCTTTTTAGGTGAAGGGTTTGATGCGGCAGACGGCGCCAGCCGCATCCGCAACCTGACCCGCGCCACCGGCAACGTCTATGCCAGCCTGCGCGCTGGTGAAGGCCCGCACCAGCGCACCCTGGCAGGCGGTGCCGCCGCGTTCAGCCACGGCTGGGCCAGCGTGCACGGCATGCGCACCCACGCGGCAGAACGCGGCAGAGGCCTGGCCAGGCAGGTGCTGGCCGGGCTGGCCGAGGCCGCCACAGCGCGCGGGCTCAGCCAGGTTTTTTTGCAGGTGGAGGCCGACAACACTGGCGCGCTGGCCCTGTACCGGCGGGCCGGGTTTGTTACGGCCTGGATGTACCAATACTGGAAAAAGCCGGTCTAAACCAAACCAGGTTGCACGGGTGCTGCATCAGCATTTCTTTAAATCGAAGTGGTAGACCAGGCTGGAGCCTCGGGTGGCGTCCATGGTGTCCAGGGTTGACAAGGCGGGGCCCGCCTGAAGGCTTCCATCCAGGGTGAGTGTGATGCCCATGTTGAGTACGGCGGCAGCGCCGCACCCTACCCGTTTCATCTGTCCGGTGCCGATGGTTTCGGTAAAAACATAATCGCCCTCATGCGGGCCTTTGACCTTGCGTTTGAATACGCGCCCGCGCTCGGCGGCCTGTGGTCCCAAAAAATACTGGACGTCAAGGCTGGTTTCCTGTTTCGCGCCGAGTTTGGCGAAACCGCGGTAGTCGACCTTATAGACACCAATGGATTGATTCGCCGGCAAATTCAGCGGCGCCGAGATGCGGCAGACCTTTCGTTGACTGGCGCTGCCTGCGCCACCGCCGCTTTCGAGGGTGAACCGGTCAAACAACAGGCTCAGACTTGAGCCATCAGGGGAAATAACGATGGAGTAGCTGCCTGCCGGACAACCGTTGGCCTCCTGTGGCCAGGCCGGCAGGGCGGCAAGCCCGGCGATCGCAAGAATACCGTTCAGCATCGTTTTCAAGGCAGATTTCTCCCATCCAATGTTGGTTGCCCCCGGCAAGACCGGGCAACGGCGGTGTCCAGGGAACACCCGCGCGGCGCCTGATCACGGACTGCGCTTAGCTGCACGAACGCCATTGCAGCTGGTAAATGATGCCTGCGCGGACGTCCTGGGTGTCAATCG
>JANOWY010000303.1:0-10126 GCA_031418135.1 Rhodoferax sp. | reverse complement strand
CCAGCTTGGGGGTACTGATGATAAACAGGGGGGCACCGATGATGGGCAGGGGAAGGCTGTTCAAAACGCCGGGCAACTTGGACATTCAGTCTCCAATAATTAATTAAAAATTATTACCATAATAAAAACCAAATAATGTTAATGTATTCACTACACTATTAGCTATTATAAATATAACAAATAGATAGTCAATTAATACATTTATTACATTAAATACAAAAAATAGACTATTTATCGCAACTTTTCAATCGATGGCAATTGCATCAAAAGCCCCCCCGCGGCTGCGGCCATCGGCCCCCCCGCTAGAACGCTTCCAGCGCCATCGCCGTGACGCTGTCTGCGCCTTCCACAATGCTGTCGCGCACACCGGGTGCCTTGCTCAGCAGGTGGTCTGCATAAAAACGTGCAGTGATCACTTTGGCCTGCATGAAGGCTACATCGTGGCCCGCGTTGATCTGGGCCTGCGCTACCAGCAGCGAACGCGCCAATTGCCAGCCCGCCATCACATTGCCGGCCAACATCAAATACGGCACACTGCCCGCAAAGACGGCATTGGGAGCGGCTTTGGTGTTGCCAGCGACGAAGTTGACCACATCCACATACGCCAACCGTGCGGCTTTGAGGCGTTTGGCAACAGCCAGTGCATCGGCGGTGTCACTTTGCAGCAAATCGGCCTCGGTGGCTTCAATCTGGGCCGCCAGGGCTAGCGCTGTTTTGCCGCCATCGCGTGAGGTTTTGCGTCCCACCAGGTCATTCGCCTGAATGGCGGTGGTGCCTTCGTAAATCGTCAAAATTTTGGCATCGCGGTAATACTGCGCGGCGCCGGTTTCTTCAATGAAGCCCATGCCGCCGTGTACCTGCACGCCCAGCGAAGTCACTTCCAGGCTCATCTCGGTGCTGTAACCCTTGACCAAGGGCACCAAGAACTCATAAAACGCAGCGTTTTGTTTGCGCACGTCGGCATCAGGGTGATGATGCGCCGCATCGTAGGCGGCCGCAGCGGTTGAGGCCATAGCGCGGCAGCCTTCGGTGTAGGCGCGCATGGTCATCAGCATGCGGCGCACGTCAGGGTGATGAATGATGGGGGCCGAAGTGTTCATGCTGCCATCCACCGGGCGGCTTTGCACACGGTCACGCGCGAAGCTGGCGGCTTTTTGGTAGGCGCGCTCGGCAATGGCAATGCCCTGCACGCCGACCGCGTAACGGGCCGCGTTCATCATGATGAACATGTATTCGAGGCCGCGGTTCTCTTGGCCAACGATGTAGCCCACGGCACCACCCTGGTCGCCGTATTGCAGCACCGCCGTTGGCGACGCCTTGATGCCCATTTTGTGTTCGATGCTCACACAATGCACGTCGTTGCGTGCGCCCGGCGATCCGTCTGGGTTCACCATGAATTTAGGCACCACAAAAAGCGATATGCCCTTCACGCCCTCGGGTGCGCCCACCACGCGCGCCAGCACCAGGTGCACGATGTTGTCGGCCATGTCATGTTCACCGTAGGTGATGAAGATCTTGGTACCAAAAACCTTGTAGCTGCCATCGGGCTGAGGCTCGGCCCGGCTACGCACCATGGCCAAATCAGAGCCGGCCTGTGGCTCGGTAAGGTTCATGGTGCCGGTCCACTCCCCGCTGACCAGTTTTTCAAGATACGTGGCTTTGAGTTCTTCTGACCCAGCGGTGAGCAGCGCTTCAATCGCGCCGTCTGAAAGCAGCGGGCACAGCGCAAAACTCATGTTCGCGCTGTTGACCATTTCAATACACGCGGCACCGATGGTTTTGGGCAAGCCCTGGCCACCAAATTCAGCCGGGTGTTGCAGGCCCTGCCAGCCGCCTTGTGTAAACTGCTTGAAAGCATCCTTGAAACCCGCCGTGGTGGTGACCACGCCGTCTTTCCAGCTGGAAGGGTTTTTGTCACCCTCCCAGTTCAGGGGCGACAACACACCTTCGTTGAATTTGGCCGCTTCTTCCAGCACGGCCTGCGCCGTCTCTAGCCCCGCATCTTTAAACCCCGGGATTTTGGCAATCTCGTCAATGTTGGCGAGGTGCTCAATGTTGAAGAGCATGTCTTTCAACGGCGCTTTATAGGTCATTCCAAACTCTCCAGTCATGCAAGACAAGGCAAGGCAAGGCAAGCCAAGCCGTCGGCGTTACCGACCGGCTCAGCGCCACCCGGTTTTTTTACAGCGCCGCCACCAGCTCTGGCACGGCCACAAACAAATCACCCACCAGGCCGTAATCAGCCACCGAGAAAATCGGGGCTTCTTCGTCTTTGTTAATGGCAACGATGACCTTGCTGTCTTTCATGCCGGCCAAGTGCTGAATGGCACCGCTGATGCCGCAGGCGATGTAGAGCTGGGGCGCGACGATCTTGCCGGTTTGGCCCACTTGCCAGTCGTTGGGTGCGTAACCGGCATCGACCGCTGCGCGTGAGGCACCCATAGCCGCACCCAATTTGTCGGCCAGCGGGGTCATGACGGCCATGAACTTCTCGTTCGAACCCAAAGCCCTGCCACCCGAAACAATGATCTTGGCGGCGGTCAGTTCAGGGCGGTCGTTCTTGGCGATTTCGCTGCCCAAAAAGCTCGATTTGGCATCAGCCGCCACACCGGCCACCACCTCAATCGCAGCCGAACCACCGGTAGCAGCCGCCGGGTCGAACCCGGTAGTGCGCACGGTGATGACCTTGGTGGCGTCCAGGCTCTGCACCGTGGCAATGGCGTTGCCGGCGTAGATGGGGCGCTCAAAAGTGTCGGGGCTGTCGATTTTGGAGATGTCTGAAATCTGACCCACATCGAGTTTGGCGGCAACCCGGGGTGCCACGTTTTTACCCGCTGCGGTAGCGGGGAACAAGATGTGGCTATAGGCAGCGGCCAAGGCCAGCACCTGCGCGGCCACGTTTTCAGCCAGGCCATGGGCAAAACCGTCGCCATCGACGTGGATGACCTTGGCCACACCGGCAATTTGCGCTGCTGCGGCTGCGGCTGCGGCGGCGTTATGGCCCGCCACCAGCACATGCACGTCGCCGCCGCATTGGGCGGCAGCGGTTACCGTGTTGAGGGTTGCGCCCTTGATGGACGCGTTGTTGTGTTCTGCGATTACCAGGGAAGTCATGCGATCACCTTTGCTTCATTCTTCAGTTTGTCCACCAAGGTGGCCACGTCGGCCACCTTCACACCAGCACCCCGTTTGGGCGGCTCGCTGACCTTCAGGGTCTTGAGGCGCGGCTCCACGTTCACACCCAGGTCTTCGGGCTTGAAGACGTCCATCTGCTTTTTCTTGGCCTTCATGATGTTGGGCAGCGTGACGTAACGCGGCTCGTTCAGGCGCAGATCGGTGGTGATGACAGCCGGCAAGCTGATCGAAACCGTTTCCAGGCCGCCGTCGACCTCACGGGTTACCTTGGCTTTGCCATCGGCCACTTCAACCTTGTTGGCAAACGTGGCCTGCGGCATGTCGCACAAGGCGGCGAGCATTTGACCGGTCTGGTTGCAATCGTCGTCAATGGCTTGTTTGCCCAAAATGATGAGGCCGGGCTGTTCTTTGTCGACCAGCGCCTTGAGCAATTTGGCGACGGCCAGGGGCTGCAATTCAGCCGTGGTTTCGACCAGAATGGCGCGGTCTGCCCCGATGGCCATGGCGGTACGCAGGGTTTCAGAACACTGGGTTACGCCGCACGAAACTGCGATGACTTCCGTGGCAACGCCTTTCTCTTTCAGCCGAACGGCTTCTTCGATGGCGATTTCGTCAAACGGGTTCATGCTCATTTTGACATTGGCAATATCAACACCCGTGCCGTCCGATTTCACACGAACCTTCACGTTGTAATCCACCACACGTTTGACCGGGACCAGGATTTTCATGCGCTCAACTCCAGAGTTTCAAAAAGGGGGCTGCCGGCAGGCCGGACAACCAGATGATTCTATTCGGGCACAACCAGTGCCACTGTCAACGCCGCCGCTTAAATAGAACGATCGTGCTTTTTTATTATAAGGCGATCATTTTTAACGGCGCCGGTCATTCTCCAACCAAGCGGTCGGTTAATTGGGGTAAACCGGGACGGGTGGGCGACACAATGCCGTTTAACATCAACGCTTGCGCCAGACCTTGTCAAGACAACAGACTGAGCCAACCCCAAAAACTGCAAAACCCCAGGAGAGACTCGATGAAACCTTCCACCTTTCGCACGGCGGCTGCAATGGCCGTTGCCTTGGTCGCCGGCGCTGCGAATGCCCAAACGGTGCTGACTGCTTCTAGCTGGATTTTCCCCACCCATGCACTGGCTGTTGCCCAAAAAGACTGGTGTGACCAGCTTGAGAAAAGTACGACAGGCAAGATGAAATGCAACATCCTGCCCAGAGGCGTGACCAGCCCCCCGGGCACTTACGACGCCGTCAAGAGCGGTCAGGCTGACATTTCATTCACCGTGCATGGCTACACACCGGGCCGTTTTGTAACCGTCCAAATGGCGGAATTCCCCTTCCTGGGCAACAGCTCCGAAGCCATTTCGGTTGCTTTCAACAAGGTTGCCAGCAAATACCCGGCATTTGGCGCCGAGCATCCGGGCGTCAAGGTGTTGGCCTATTTCACCCATGGCCCTGGCATCATCTTCAACACCAAACGCCCCATTGCCAAGGTTGAAGACCTCAACGGCCTGAAGTTCCGCGTGGGCGGCGGCATGGTCAATGAAGTCACCAAAACTTTGGGGATGAACGTTACGCTGAAGGCATCAACCGAAGCTTATGAATTGCTGGCCGGTGGCGTGATGGATGGCACCTTGTTCCCGGCCGAGTCTTATGAAGGCTTCAAGATCGACAAGATCATCAAACATGCCACTACTTTCCCCGGCGGCCTGTACAACACCAGTTTTATCGCCATGATGAACCTGGACAAGTACAACAAATTGACGGCTGATGAAAAGAAAGCTGTCGATGCCATTTCTGGCGACAACTACGCCCGCATGTTTGGCCGCAATTGGGACAACATTGACCGCCGCAGCCATGCACTGATGCAAGCCAACAACGTGCAGGTCGTCAAAGCCGACGCCAAGTTTGTTGCCGATGTCAAGGCCAAGGTTGCCGGGCTGGAAGCCAAATGGGTGGCGGAAGCAGAAGCCAAAGGCCTCAAAGATGCCAAAAAGGTGCTGGCCGAGTTCCGCGCCGAAATCGCCCGCCAGGAAAAATAAGCCTTGAAGAAGCTGCCCGAGTTCCTGAGCGCACTGCTGTGCAGCAGTGCGCTCTTTGCCATCATGGCACTCACTTTTTTTGACGTGATTGGCCGCAAGGTGGCGGGGCATTCGATCCCCGGCTCTTTCGAAATCACAGAGCTCCTGATGGTGGTGGTTATTTTTGCGGCACTTCCGCTGGTATCGCAGCGCGGCGAGCATGTGATGTTTGATTCTTTTGATGGTGTCACGCCCGGCTGGATGCTCAACATTCAAAAAGGCATCGTGAGCGCACTCAGCGGCGCAGCCATGCTGGGCTTGGGTTGGCTGATGTGGAAAACCGGCAACCAGTTTGTTGAGTCAGGCGAAACCACGGCCCAATTGCAACTCCTCAAAGCGCCCTTTGTGTACGGCATGGGCGTGATGTGCGCATTGACCGGGCTGGTACACCTGGGGCAAATTTTCAAACCAGCTGCAGATCTGGCCGAAGGTGAAGGCGTGGCACTATAGCGCCACTGTCGCACACCCATTTTTTCGGATTTGAAACGTCATGATTGAAGCCCTGAGCGCCTTTGGCGCTATTTTTGTGCTGGCCCTGTTGCGCATACCCTTGGCATTTGCCATGGGTGCCGTGGGCATCGTTGGCATGGGCTTGCTGCGCGGCTGGCAACCTGCCTTTGCCGGTGCTTCGCAAGTGGTTTACGAAACCGGCTTTGCCTACACGCTATCGGTGATTCCGTTGTTCATCCTGATGGGCAATTTTGTCGCACGGGCCGGTTTGGCACATGAGTTGTTTCACGCCGCGTACGCCTTCATCGGCCACCTGCGCGGTGGTTTGGCCCATGCCACCGTGGCGGCTTGCGCAGGTTTTGGCGCCATTTGCGGCTCCAGCATTGCCACCGCGGCCACCATGAGCAAAGTGGCCTACCCGTCGATGAAAAAACTCGGCTACAGCGATTCACTCTCTACTGGCGTGATGGCGGCTGGGGGCACTCTTGGCATCATGATCCCGCCCTCTACCATCATGGTCATTTACGGCATCATCACCGAAACCAACATTGGCAAGCTGTTTGCGGCGGGTGTCATACCGGGCATCCTGACCGCCCTGATGATGATGGGGATGATCGCCTTTGTCACCTCGCGCGACCCGGAGCACGCGCCACCCGGCAAGCGCTTTACCTGGCCCGAGCGTTGGGCGGCCTTGCGCGGCATTTGGGGTGTTGCGCTGCTGGTCATTGTGGTGTTGGGCGGCATTTACGGCGGGCTCTTCACCGCGACGGAAGGTGCCGGTTTTGGTGCCGCCGGTGCCTTCCTGTTCGCCTTGGCACGCAAGCGGCTCACCTTGAAAATCGTGTTTGACGTGCTGGTGGAGTCCGCCCGCACCACGGCGATGCTGTTTGCCCTGCTGATCGCGGCCACCATCTTCGCCAATTTCGTCAATTTCACCACCTTGCCCGGCGACCTCAAAACCTGGATCACCGGCCTGGGCCTGTCGCCGATCATGGTCATTACCGCAATGATGTTCATCTATGTCGTGCTGGGCACGGTGATGGAAGAGCTCACCATGGTGCTGCTGACAATTCCGCTGTTCTTCCCCATCGTCACCGCACTGGGGTTTGATCCGGTCTGGTTCGGCGTGCTGATCGTGATGATCGTGCAGATCGGCCTGATCTCCCCGCCGGTCGGCATGAATCTATTTGTGCTTAATTCCCTGCTGCCAGGTGTCGGCTTGGGCAACATCTTCAAGGGCTGCTGGCCTTTCGTGGCGGTGATGATCGTCACCCTTGGGCTGCTGATTGCGTTCCCTCAGCTGAGCCTGTGGCTGCCTTCGTTGATGAAATGAATGCAGTTGGGGCAGCCCGCCAGTTGGGCGAGCACCACCACTCGCCGCATTGAAGGCTCTAGGCTGCCAACCACGGCATCGCAAACGCAAACCAGAATCCGGTCAGATAAACCGCCACACTCGCGACAAAAACCCGCGCGGAAATCTTGCGGGTGCGCAGGCAGGCATTGCGCAGCGCAGGATCGACCGGGCAAGGCGCATGGCGGCCTCGCCACTGCAACAAACCGCTGACCCCCAGCATCAATGCGGCAAAGGCAAACAGCGCCTCCTTGTGTTCGCTCAGAACCACCAACTGCGGTACTGCAGAAACCAATGACGACATGACAGCACCCGCGCCAACGGCAACCAACAGGGCAGGCAAGGTGCAGCAGACCAGCGTACCCGAACTGGCCAGCAGGCTGGCCAATGATGACCAGAGCCCGGGCCGTTGACTGGGCAGATCCCGGGGCTCTGTCGCTGCCATCAAGCTGACTCTCATTTTCTGGCCTTGGTTTCGGCGCGAATTTCCGCTACCGACTGCGCGACCGATTCAATTTTAGTCACGTCGTAACCGGCTTCCACAATTTCTGCGCTCACTTGTTTGGGGTCGAGCGCGGAGCCCTCCTTCAGCTGGATCGCAACGATCCTTTTCTTGAGATCGACAAATACCTCTTGCGTGGCTGATAACTTCATTAGCCGCTTTTCAATGCCTTGGGCGCAAAACGCGCAGACCATGCCATTCACGTTGGCCTTGATCGATGTCACCGCATGGGCGGTTTGAAAGCTGCCGGCCAACGCGAACACCGCAGCGGCAAGCGCCATGGATTTGAGTGTTGAGGTTTTCATGATGAATGGTTCCGATTATTAAAAAATATACATGAAGTTGAACCGCGCCTGGTTGGCCTGGTTCATGCCGAGTTCGACAAAGTACCGGTTGTGGATAAACCGCAGCATGGGTGTGACTTCGGTTTGGTCCGACAGACTGTTCATCCGCCGGGCCTCAAGCACCAGCCAGGGCTGAATTTCGTCGTAGTCCGTCTCGTAAAACGAAAACCCGGCCCGCACCGACGCATAGTCATGGTTGATGCCCGGCGCGCGGTACAAGCGCAGGGTGCCGCTCACGTAAGTACGGGTGGTTTCATGGTCCACCGAAATGCCGGGGGCCAGCATCAGGCGGCTGTCGCTGAAATCATTTCCGCGCAAGGCGCCGACACCCGCCAACAACCAGATATTGGCTTGGGAATGTTCGCCGTTCCAGCGTTTGGCAAGCCGTGTGTAGGTGGCCTCCACCAGGCTTCTGTTGAGGCGCAAGTCATCCGAACGCATCCAGACGGTGCCTACCCCCCAGGCATCACGCGGCGTGACGGCATGGTTGACCCAAGCTTCCTGCCAGTTGGCGCTGAAGTCGCCCATGGCCATGCTGCTGTCCTTGAAACCCATGGGCCCAGCCTGGCTGGCTGTGGCGCAAAGGCCCAGCAACACACTCAGTGCAATTTTAAAAAAGTGATTCATAAAGTTCTCCAAGATGACAAACGGATCGGTCTATCGGGGCAAATGGAAATCTACCGCGAATCGGCAGACGAACCAGTGGCTTGGAGGTCAGGAAATGGGTGGCTTGAAGCCTGAAGCGCGTTCGGCGCTGGTGAAATGGATGGTGCCAACGAGCGGTTCTGCCGGAGGTAACGCAGCGACAAAACGGGTCATCGCCGGGTACCCCGTGACCAAGGCCATACAAAGCTGGCAGGTGGTACAGCCCTTGCATAAAACGGACACGCCCTGGCCACCGTTTTCAGCGAGGCCATCCTCGCTGAATGTCAAAAACGGGCAATCTTCAGGCATTGCAACCTGAGCTTGCTGGTCAGAACGCGGAATTGTTCTTTTATCAATTGCATTACTAGCTATATTTATTATAGCAACCCGCTGCTGATTCGCCATACTGACAGCCATGAGATCCGCCGCCCAGCCGCGCAAAGGCAGCAAAAGGATCATGAAGACGATGAAAAGGCGGCGCATCGCGGTGTGAGCTGATTGTCCCGCAATAGTTCCGGCGGCCAGTTGAGACCTCAACTGGCGATGCGTGTCAAACCCTGCCTTCCGTGTCCGGACCAAGCCTCTTAGCACCTCGGGTTGTGGCCAGCCAAAGTATCGCACCGCCGAGCAAGGCGTAATTCAGCAGCAAAAACCACGGCGTGTTCCAGGCCAGACCGTTGAAGGTGTAGTTGCTCAACGGGTATAGCACCTGCACCGGGTAAAAATCCGCTGAATGCGTGAACAGGTCGATAACGATATGTGACCACCAGCCCAGTAACGGCACCCAAAGTGAGCGCAGCACCGCCCACAAAAACAGCGTAACGGAACCCGCCACAACAGCGCTGTGCATCACACAATGCAAGTGGTGTGACCAGAGGTTGACCAACGGCGGCAGTGCCGGTTCCTGGCCAGGCACGGCGACCGCATAAGCCTGAAGTGCGGAAAACGAGCCGTCACCTGCCACCCACCAACCGACGATTGGAAGCAAATGCAGCAGGTCGGGCACTGCTGCCAGCCCCAAGGTCAGCGCCACAGTGCCCGTTGCGATGGGCATGTGCCGTTGTGCCAGCGTCATTCCAGCACCAGCCCACAACGTATGCGCAAGAATATCCATGGTGATGGCCCTGATACCTCAAGAGCGACCGCTTGGCGAGGCAGTTGCAGGCCTCGCGGCCCGCAGGCGCAGGGCATTGCTGATCACCGACACCGAACTCAGGCTCATTGCCAGGGCGGCGATCATGGGTGAAAGCAACCAGCCCGTAAACGGGAACAACACGCCAGCCGCCAAGGGAACGCCCAAAGCGTTGTAGACAAAGGCGAAACCCAAGTTCTGCTTCATGTTGGCGATTGTGTCCTGCGAAATGACGCGCGCCTGTGCAATGCCGCGCAGGTCACCTTTTACCAAGGTAACCTGTGCGCTGTTCATCGCCACATCAGTACCGGTACCCATGGCCACGCCAACATCGGCCTTGGCGAGGGCGGGTGCGTCGTTGATGCCGTCTCCGGCCATGGCGACGATGCGGCCTTCGCGCTGTAGCTTGCTCACCATTTCCAATTTGTCTGCGGGTTTGACTTCACCGTGGACCTCGTCGATGCCCAGCCTGGCGGCT
>JANOWY010000302.1:0-4964 GCA_031418135.1 Rhodoferax sp. | reverse complement strand
GATAGGGAAATGCGACCGGGCTTTGGAAGGGAAGGCGTCGCGGTAGCCGTCAATCGTGCACCTCCAAAAATGCCGCGCCCACCGTGGCGCACGCATTTTTCGTGAGCGCGCGTGATTCCCTTCCAAAACCGCATGCGCATTGCCCTGTCGGCGCGGCGGTTGAACTGGAAACAGGCTTCGACCCTTCGACAAGCTCAGGACAGGCCAAGGTCAGCCCGAACGGTTTTCTGACTGCAAACCAGCGCGGCTATACCAACAGCGCATTCACCCGTTTCGAGTAAGCCGCCGAGTCCGTAGGCCCTTCCATCATTGCCCGATTGAGCTGCATCTTCGAAAATACAGCTCAAATATTGAGCCGTATTTGATAACATGCGGCGCATGCCTTCCAAAGCACCTTTTTACATCTGGCAGCAACCCGGCTGGCCCGCGCTGACCGTGCAAGATGCCTTGCTGGGTGAAGCGCTTGACCAGGCCCGCCTGGAGCAGGGGCGCTTGCTCGGGCTGCTGGAGGCGATTGGACTGCCGCAGGCGCTGGAAGTGGGCCTGGATATTTGGGTGCGCGAGACGCTGGCAACCGCTGCTATTGAAGGCGAGCAGCTTGATCTGGCTGCTGTCCGTACGTCGGTGGCACGGCACATGGGTTTGTCTGGCTCGTTGGCCTACGGCTCCCAAGTTGACCGCCACGTAGATGGCCTGGTGGACATGCTGGACGACGCGAGCCGCAACTTCCGCAGGCCTTTGACAGAAGACCGGCTGCGGCGCTGGCAAGCCGCCTTGTTCGCCGACAGTACCATCGACGGTTTTGCGGGTATTGGCCGCATTGCGGTGGGGCGCTACCGCAGCCAACCCGACATCATGCACATAGTGAGCGGCGTGCCAGGGCGCGAAGTCGTGCATTTCCAGGCACCGGCATCTGCTGATGTGCCCGTGCTGATGAAGGCGTTTTTAGCCTGGTTTGAAACACCCGTGTTATCCGGAAAAGCCCTGGCAACCCGGCAGTCGCGCATGGGTGGTTTGGTGCGGGCCGCTGTGGCGCACTTGTGGTTTGAAACCATTCATCCGTTTGAAGACGGCAATGGCCGCATCGGGCGGGCCATTGCCGACCTCGCGCTGGCGCAAGACGTGGGCGCAGCGGTTCGCGTGTTTGGCCTGTCGCGGCAATTGCAGGAATCACGCAGGGCCTACTACGAGGCCCTGAGCGCGGCCCAGCGGGGCAGTCTGGATATCACGCCCTGGGTGTTGTGGTTTGTCCAGACCTTTACGGCAGGCTGCGTGCGCTCCCAGCAAGTTGTGCGCTCGGCCCTGCAAAAAGCGGCGTTCTTGCAAAGGGCGAATGAGTACGGTATCAACTCCCGCCAGCGCAAGGTTCTGACGCGTTTGCTGGAGGCAGGAATCGGTGGTTTTATGGGTGGCATGACCGCCGAGAAATACAGCAACATGACCGGCACCTCCAAACCCACAGCGACGCGGGATTTGTCGCAGCTGCAAAGCTGGGGCTTGGTGGATGTCGCGGGTGTGGGAAAGGCTACGCGGTATGCGGTGCGTGTTCCGGGGTGGATTCAAATTTCGGATTCGTAGCTGGGCGCTGGGGCCAACCATTTGCGGGTTATGACGGCAGCAAGGGTTTGACCGTGGCGAGTGGCAAAAACAGTGACATCAGCGTGTTGGCGAATGGCATGAAACCGTGATGAAGATAAAAGTTGCAAGCGGCTTGGTCTTTGGTATCAACAACCAACGCAAATGCTGCAATTTCAGCCTCACTGGCGCGTTCAAGCGCGTTGGCTAATAAGGCGGCACCAAGCCCTTGGCCCTTGGCGGCTCGGTCTACCGCCAATCGGCCCATTCGGACGGCGGGCACCGAAGGATATCGGGGCAGTTTTTTGGTGATGGAGTCCGGCAAATCACTCAGCACCACACTACTTGATGCCAGTGCGTAAAACCCGGCGATGTATTGATGGCTGTCGAGTGCCACAAAGCAGGAGGTCACGCGGCGACGTGTGTCTTGGGTGACCTGCTGTTGAAAATAGCGATCCAAGGGTTCCGAACCGCTGCTAAACCCGGAACGGTCCAGCGTTGCATCAAGCAACTGAATGCGGTACGGGGCCAACGCCATGGTCTGGTTATGTCAAATCGTTTTGAATCAATTTGCGCTGGCTGGCAAAAGCGCGTTTCAGTGCGGCATTGGGTTTGGGTGGTTTGAGCAATGCATTGGCAAAAACGGTCTGATCCGCCAGGCTCAAACGAACGACATCGGCCTGTTCAATCGCCTGTTGGGCCGCTTGCTGTACTGCGGCGACAACAAAATCCGTGATGGTGCGCCCCTGCATGCCCGCAGCCCGTTTGAGCATGGCATGCAGGTCGGCACTGATACGGGCTTCCAGGCGGGCGGTGGACAAGACAGCGGACATGATGAGGCTCCAGTCGATCGTGTTAAATGACGCTGCAATTGTACGGCAATATGCCGGAATCGTGCTCAACGATACGCAAGCGCTTTGCCCTGTCGGCGCGACGGGTGAACTGGGGGCTGGCTTCGACAAGCTCAGCCCGAACGGTTCTCCCTAAACCAACAACGCATTCACCCGCTTCACATAAGCCGCCGGGTCGGCGGGCATGCCGCCTTCGGCCAGCAGGGCCTGGTCGAACAGGATGTGCGCCAAATCGTTGAAATGCACCGAGCCTTCCAGCTTTTTCACCAGGGCGTGATCGGCGTTCACTTCCAGCACCGGCTTCACCTCGGGGGCTTGCTGGCCGGCTTGTTTGAGCATGCGGGCCATTTGGGTGCTCATGCCGTGGTCTTGCACCACCAGGCAGGCAGGGCTGTCGACCAGGCGGGTGGTGACACGCACGTCTTCGGCTTTGTCTTTCAGCGCTACCTTCAGTTTGGCCAACAAGGGCTTGAAAGTTTCGGCAGCTTCTTCGGCGGCTTTCTTTTCGGCTTCGTCTTGCAGCTTGCCCAGATCGACCGCGCCTTTGGAGACTGATTGCAGCGGTGTGCCATCAAAATCGTGCAGATAGTTCAGCGCCCACTCGTCCACGCGGTCGGTCATCAGCAGCACCTCGATGCCCTTTTTCTTGAAGACTTCAAGTTGTGGGCTGTTTTTGGCGGCTGCCAGGGTGTCGGCGGTGACGTAGTAGATGCTCTCTTGGCCTTCCTTCATACGGGCCTTGTAGTCGGCAAAACTCACACTCACTGTGTCTGAAGTGCTGGAGGCAAAACGCAGCAGTTTGGCGATGCGTTCCTTGTTGCCAAAGTCTTCACCCAGGCCTTCCTTCAGCACCGCGCCAAATTCACCGTAGAACTTGGTGAATTTGCCGTACTGTGCTTCACCTTCGGCTTTTTCATCGGCCGCTTGCACGTCGGTGACTTCATTGCCTTCAACCTCTTTGACAGCCTCCGGTGCCTTGTCATGTTTGGCCAGATCTTCCAGCATGCCCAACACGCGTTTGGTGCAGCCTTCGCGGATGGCTTTCACGTCGCGGCTTTCCTGCAGCAGCTCACGGCTCACGTTCAGCGGCAAATCAGCGGAATCGACCACACCTTTGACGAACCGCAGGTAAGTAGGCATCAGCGCTTCGGCATCGTCCATGATGAAAACGCGCTTCACATACAACTTGATACCGGCCTTGGTTTCGCGGTTGTACAAATCGAACGGTGCTTTGCCGGGGATGTACAGCAACTGGGTGTATTCGGTGCTGCCTTCGACCCGGTTGTGGGTGTGGGCCAACGGGGCCTCGAAGTCGTGGCTGATGGCCTTGTAGAACTCGTCGTACTGTTCGGCGGTGATGTCTTTTTTGGGCCGCGTCCAGATGGCGCTGGCTTTGTTCACCGTTTCCCACTCGCCGGTTTTGACCATGCCGCCGGGTTGGCGACCCGATTTGGGATTCTGGGCATCGTCAGCCGGGTCGATCAAATCACCGTCTTTCCATTCTTCTTTTTCCATCAAGATGGGCAAGGAGATGTGGTCCGAGTATTTGTTGATGATGCCTTTGACTTTCCACTGGCTGGTGTAGTCGTCGGCCAGGTCGTCGCGCAAGTGCAGGATGACGCTGGTGCCGCGTGCCGCGCGTTCGATGGTTTCCACCTCAAACGCGCCGCCACCGCTGGCACCGCCGTCGCTCACCCAGCGCACGCCTTCGGCGGCAGGCAGGCCCGCGCGGCGTGATTCGACGGTGATTTTGTCGGCCACGATGAAGCCGGAATAAAAACCCACGCCAAACTGGCCGATGAGTTGTGAATCTGATTTTTGATCGCCGCTCAATTTGTTGACAAACTCCTTGGTGCCGCTTTTGGCGATGGTGCCCAGGTTGTCAATGGCTTCTTGTTGCGAGAGGCCAATGCCGCTGTCGGTGATGGTCAGGGTTTTGGCGGTTTTGTCGAATGAAACCCGCACTTCCAGATTGGGCTGGTCTTCGTAGAGGCCGGTGTTGTTGATGGCCTCATACCGCAGCTTGTCGCAGGCATCGGACGCGTTGGAGATCAGTTCGCGCAGAAAAATCTCTTTGTTGGAATACAGCGAATGGGTAACCAGGTGCAGCAGTTGGGCCACTTCGGCCTGGAAATTAAGGGTTTGTTTGGTCATGACGATAAGAAATATTCAAAAACGGGTTAGAAACCGAAAAAGTACGGCGAATTACGGGAAATTGCAGTCAGCAGCGGCATAGCGCGCGCGCCAAAACAGACAACCCTCAATTATGGGCGACAAGAGCCCTTTTCAAGGAGGCGGGGCTGGCGGGGCCAGGCCGCTCAAACCGGGCTGCCGAGCCAAGCCGTGGCTTCAACCTCGATCAACACCTGGTCATTGGGCAAAACCCGGCTGATCTCAACTACTGTGCTGACGACTGGTGCTGGGCAAAAAAGCCCTCGAACGCGGTTGTAAGATGGGTAATGGCGCAAGTCCCGAAAATATTGCACCAGTTTGAAGACATCTTTCATCTGGCCACCCTCGGCCTGCACCAGTTCCTGG
>JANOWY010000301.1:0-3071 GCA_031418135.1 Rhodoferax sp. | reverse complement strand
CCTTGCGCAGAGCGCAAATCAATCGCGATGCTTTTCTTGTTGCGGTTGAACATGGGGAAGAACCCCGCGCCGGAGCCCAGCAAATGCCGGGTGCGGTCGCCTTCAATGGGTTCGACCTTGATGACCTCGGCACCCATGTCGGCCAGCACCATGCCACAGGTCGGGCCCATCACCATGTGGGTGAACTCGACCACCCGCAGTCCCGCCAACGGCAAGTTGGGTTTGGCGGTGCTCATACGGCAACCGCTTCCGTTTGCAAAGTTTTGGGCAAGCCGGAACGCCACAACGTGCCATACAAATTTTCACCTTCAAGCCAGCCAGCAACCTGGGCCCGCAAGGCGATGATTTTGTCGAAGCTGATACCCGTGGGGATGCCCATCGACAACAACATATGCACCAGATCTTCGGTGGAGACATTGCCACTGGCACCCGGCGCATGTGGACAGCCGCCGATGCCCGCCAGGCAGGCGTCAAACTTGTTGATGCCCAGCTGCATGGCGGAATACACATTGGCCAGCCCCAGGCCGCGGGTGTCATGAAAATGGCCGCAATTGAGCTTGTCACCTGCCACGTCTTGCACGCGGGAAAAAAGATTGCGCACCGCAAGCGGATCGGCATACCCCACCGTGTCAGCCAGGCCAATGTGATCCACGCCCGCATCCAGCGCAGCTTGTACCAGGCGCAGCACTTCGCTGGTTTCAACCTTGCCCTGAAGGGTGCAGCCAAAAGCCGTGCTCAGGCCAATTTCAACTTCAGTGGCGGAGCCGGTGGCATCCCGCTCCGCCACGATGGCCTTGATCATGGCCACTGCCTCATCGGGCGTCTTGCGTAAATTGGCCAGGCTGTGCGCATGGCTGGCGGAGAGCGGTACCAAAATGGCATCGGCTTCACACGCCAGCGCACGTTGCGCCCCCTTGAGGTTGGGCACCAGCACCGAGGCCTTGAGCCCCGGCAGTGTTTTAGCAAAGGCCACCAGCGCTTCGGTATCGGCCAGTTGCGGCAACAGATGCGCCGGCACAAATGAGCCGACTTCAATTTCGCGTTGCCCCGCTTCGTAGGCTCCGCGAATCCAGTGCAGCTTGTGGGCGGTTGGTACCACCCGTTGCAAAATTTGCAAACCGTCGCGCAAGCCGACTTCGCGGATCGTGACGTGGGTGGGCAGTGAAGATGTTTGATTCGTCATGCCCTGATTTTAGGTACTGTGCAATTGATGGCCCCGCCGTGCAGGAGCCGCCATCAGCGATGTCAATCCGCACGGGTGCAGGCAGGGCATTCAACGCGATGCCGTTGCCAGGGTCACCCGGCGCGGCCACCATCGGGCTCAAGTTATGGCAGTCAATCTGGATGTGGCCGGCATGAGTCGCACCGGCATCGCTGCACATCCAGGGCTCCAGCGCAAATTCGATGCCCCGGCGCTCCCGCTGGAAAGCCACCGTCTACGCATCCGGCGCGACGAAGCCGGTCAGCCCACCCAGCTCGGCGGTCATATTGGTCAGGGTGGCGCGTTCGTCGATGGACAGGCCCGCCACCGCCGACCCGGTGAACTCGATGACCTTGCCCACGCCCCAACCGGCCTTGATCTGCGGCAAGGTCAGCAGGTGCAGCACGACATCTTTGGCGGCCACGCCTTCCAGCTGGGCCGAGAGTTGGGCCGCTCAGTTACACAGGAAAAGGATGCGCCCCGCCGCCAAGTCCAACGTGCGGGGGTTCACGCCGGCACGCGAGCCTGCGCCGCCGGGTGGCTTACCGGCAAGCGGTCGCGCGCAAACAGCTTGTGGCGCAAGCTGCCCGGCGCATAGGCGGTTTTGTAAGCGCCCCGCTCCTGCAGCACCGGCACCACCTGGGTGATGAAATCATCAAAACACTCGGGCACCACGGTGCGCGAGAGGTTGAAACCATCCACACCGGCTTGTTCGCTCCAGGCGATCATTTGGGTGGCGATGGTTGTCGCCGATCCCACCCACGGGGCCTGGCGGCTGCCCATCACCAGGCTCTCAAGCAGTTTGCGCCGCGTCCATTGCGGGCCGCTGCTGCGCGTCATGGCCGCCACGTTCGACACAATGGCCTGGCTTTTACCCGTGTCAATCGGCTCGTCGATATCGTATCGGGCAAAGTCAATACCCATGGAGGCGGCAGCATGGGCCAAGGCCCCTTCGGAACTGGCGTACTGTTGGTAGTCGGCCAGTTTGTCCTGAGCTTCTTTGTCAGTGCGCCCCGTCACGATGGTGGCTCCCAGAAACACCTTGACATCATCGGACATACGGCCCTGCCCCATCGCCAGATGCCGAATGCCATCGACAATTTTTTGTACACCCGGCAGGCTTTGGCCGTTCAGAAAAACACATTCGGCATGGGTGGCGGCAAACCGCGAACCCCGTTCGGATGAACCCGCCTGGTACAGCACGGGCGTGCGCTGCGGCGAGGGTTCGCTCAAATGCATGGCGCTCAACTGGTATTGCGCCCCGCTGTGCTGCACCCGGTGAACTTTGCCAGGGTCGGCATACACGCCTTGGTTGCGGTCTCGTAGCACGGCACCGTCTTCCCAGCTGCCTTCCCACAATTTGTACACCAACGCCATGTATTCGTCGGCCAGGTCATAACGGTCGTCATGGGCCATTTGACCCGCCAGGCCATTGGCACGGGCGGCGCTGTCAAGGTAACCGGTGACGATGTTCCAGCCGATGCGCCCCTGCGTCAGGTGGTCCAGCGTGGACATGCGCCGGGCAAACAGGAAGGGCGCTTCATAGGTCAGGTTGGCAGTCACGCCGAAGCCCAAATGCTGTGTGACCGCCGCCATCGCCGGGATCAGCAACATGGGGTCGTTCACCGGGACCTGTACGGCACCGCGCACGGCCGCATCGGGGCTGCCACCCAACACGTCGTACACGCCCACCACATCGGCAAAAAAGATGCCGTCAAACAGCCCGGCTTCCAGGCGGCGCGCGTAATCGGTCCAATAACGCAGATCAAGGTAACGGGTGGACTGGTCGCGCGGATGCGTCCACAGGCCCTGCTGGATGTGGCCTACGCAGTTCATGTCGAAGGCGTTGATGTGGATGGGTTTGGGCATA
>JANOWY010000300.1:0-30698 GCA_031418135.1 Rhodoferax sp. | reverse complement strand
CTGCGCGGCCTGGTCGGGGCGGGTTTGCAGGCCGATGGTGAAGGCACCGGCGTGCAGGCCGGGCGAAAAGTAGCTGTACACGCTGTAGCTCAAGCCGCGCTTCTCGCGCACTTCGGCGTACAGGCGCGAGACTAAACCGCCACCACCCAGAATGTAATTGCCGACGGTGAGTGCAAAAAAATCGGGGTCATCGCGTTTGAAGCCGGGCTGACCTATGAGCACGTGGGCCTGGGCGGAATCAATGGGAATTTTTTCTTCTTTGCCTGTGCCTAACATGGCCACTTCGGGCACGGCGGCCCAAGGGGAACAATCGGCTTTCAAGGCTGACATGGATGCCAGCGGTTTGACCTTGCCCAGCAACTTCCCGACCAGCGCATCCGCCTGGGCCCGGGTTTGCGCCCCCACGATGCTCACCACCGCACGGCACGCCGCCACGCTGCTGGCGTGCAGGGCTTTCATGTCGTCCACACTGATTTGGGCCAGGCTGGCCTCGGTCACTTCTGCGCCATAGGGGTGTGCGCCATAAACTGCCTGGGAAAAGGCGCGCCCGGCCAGCGTGCCGGGCCGTGTGTTGGCTTCTTTGATGCCCGCCACGCTGCGTTCGCGGTTGCGTTGCCATAGCGGGGCCGGGAAGGCGGGCTCGGCGATCAGGCGGGCAGCCAAATCGACCGCCTTGGGCAATAAATCGGGGTAAGTGAGCGAGCGTAATGAAAAACTCATGCGGTCAGCGCTGGCCCCCGCGCCGAATGAGGCACCCAAATCGGCCCAGGCTTCACCCAGGGCGTTTTCATCCAGGGCCGGGCCATGGCTGCTGGCCTGTACGCCCAGCGAGATCACGCTGGCGGTGGCGCTGGCCAAGCCACTTTTGCCCGGCGGGTCGCGGCGGCTGCCCGCATCCAGATCGACCCGCACATCAACCATGGCGATGCCAGGGCTTTCCACCAGGTAAATTTTGGCGCCGTTGCTGTGCGTCCAGTGTTGTACCGGGATGGCGGCTGAAGCATTCAAGAAAAAGAGGCTTGCAGTACACACAACAAGGCTATTTATCGCTATCTTTTTAAAAGTATTCATGGGGGGGGATAGTGTCACTTTGAATGGCTTCTGAATACAGTTCAAAGGCGCTCAATGGCGAGCACCGGCGGCTGACACGCGAGGTTTGCGGGTTTTGTCCAGCGGCTGCGGGCGCAACGTGGCCACGGTGAGCTGGTCTTCGCCAAAATATTTTTGCGCCACCGCTTGTACCTGCAGGGTGGTCACCGCGCGCAAACGGGTAATGAGTTGTTCGCCGGCATCCAGCGGCAGCCCTTGAATCCAGTAGGTACCCAGCGAGCGGGCCTGGTTGAACACCGAATCAAGTTTGTAAACCTCGCTGGCCACCCACTGCGTCTTGACGCGGTTCAACTCGGCATCAGTCACACCTTCACGCGCCACCCGCGCCACTTGTTCGCGCAGGGCGTTTTCCACCATTTCGGGGCTTTTACCCTGGGCTGGCACACCATCCAGGTAAAACAGCTTGGGGCCACGGCCCCACAGGCCGTTGTAGGCACCCGAGCTGTCAGCCACGCGGTTGTCGCCCTGGCCCAGGGCGCGGTCCAGGCGGGCACCGCTGTAGCCGTCCAGCACAGCGGCCAACACGGTGAGGGCCAAAGCATCTTGGCCCGCCTCGCCTGGGTTTTCGAGCGACTGCAAAGAAGGCACTTTGAACGCCAGCGTGACATAGGCCTGTTCCGCCGGTGCCTTGAACTCGATGCGCCGCAAACCGGCTTGCACGGGCTCAGCTCTGGGTTTGCGGGTGGGCACGGCACGGGCTGGAATGGCCCCGTAGTATTTTTCAGCCAAGCGGCGCACATCGGCCACGTCCACATCACCGGCTACCACCACGGCGGCATTGGCGGGTACGTACCAGGTTTTGAGGAAATTCCGGGCATCGCCGGGCACCATGGCATCGAGGTCGCTCATCCAGCCGACGATGGGCCGCCGGTAGGGCGAGGCCACAAACACGGTGGCGTTCAGCAGTTCGCCCATCAGACCGCGCGGGTTGTCTTCGGTGCGGGAGCGGCGCTCTTCCTTCACCACTTCGAGCTCCTTCAAAAACACGTCGTCGCTCCACTGGTTGTTGGCAAAACGGTCGGCTTCGAGCTTCATCACGTCTTCGAGCCGGTTGCTGGGAATTTGCTGGTAATACCCGGTGTAGTCGGTGGCGGTGAAGGCGTTTTCGCGGCCACCCAGCGCGGCCACAATGCGCGACGATTCACCGGGTTTCACCGTGGGTGTGCCTTTGAACATCATGTGCTCCAGCACGTGGGCCACACCGCTGGTGCCGTCTACCTCGTCCATCGAGCCCACGCGCACCCACAACATATGCACCGCCGTGGGGGCCCGCTTGTCGGGTTTGACGATCACCGTCAGGCCGTTGGCCAAGGTGAATTGTTCGACTTTTGCCGCGTTTTGGGCCTGCACGGTAGAGCCGTCCAAGGCCCCGAGTAGCGCCATCGCGGCAGCGCAAGACCGAAGGAAGTGTCGTTTCATAGAATACTTTGATTCTAAGAAGCCCTTAATGTTCAGTTTTTTCAAGAAAAAGCCACCGCCACCGCCCATTGCGCCTGCCGTACCGGCAACGCCTGTCATTCCGGCCACCCCGGCGAGCGCAGATGCCAACGCCACGCGGCCCAGTTCTGCGCAGGTGCCAGCGCCTTCGGCAGCGCGCCCACCCAACCCGGGCTCGATGATTGGCACGGCCTTGGCGGCCGCCATCGACATCCCGCTGCCCGGCACCACCCCGCCTGAGCGACAAAAGTGGCTCGACAAGCTCAAGGCGGGCTTGGGCAAAACGGCCAACAGCATTTCAGGCGTGTTTGGCGGCACACAAATCAATGAGGCGTTATACGAAGACCTCGAAAGTGCCCTGCTGATGGCCGACACCGGCGTGGCAGCCACCGAAACCCTGCTGGCAGATTTGCGCAACAAGGTTAAAACCAACGGCATCACCCACCCGGTTGCGCTCAAAAACGTGCTGATTGCTTCGCTGACCGAGATGCTCAAGCCGCTCGAAAAACCGCTGGTCATTGGCCAATACACGCCGACCGTGATGATGGTGGTGGGTGTCAACGGCGCGGGCAAAACCACCTCGATTGGCAAACTCACCAAACACCTGGCCGACAGCGGTGCCAGCGTGTTGCTGGCCGCCGCCGACACCTTTCGCGCGGCCGCGCGCGAGCAGCTCACCGTATGGGCCGACCGCAACACGGTTGAAATCATCAGCCAGGAAGGCGGTGACCCGGCCGCCGTGAGTTTTGATGCCGTCACCGCTGGCAAAGCGCGCGGCAAAGACGTGGTGTTGGTCGATACAGCCGGGCGGCTGCCCTCGCAAATCCATTTGATGGAAGAACTTAAAAAGATCAAGCGGGTGATTCAAAAGGCAGATCCCTCCGGGCCCCATGAGGTGCTTTTGGTGATTGACGGCAACACCGGGCAAAACGCGCTGATGCAAGTCAAAGCGTTCGATGATGCCTTGAAACTCACCGGCCTGATCGTCACCAAGCTTGATGGAACCGCCAAAGGCGGCATGCTGGCGGCGATTGCGCGGGAGCGGCCGGTGCCGGTGTATTTCATCGGTGTCGGCGAAAAACTCGACGAGTTGGAAACCTTTAATGCCCGGGAATTTGCGCAGGCCCTGTTGGCTTGAACCCGCTGGCTGCCGAGCACCTTCGAAGCTGCGGTGCAAAAAACGACGTATCTGGCATCGTTTCTGGTGCCCCATCGGGTATCGCGTAAGTGTTGAACCTTTGGCACGACAAACACCTCAGACCCCTATCTTTTGACCTGCTTTACTTTTTTATCACCAACCAGCCCACCATGATCCAACGCCGAACCGCCCTCGCTCTTCTTGCCGCAAGCGCTGCCACACCGTTGTGGGCCCAAACCGGCACCGGCTGGCCGGCCATTGAAGCCAAAGCCCGCGGGCAAACGGTTTACTTCAATGCATGGGCCGGCAGTGAACGCATCAACGCCTATTTGCAATGGGCTGGTGTGCAGGTTTTGCAGCGCTACGGCGTGAAGGTAGAACACGTGAAGGTGACCGACACCGCCGACGTGGTGAAACGCGTGCGTGGTGAAAAAGCCGCCGGCAAGCTGGCCGATGGTTCGGTTGATCTGGTCTGGATCAACGGCGAAAACTTTTTGACCATGAAGCGCGAAGGCATGTTGTTCGGCCCCTTTGCCGAAAACCTGCCTAGTTTTCAGTATGTGGATGTGCAGGGCAAACCCACCACGCGGCTGGATTTTTCAGAGCCAGTGGAGGGCCTGGAAGTCCCCTGGGGCATGGCGCAATTGACTTTTTATGCCGACAGCAAAAAGGTGCCGAACCCGCCCAAAAGCATGGCCGCCCTGCTGGAGTTTGCCAAGGCCCACCCCGGCCGTGTCACCTACCCGCGCCCACCCAACTTTCATGGCACCACGTTCGTCAAACAGGCCCTGGTGGAGTTCAATGCCGACCGCAGTGCGCTTTACAAACCCGCCACCCCGGAAGCGCTGGCCAAAGCTGCAGTGCCGCTATGGGCTTACCTGGACGCCCTGCACCCACACTTGTGGCGCAATGGCAAACAGTTTGTGCAAAACGCGGGGGCCATGCGCCAGATGATGAATGACGGCGAACTGGTGCTGGGCTTCACCTTCAACCCGAACGAAGCGGCCAATGAAATCGCGGCCAAACGCATGGCCGACACGGTCAGCAGTTACCAGCTCAGCGCGGGCACCATCGGCAACACGCATTTTCTGGCCATCCCGTTCAATGCCAAGGCCAAGGAGGGGGCCCAGGTGTTGGCCAACTTCATGCTCTCGCCCGAAGCGCAAAGCCGCAAGGCCGACATCACCGTGTGGGGCGACCCAACGGTGCTGGCGCTGGACAAACTGCCCGCCGCCGAGCGTGAACGTTTCGCTGCCAAATTCTCCCCGGGGCAGGTGGCCCAGTTTGCGCCCACCTTGCCCGAGCCGCATGGCAGCTGGGTGGATCCGCTAGAAAGGGAATGGTTGAGACGTTACGGCCTGTGACGCATTGCGATAGCGCTTGCGTTAGCGGCCACTCTCGGCTGTTGCAGCGGCTAAGCCGCGGCACTTTGGCCCCATAATTCCGGGACGCCGAACACCTCGACGACAAACGGTATTGGGGATACTGATTGACGAACCTTGAGCCCAATAACCAGCGGCCAAAACATTCACCGGTTATTTTGATCGTCGACGATCGACCAGAAATGGCCGCATTGATTGCCAAGTATCTTCAGAACGAAGGCATCAGGAGCGTCATCGCGCGATCAGGCGCCCAAGCTATCGCCGCAGTTCAAATCAGCACCCCGGAACTGATATTGCTTGACGTCCTGTTGCCGGATGCCAACGGCTTTGATCTGTGCCGGGCATTCAAGGCCGACAAGGCGACGGCGATGGTGCCGGTCGTGCTGATTACCTCGCTGGAGAGCAAGGCCGACCGCATTTTAGGCATTCAGGCCGGATGTGACGAGTTTCTGTCCAAGCCCGTCCATCGCGACGAATTACGCGCGCGGGTGGCCTCATTGCTCAAGCTTCAGGCAGCCCGCAAGGCACTCGAACATGAGCGCAGCCGGATTGAAGAGGCCAAAAGGGCTGCCATCCAGCAAGCGTTTGAACGCTACGTTTCGCCTGGCGTTGTCGAACAGATTTTGCACACTGGCGACAACGCATTTTTGCAAAACAATGAAAGCCGGCGTGATGTTGTTGCCCTCTTTGCAGACATGCGTGGCTTCACGCGTATGTCTGAAACACTGCTGCCGGCGCAGGTGGTTTATATTCTCAACGAGTTCTTCAGCGCACTGACAGAAGTTGCACATCGGCATAGTGGCACGGTTTTGAGCATGGCAGGTGACTGCCTGTTGATCGGATTTGGCGTTCCGTTCGCCCTGCCAGATATTGAGATGAGCAGCCTGTTGACCGCACGCGATATTGTTCGCGAGATAGAGCCTCTCAAAAACCGCTGGAAACGCGATTACGGTGCCAATGTTGGTGTGGGTATTGGCATGAACCGGGGTGAAGTCATTGTCGGCAACATCGGTTCACAGTCGTATATGAGTTACACCATCATTGGTGATGCCGTCAACGTTGCAGCTCGGCTGACTGATTTGGCGGCGCCCGGAGAAATTGTGTTGGCTGAACGCATGAGGGATACAGCGCATTCACCCGAACTACGGGCCGACTTGGTCGATGGCGGTTTGATTGAAACCCGGTTGAAAGGCAAATCAACCGCAGTTCGGGCCTTTCGCTTTCGGGTTACTTGAACAGGCTGCGCCTCTCATCGCCATGGCCCCTGGCAATCCCACTCAGACCCCCAAAACCTGGCGAATCCCGGCTTACTTCAAGCGTTGCTTCTGGGCCTCAATAGCTGCGCTCGCGCTGGCGCTTGGCTTGGTTGCCACGCCACTGGGCGCTGCGTTTGACCTGACCCTGGGGGACCAGGTGGCCCGGCTGGTCGCCCAGGAACAAGACTTCTCCGACGTTGTCGTGATAGATGTCGACGAGCCGTCAATGGCCAATTTGTCGTCCCAAATCGGCGCATGGCCCTATGACCGGGATATTTTCGCGCTGACCAACGCCTATTTGCTGGCCTCCGGCGCACGCGCAGTCGCTTTCGACATTCTGTTTTCGGAGGCGCGCCGGGGTGACGACGCTTTTGCCCAAACGCTGACCCACAAAAACGCATTGGCCGTGGCTGCACTTCCCTACGGTGGCGCCTCACACGACGATAGTTACCGCAAACAACTGGCAGCAGCGGCTTGGGCCAAAGGGACTGATTGGCCCGCCCAGTCCTGGAAAGACCTTACCCTGCCGCGTGAATTGTTCACTACGCGCGCCCCTGTGGGTGTGATTACGATGGGGGCCGATGCGGATGGTGTGGTACGGCGCATTCCGCTGCTTCACCAGGCGCATGGCGAAGTATTGCCTGCCTTGACGACCCAGGTCTTGAAAATTGATGGCGTTCAGGTCGAACTTGATCCGGCAAGGCGCCAACTGCGTGTGGCCGACACCGTGCTTCCTGTTGACGGACAAGGCCTGGTGCACCTTCGGTACCCCAAAAATTGGCGTATTCAGGTCGTGCCGTTTTATGAACTCGCCCTGGCCGCCAGTGGCTCGGCCCGCCACACCCATTTGGCCGACACCGTTCGCGGCAAGATCGTCTACCTGGGCAGTTCCAGCGCCATCCTCGGAGACTTTGCCCAAACCCCGGCAGGCAGAATGGCAGGCTTGTACATTGCTGCGGCGTTGCCCGCCATGATCAAGCAAGGGCATGTTTACAAACCACGCCTTTGGCAAATCGACGCGGCCTTGGTGCTGGTGCTTCTGGCGTTCGCCTGGGCTGCCGGGCATCCCCGGATGCAGGCCGGAATCTGGCTCCAGGCTGGCATGTTTCCACTGGTGATTGTCGCCACCATCGCCATGGCGAGCATGGCTTCTGCGTTGGGTCAAAAAACAGCGGTATTGTTGCCCCTGTTGTCAGGGCTTTTTGCGCAATTTTTCATGGTGATTTGGCGCCAGGTCTGGTTGTTTCGCCGCAATCAACGCTTGCAGGTTGAAAAATTGGCTGCCGAAGAGTCGAGTCGGCTTAAGGGGCAATTCCTGGCTCACATGACGCACGAATTGCGCACGCCGCTGACCGCCATTTTGGGGTTCAACAACATCAACTGGAAGAGTGAAAATCTGACCCGGGAAGAGCGCGCTGGCAACGGTGAAGTCATCGACCGCAACAGCCGGCATCTGTTGGCGTTGATCAACAGTATTCTTGACCAGGCCAAGCTCGAAGCCGGGCAGGTTCGCATCGTCAAACAACCAGAAAGCCTCAAAGCGCTGGTCAATGATGTCATGACCACGATGCGGCCCCAGGTCAGCGGCAAACCATTCGTGCTCGAAGCGACTTTGGACGAACAAACGCCCGAAGTCGTCGAGCTTGACGCTTTTCGCATTCGCCAGATACTGCTGAATCTGCTCAGTAACGCCATCAAGTTCACAGCGAAGGGGAGTGTCCGGCTGGCGGTGTCCTGGACGCCCGGTCGTCTTTCCTTCGAAGTCATCGACACGGGACCGGGCATGTCCGAAGAGCAGCTCGATCGCATCTTTGTCGCCTTCCAGCAAGCCAATGACACCGACGCTGCGCGCTTCGGCGGCACCGGCTTGGGGCTGACCATCAGCAAGGAGCTGGCCCAACTGATGGGAGGCAGCATTCACGTCGAATCGGCTGTTGGAGTTGGCACGTGTTTTACGCTGAACATCCCGGCCGTAGCGTCTCCTGCCACCTCGTCATTGCTGCCAGTTGACAAGACGCCTCTGCCGCTGGGGCCCAAGCTGATGAACGGTGTCGTCCTGATCGCCGAAGACGCTGACGATTTGCGCGGTCTGGCGGTGATTTACCTCAAGCGCTTTGGTTTGAGCGTTTTGCAAGCCAAAAACGGTCGCGAAGCAGTTGATCTGGCGCTGCAACATGCGCCCGATGTGATCTTGATGGACATGGAAATGCCCGTGTTGCACGGGCTTGAAGCGGTCAGGGAACTTCGCGCTGCGGGCTTCGGGCGTCCAATCCTGGCGATGACTGCCCATGGCGGCGAGCCCCACCGAACGCTGGCACTGGCTGCCGGGTGCAATGATGTGTTGCCCAAACCGGTGTCCCAGGCCGTTCTGCGTGCTGCCCTGGAAAATGCACTAAGTGCGTCGCGCAAAACACTGGCCGCATAATCGGCTGACCGTTCTGGAGGGCGCCAATGACTACCGAGAAAATCATCGCCAAAGTTGACCGTGATCTTGAGGACCTGATGCCCCTGTTTTGGAGCAGCCGCGAGGAAGACCTGGCCGGACTTGCCAAAGGTATCCGGGAAACTAATTTTGATGCCCTGCGCGCGATAGGACATGACATGAAGGGTACTGGCAGCTCGTTCGGCTTTCACCGTGTCAGCGAAATCGGTGACCAAATCGAAACGGCCGCTCTGGCCGGTGATTTGCCCACCATCCAGGCGCAACTTGCAATGTTTCAGGATTACATGGCCCGGGTGGAAATCAACTACGTTGACAGTTGATCACGCCATGGATGTGGCTCGGCAGCAGCCCATCAGCCAAACCGGGTTCAATTGGCTCGCCAGACTGGCTAGCCCCCGGCATTAGTTCGCAATATTCCCGTTTTCATTGGTTTAGTGCTGATTGGGACGCAATTTCCAACCTAATTGCGGCCGTTCGACAGCGAAAATACCGCGCATGAAATTCGCATTCCCTGCAAAAAAAACAAGCCTGCCCCTGGCGGTTGGCCTGATGGCGTTGCTGTCGTTGGGCGTCTGCGCCCAAGTTCCCGATCGCACTGAACATTGGAACTATACCGTTGAAAAAAACGATTCGCTGATTCTGATTGCCAAGCGTCTGTTGGACAACCCCGATGACTGGAAAAAACTTCAGCAGGCCAATGGCATCAGCAACGCCGACCGGTTGGTACCGGGCTCCAAGCTGCAAATCCCGATCAAGCTGTTGCGCAGTACAGCCACGGTTGCCACGGTGAAGTCGGCCACCGGAAAAAACGCGATGGTCCGCAACAATTCACGGATCGAAACCTTGCTCAGCGGTACCGAACTGAAGCCGGGAGACCGGCTTGAAACTGGCCTTCAATCCTCGCTCACGATTGGCTTTGCCGATGGCTCGCAGGCGACCATTGCGCCGCTGAGCAAAGTATTGATCGAAAATTTGTTGGCCTACGGCAACACGGGCATCACGGAGACCAGACTCAAAATCGAGGAGGGCAGCGCGGACTCAAAGGTCAAGCCACTGACCCTAGCGGCCTCCAAGTATGTTGTGACGACGCCCGTGTTCAACTTGGGCGTGCGTGGCACCGAATTCAGGGCACGTTTTGACTCCCAGAGCCAGACCACTTTTAGCGAAGTGCTGGAAGGCGGCGTAGCTGCGCAGGGTAAAACGAGCCAAGTCGTGGTGGGGGCAGGCTTTGGCACCAAGGCGCTGATCAACACCGAGCCAGGTTTGCCACAGAAGCTGCCAGACGCACCAAAACTCAGCGGATTCACGCCTTTGGCAGATCGTATTCCGGCCAGTGTGTCGTGGCTGCCTGAACCCAATGTCCGCGGCTACCGGGCCCAGGTCTTTGCTGATCCGGCCATGGACCGGCAATTGCTCGAAGCGGTCTTTGCCGAGCCGCAGGCTACATGGCCTGGCTTGGCTGATGGAAACTATGTGCTGAGCGTCAGGTCTATCGACATGCAAGGCTTTGAAGGCGCATCGGCGACGGCTGTTTTTTCTGTTCAGGCCCATCCGCAAGGCCCATTGCCGGTAGCCCCGAACAACGCCACCAAGGTCTACGGCCCCCATGTGAAGTTGCAATGGGCCCAGCAGCTTGAAGGCGAGCGGGTACGGGTTCAAATCGCGCGTGATCCCGAATTCAAGCAGCTTCGGGTTGATTTCCCCGAAGCCAGAGGCACCGAATTTTTGACCGAGCTTGAAGCAGGCACCTATTTCTGGCGAACCGCCAGCGTTGAGCGCAGCGGCAAACAGGGCCCCTTCAGCGACGCCGCGCAATTCATTCAACGCCCGACCGCCATCAGCCCCTTGATTCAGCGGCCCGATTTCGATTCGGGCAAGGTGGTCTACCAATGGGCGCCCAGCGAGTCAGGCCAGTCATTCCGTTATCAGCTGTCGGCCGACTCCCAGTTTCAAAACCTGTTGCTGGATCAGACGACCCGCGAAACCAGCGTGAGTTTTCATACACCACCGGCTGGCACCTATTATTTTCGCGTTCGGGCCACGGATGCGGATGGATATGCCGGGCAGTTCGGCAGCCCGCAGGTGTTGACGATCCAAGGTCCGGCGCCTACCGTTTGGAATCGCCTGCCGACGTGGATCCGCAAGTTCTCTGAATAGTTTGCGGCTGCGCAAAAACCGCAGTACTGGCTGCGACCTGTCTTAGCGTCTGTCTGGCGTTACGCAAGACCCGGCAAACAGCACCTTGCCATTGGCATCGACCAAATTCGCCTCGGCCGTGGTTCGGTCAATTCGCCAGCGCGCGCTGCCGCTGCCAAAGCTGATTTCGTTGTCGGTCACCCTGCCGGATGTCAGCCATTGCTGATTGACAGCAACCACTTTTTCTGAATCGCTGAAACGCACGCTGACATCTTCTCGCGTCACCGAGGCACCGTCGGGCTGCAAGTCGCACAAGGCTGTGCGCAAATCGCGCGGGCCACCGTTGTCGTATACGTCTTTGGCCAAGGGTGCCGCTTGCGCTGGCCGTTGCATGGCGGCGCAGGTGAATTCGGCCAGAGCGCGGCTGCCATCCAGTGTGGCCAGGGGCTTGAACTGCGGTTTGAACGGCGGCGCAGCGGTGCCTGCTCCATCTGGGGCTGCCGCAGTATTTTCAGCAGGTGTCAGAGCCGCCTGGATGAACTGGGTGGCGGCCAGCAGCCGGGCGCGCGCTGAGGCACCAGTCAGGGTCAAATCCAACGGTGAAGCGGCGCTGGCAATCTGCGCCACGTGCATCTGGCCCCGGCAATCGACCACGAAATGGCTGTAATCCAGCGCCGGGTGGGGTCGCGCGGCATTGACCCGCACCAGAATGCCCGAAACATGGTGGCGGTCCACGACCGCCAGCGACAGCATGTCCACCCCATACAAGGTGTCATTAATACGCTGCAGCAACAGCGGCGCTTTGCCAGTGGGGGCTGCAGAACTTGCGATGGAACCGGCAGCAGAGCCCGGGGGGATTTGCGCCATGCCAGAGGCGGCCCAAAGACTACCGCACAAGAGCCCGGCATGGGCGCGGGTGAGGACGGCAAAGCGATAATGGGACATCAACAACGAATCGGTTTTTGGCTGATTTTAGGGGCGCTGGTGCCCTGGTTGCGGCCTGGCCCAACGGCCCTTTTTTTGAAAACACACCCACCATGACCACCCTGCTGCCCCACATCACCATCGAAACCGCGCCCAACCCCACCGCCGCCGTGATCTGGCTGCATGGCCTGGGGGCCGACGGCAATGATTTCGCCGGCCTGGTGCCGCAGCTCGACTTGAGCGGCCTGCCGCCGATACGTTTCGTCTTCCCGCACGCGCCCAGCATTCCCGTTACGTTGAACAACGGCTACGTGATGCCGGCCTGGTACGACATTTTGGGTACCCCATTACAGCGAGTAGAAGATGCCGCCGGCATCCGCAAATCGGCGCTGGACTTGGAGGCCCTGATCGCCGACCAGGTGGCGCAGGGCATACCGCCTTCGCGCATCGTGCTGGCGGGTTTTTCGCAGGGCTGCGCGATGGTGCTGCACACCGGGCTGCGTTACCCTAAAACCCTGGCCGGCATCATGGCCCTGTCGGGTTATTTGCCGCTAGCCGATACCGTGGCTGCCGAAAAAAACCCGGCCAACCAGGCCACACCCATCTTCATGGCGCACGGCACGATGGACCCGATGATTGAGCTGGGCCGCGCCGAAGCCTCGCGTGACGCGCTCATCGCGCAAGGCTGCACCGTTCAGTGGAAAACTTACCAAATGCCGCACAGCGTGCACCCGCGCGAGGTGGCTGATATTGGCCATTTTTTGCGGACGGTATTGGCATGAATCGCCTCGTTCAAAACCTTAAAAATTATATTTACAATGATTTATGTACTAAATATAGATAATTTTACTATGTATTAAGTAGCTAATTGTGCCATCATTTCTTGAAAAATTATTAGCTCTATTAAATATAATTTTGGAATAATAAATAACAGCGCATTTTACCCGACCTGAATTTTTCGCTTGCGGATCAGGTCGCCCCAGCGCTTGAACTCCGATTCGATCAGCGCATCGAATTTGGGGCCGCTCAAGGCCATGATCTCGGCATCCATGCCGTCAAGTTTGGCGCGGGTTTCGGGCAGGGCCATCACCCGCTGAAACTGCTCGCTGAGCCAGGCTACCAACGGGGCCGGGGTTTTGGCCGGAGCCGCAATGCCGTACCACGATTGCACCAATGCATCGGGGTAACCGGCCTCGGTGATGGTCGGCACATCCGGCAACGATTTGGTGCGTTTGGCCGCATTCACCGCCAGCGCCCTAACCTTGCCGCTTTTGATGAGCGGCAACACCAGGTTTTGCGAAATCAACCCAAACTGCACCTGTCCACTGCCCAGGTCAATCAGCGATGGTGGCTGACCTTTGTAATTCACGTTGGTGATCTTGATACCGGTGGTTTCAAACAGCAACTCCTGCGCCAGGTGTATTGAGCTGCCCGAGCCCGGGTTGGCCACGTTCATCTCGCCGGGTTTGGCCAATGCCAGCGCAACAAACTCCCTGAGCGTTTGTGCAGGCACGTTGGCGCTGACCACAAACACCGATGCAGGCGCAGCGATGGCCACAATGCCGGCAAAATCCTGCGCGCGGCCTTTCATATCGGCCATCAGGTGTTCGCCCACCGCGATGATCGACGTGGCAGCGATCAGTGTGTAGCCGTCTGGCGCGGCTTTGGCCACGAGATCGACCCCAATTCGCCCATCGGCACCTGGCCTGCTTTCAACCACGACGCGCTGGGGAAACAGGTTGGAGGCGGGTTCGGCGGCGGCGCGGATGACCACATCGACCACCCCGCCTGCCGGATATGGCACGATGATCTTGATGGGTTTGTCGGGGTAACCGCCGGGCCCCGTAGCGCTACTTTGGGCCTGCACCGGCAGGCCCGGCCAACCGCTTGCCGCCAGGGTGGCCAGCATCGGCACCGCTTGCAGGTTGAATGTGCGTCGTTTCATCAGGGTCTCCTCAAAAATGCCACCGGACATGCAGAACAGCATATCACCCAGTGCGCCTGCGGGGAGCCCGCAACGAGACTTGCCCGATGTCAAACACCAGTCGCACCGCCGCTCAGGCGGTCAATACGTCTCCAGATGCAGGCGGCCTTCTTTTTTAAGCGCAGCACCAATGGCGGGCCAATCGAGCCCCGCGCCATGGGCGATTTCACGCAACGCCAACACCACGCCCTCCTCCATGCTTTTGAGCCCGCACACGTAGAAATGCGCGTCTGCATCCGTCAACAAGCGGGCGATGTCGGCGGCACGTTCACGCATCACGTCTTGCACGTATCGCTTGGGCTGGCCCGGCGTGCGCGAGAAGGCGAATTCGATGTCGATGAAATCTTTGGGCAGGTTTTGCAGGGGGCCGAAATAGGGCAGCTCTTCTTGTGTACGCGCCCCAAAGAACAACATCAGCTTGCTTTTCACATAAACACCGGCTGCGCGCTGGCGCCTGCGCCACTCGGTCATGGCGCGCATCGGGGCGCTGCCGGTGCCGGTGCAGATCATCACGATGTGGCTGCCAGGGTGGTTTGGCATCAAAAAGCTGGCGCCAAACGGGCCCACCACGTCGACCTTGTCGCCTACCTTCAGATCACACATGAAGTTGCTGGCCACACCGCGCACGGGTTTTCCGCTGTGGTCTTCCAGCACGCGCTTGATGGTGAGCGAGAGGTTGTTGTAACCCGGCCGCTCTCCATTGCGCGGGCTGGCAACTGAATACTGGCGCGGGTGATGCGCACGCCCGTTGTCATCAAGACCCGGTGGCACCACGGCGATAGACTGGCCTTCGAGCACCGGGAAAGGCATCTTGCCGAAATCCAGCACGATATGGTGGGTGTCGTAATCACTGCCTGCCGTCTTGCCAACTTCGGTCACGCGGACGTTGCCGGTGACAGTTGCCGCGATGCTTTTTTGCGCGGCCTTGGGGCCATACAAATTGGTGTAGGCGTGGGCACATGACCAAGGCGGCAGGGTTGCGCCAAAGGCCGCAGAATTAAACGCCCCCGGCCCCGCTTCTGCAACCGTTGGCGCAGCAGCGGTTTGTGTTGCCATTTCAACAAGCCCGACCGCCTGGCCATCGCCGCCATCCGATGCAGACAAGGCATCGTCAGACAGTGCCTCTGGCAAAGCCTCCCAGGTCAATTGCTCTTCAATGCTGTAGGCCTTCGCCAGCGGCATGTTGCGCCAGTTGTCAATCGAACCTGTGGGGCACGGTGAAATGCAATCCATGCAGCCATTGCACACCTCGGCCTTCACCACATAGTTCAGGGAGTCGTGGGTGATGGCACCCACGGGGCAAATCGCCTCGCAGGTGTTGCAGCGGATGCAGATTTCGGGGTCAATCAGGTGCTGCTTGAGCACCGAACCATTGACAAGCGCATTCATGGAGCATTCTCTTTAATAACATTAAGCCCTATTTTGCCGCTGGGCCGCCCCAAGGCAAAATGCGCCCCCTCGGGGGGCAGCGACCCGCGCAGCGGTGGAGCGTGGGGGCTCAATTAAAGCGGACATATTCGAAGTCTACCGGCTGGCGGTTGATGCCCATGGCGGGTGGTGCGATCCAGTTGGCAAATTTGCCGGGTTCCACGCAACGGCCCATCAGGCTGGCGACGAAAGCGCGGTCTTCGTTGGTAGGCAACCATTTGTCCACATTGGCGGCCCATTCGGCCTCGCTCAATACACGGCCATCCGGCGCCACTTTTACGCCGCTCAGCGCACCAATGTTGCGGTGGAAGGCTTTGTGTGGCACCGTCAGGCGGTGCGGCAAACCGGCTTTTTCGAGCACCTTGTTCCAACGGGCTACGCCAGCCATCGAATCCTTGATGAAGTCATCGCGCAACACTTCGTTCAACGCGTTGAGCATGGGCACTTCTTTTTCGACCAGCTGGCCACCCACTACTTCCAGCACCTTGTAGGTCTGGCCTTTGAGCACGTGGTCGTCGTCGCGTTTGCCTTCTTCATACCGGCCCTTCAGGCCCGAGCTGTAGAACGTGGCTGCATTGCTGGATTGGTCGGCACCAAACAGGTCAATCGTCACGCTGTAATGGAAGTTGACGTAACGCTGCAAGGTGCCCAAATCGATCACCCCGGCTTCACGCAACTTGGCAGGGTCGTCGGTTTTGAGTTCGTTGATGGCCTGCGCGGTACGCTGCAACACCCGCGAGACACCCGATTCGCCCACAAACATGTGGTGTGCTTCTTCGGTCAGCATGAACTTGGTGGTCCGGGCCAAGGGGTCAAAGGCGCTTTCAGCCAGGGCCGCGAGCTGGAACTTGCCGTCGCGGTCAGTGAAATAGGTGAACATGAAAAACGCCAGCCAATCGGGTGTGGCTTCGTTGAAGGCACCCAAAATGCGCGGGTTGTTTTCATCACCGCTGCGCCGCTCTAGCAGCGCTTCCGCTTCTTCGCGGCCATCGCGGCCGAAGTGGCGGTGCAACAGGTAGACCATGGCCCACAAATGGCGGCCTTCTTCCACGTTGATCTGGAACAGGTTGCGCAGGTCATACATGCTGGGCGCGGTAAGGCCCAAATGGCGTTGCTGCTCCACCGACGCGGGCTCGGTGTCGCCCTGCGTGACGATGATCCGGCGCAGGTTGGCGCGGTGTTCGCCAGGTACGTCTTGCCAGGCCTTTTCGCCCTTGTGGTCCCCAAAATGCACTTCACGGTCAGCCGAGCCAGGGTTCAAAAAGATGCCCCAGCGGTAGTCGCGCATCTTCACGTGGCCAAACTGCGCCCAGCCTTGCGGATCCACACTGACGGCGGTGCGCAGGTAAACCTCGCTATCGCTTGAATTCGTCGGGCCGGCATCGTCCCACCAGTTGATGAAGTTGGGTTGCCAGCCTTCCAGCGCGCGCTGCAAGGTGCGGTCTTCGCTCAGGTTGACGTTGTTGGGGATTTTTTCGCTGTAGTTGATGTTGCTCATGATTAATTCCTTGTTCATCTAAAAAGTAACTGACATGCGTGCTTTGTTCGAGGGATGCCGCGGAACCGGCTTTGCCGGGCCGCTGGCGTCGTCCCCTGGGGGAAGGCGGCTGCAGGCCGACTCAGGGGGTACGTCAAACCCTGTCCCAATTGAATGAAACTTTCTCCCCTTTTCCGTAAACCTTCAAAGCGCCCTTTTCACCAACTGCGTTGGGCCGCTGGAAGATCCAGTTTTGCCAGGCCGTCAGGCGGCCAAAAATGCGGGTCGCCATGGTTTCCTGGCTGTTGAAACGCAGGTTGGCTTCCAGACCCGTCAACGCATCGGGCGACATGGCCACACGCTCTTCGATGGCGATGCGCACTTCGTCGGCGTAGTCGATGTCGTCTGGGTTGCTGGTGCACAAACCAACGGCCAAGGCGGCATCGGCATCGAGCTTTTGGCCGGCAACTGCGCGCACCGCATCCAGAGCGGGTTGTTCGTTGTAAAAACGGCGGCCCAGGCGGCTTTCATTGGTGGCCATGGGGTAGGTGCCGAAGTTGACATCAGAAACGGTGATGGTGGGCGAATTCGCCACATCGTCGGGCAACACCAGGTGGTAAATGCGGTCGCAGGCCAGCGCCAGTTCAAGGAAGGTGCCACTGAAGCAGGAACCCACTTCAACCAGTGCGAACAGGCTACGCGATGACACATCGAGGCGGCTCAAAGTGCGACGCAACAAACCGGTGGTTTCGCGCACCAGCCAATGGTTTTGGTGGGCCAGCAAGGTGGCATCCATGGCCAGCACGGCGGCAGCGTCGCCCTCGGTCTTGATGAGCCAGGTGCCAATGTCAAGTTCGTTGGTGCGCATTGACAAGATGGCATCTTCCAGTTGGCGGGCCAGGGCCAGCGGGTACCAATTGGCACCGGCGGCTTCAATGGCTGCCAAATCGGCAGGTTGCGAACCCGTGGGCGCTTTTACGGTGAAGGTTGCCACGCGGCGGTCCCGGTCAATCGCAACCGTGACGTGGGGGTAGCTCAAACCATTGGCATCGATGACGCGTTCAATCGGCACCAAGGCCACCCCTTTGCCATTGGCGGGACGGTCACTTTTTTCAGCCAGTTGCAGCGCGCGCGTTTTGACTTTGGCAGCAAAAACCGCCGGTTTGGCGATATCGTCCACCAGGCGCCAGTCCTTGGCTTTTTGGCCGCGCACGCCTTCAACACTGGTGCAAAAAATATCAGCCAGATCGTGCCGCACATGGCGTTTATCGGTCACCCGGGTCAGGCCACCGGTGCCCGGCAACACACCCAACAAAGGCACCTCGGGCAGGCTGACGGCGCTGGAGCGGTCATCGACCAAAATGATCTCGTCACACGCCAGGGCTACCTCATACCCACCGCCCGCGCAAGCGCCGTTTACTGCTGCCAGAAACTTCAGGCCCGAATGTTGGGAAGAGTCTTCCAGGCCGTTGCGGGTTTCATTCGTGAATTTGCAAAAATTAACCTTCCAGGCGTGGCTGGAGACACCCAGCATGAAGATGTTGGCACCCGAACAAAATACTTTTTCTTTGGCGCTGGTCAGCACCACGGTGCGCACTTCGGGGTGTTCGAAACGGATGCGGTTCAGCGCGTCGTTCAGCTCAATATCGACCCCCAGGTCGTAGCTGTTGAGCTTGAGCTTGTAACCGGGGCGAATACCGGCGTTTTCATCAAAATCGGCCGACAAGGTGGCAATAACGCCATCGAACGCCAGCTTCCAGTGGCGGTATTGCGCGGGGCTGGTTTGGTAATTCACGCGGGGTGAAGTCACAACGTCTACAAGTTCACTCATACCTGCTCCTCAGTGGTTTACATGCAATAAAGTGCATGTTATTGTTTATTGAAACTGCATTATATTGCTTTTTTGGGATGTGTCAACCCCATGGGTGCTACCTGCGGCAGGTTCACGCAAATTGCATTTAAAACGCTGTCGCTTGCGCGGCCTCGACCTGGCCGCGCAATGCTTCAAAGTTGGACTCCAGCGTTCGCCCGGCGGTGTCCAGCGTGATCTGCGCTTTGGCATACAGCGGCGTGCGGCTGGCCAAGATGCGCTTGAGGTCGTCCATGGCCTCGCGGTTGCCCGACATGGGCCGCAAATCGCCTTGCGCTACCACCCGCTGCATGTGTTCTTCAGGGGTGGCCTTGAGCCATACCGTCAAACATTGGGAGAGCAGCAATTTATAGGTGGCCACATCGGATACCAGGCCCCCTGTGGTGGCGATCACCACGTCAGTGCTGCGGGCCAACACATCTTCCAGCGCCCGGCGCGCGTAACGCCGGTAAGCACCCTGGCCCAGCAGGTTTTGTATTTCGTTGACTGAACAACCCGCCACTCGCTCGATTTCACGGGTCAGCTCAACAAATGGAATCCCTTTGGCTTCGGCCAGCATCTGCCCCAGAGTCGATTTGCCCGCACCACGTAAACCGATCAGGGCCACACGGCCCAGGCGGGTGGACTGGCTGCCGCTCTCGCCAAATAGATCGGCCAATGCCAAACGTGCGCGCGTTAATTCGTCTTCAGGCCGCCCTTGCAGCAAGGCACCAATCAGCATGCGTTCGGGCGAACTGCCGTCTTCTTCGGTCAGCAACTGGGTCACCGGGCAATCCAGCGCCGCGGCAATTTGCGCCAATACCCGCACCGATGCATTGCCAATGCCCAGTTCCATATTGGCTAGATGGCGCTCTGACACGCCTGAACTGGCAGCCAATGCCTTGCGCGTCAAACCGGCCCGCGCACGCAGCGTGCGTACCCGCTCGCCCAGCGAAGTCAACAACACATCGCGCAAAGCTTCGGCAGTATCAGATGGCACAGAGGTCATACATGCAGTTTAGTGCAGGGTACTCCGGTATTTGCGGGTCTACCGGGGCTGGAAGTGTTTACTATTGGCCCTGCATCCCATCATTACCAATGGAGTTCCCATGTTGAGTTACCAAGTTGAACAGTTTGGCCAACCTTTGGCCCGAGTGCTGCGTGATACGCCCGCGCCCCAAGGCACCGAGGTGATTTTGCGGGTACAGGCCTGCGGCGTTTGCCATAGCGATGTGCATTTGCAAGACGGCTATTTTGATTTGGGTGGCGGCAACAAGGTCGATTTGACACGTTCACTGCGCCCGCCGCGCACTTTGGGCCATGAAATTGCCGGCAAAGTTGTAGCCGTGGGGCCAGACGCGCAGGGCGTGGCCGTCGGCGACGTTCGCGTGGCTTTTCCCTGGATCGGTTGTGGTGTATGCCCGCTTTGCCTGGCCGGTGATGAACACCTGTGTGGCGTACCGCGCAACCTGGGCATCAACCTGGACGGCGGTTTTGCCGACCACGTGGTGGTGCCCCACGCCAAATACCTGCTCGATTTCGCGCCGCTGGACATCGACCAGGCTTGCACCTATGCGTGCAGCGGGCTGACCGCTTTTGGTGCCCTGAAAAAGCTGGGCAACCAGGCCGCGCAGTTGAATGCGGGTGGTACGCTGCTGGTGATTGGAGCAGGTGGCGTGGGCTTGAACGGCATTCGGCTGGGCAAGCTGCTGTACCCGACAGCCAATTTGGTGGTGGCCGAACTGGACAAAGGCAAATGGGACATGGCCCGCGCAGCTGGTGCCCAAGACGTGATAGACCCCACCGCCCCCGGTGCGGTAAAAGAGTTGCTCAAAGCCACCGGCGGCGTAGTGGCGGCGATTGACTTCGTTGGCGCGGCCAGCACCTTTGAATTTGGTTTTGCGACGGTGCGCAAGGGTGGCCACCTGGTCAGCGTTGGCCTGTTCGGTGGCAACACCATGCTGGCACCGGCCATGCTGGCGCTCAAGGTCATCACCATCAGCGGCTCGTACGTGGGCAACCTGGCCGATTTGCACGAACTGTTGCAGCTGGCGCGCAACAACCCCATGCCCGGCCTGCCACTGGCCACCCAGCCGCTAGCCAATGCCGATCAGGTAGTGGCCGATTTGAAAGCCGGCAAGATCAAGGGCCGGACGATTTTGAAACCCTGATTGGAAAACCTTGCCCTGCCTCGCCCAACTCACCAGCAACGCCAAGGTATTGCCTTCCCATGACGATCTGCAACTACCTCTACGCCGACTTGCCCAAACTTGCATCGTTGCAAAGCCAGTTGACGGGTAAACCGGTCAACCCCAACATCGGGGTTGATTTGGCGGGGTTCGAAATGGAACTGGCGGCGCAGGGTCACTTGCTGGATTTAAGCCGCGACAACCCGCCACGCTCTTTGCGTGATGGAGCGCTGCGCAAGGTTTTGGGGCATACCCTTTGCGTGAAGGTCAAGGGTCGCGCCGTGTTGGAAGACTACCCGCGCCTGCGCCAACAGCTCAACAGCCAGCCGCAAACCGTTTTGTTCGCCAACCAGAGCCTACTCGCCAGTTTGCGCAGTTCTGACGACTTCCAGCAGCTTGAAATGATGGCGACTGCCTTGGCCGACCAGCTCAAGGAAGAAGTGAACCGCGATGCCCGCGCAGAGTCGCAAGATCGGTTGCGGCAGGTTAAATCAGAAATGGAAACCGCCTTGGCCGCTGCTGCCACCGCGCACGTGCTAGACCCGGCGGTGTTGGAAGGCCTGAAAACCTGGATCGACACTTTTCTGGCCGACACCATCAGCCTGCGCATCTACCCGGCCATCGCCGCCCCGGATGAACAGGTTATGGGCCCATTGAAACGTGAACATTTCACCGACGACCAGATGGGCGCGCTGCAGTTTGCCCAGGGCACTTTACCAACTGAAGCGCTCACCCTGCTGGGCATCGTGACCGCCCTGCCGCTTCAAGGCGAAGATGTTTTTAATCCGCTGGCTGAATTTGAGGCTGAATCGCTCACCAACGCGCAACAGCTCGAAAAAAACAATCGTCTGGCCTTGGGCCATGTCGGCGCACTGGCAGAACACAGCCGCAATTGCCGCTTTCCGAGGGTGATGGTGCAACCTTTGCTGGTTTACCGCAGTTTTGCGCCGAATTTGCCGACTCGCTGAAAGCTTTTGGCCCCGCAATTGACCAATGGCCACCATCCGGCAAAACCGCGTCTCTCAAGCCCGCATCTCCGAACCATGAATCCGCTCCGTTTTTGGCCACCCCGTAAGTTCAAACCATTCATCGTGGCTGGGCTGGCAGGTTTGTGCTTCGGTGCAGCAGTGGCAGGTTCCGTGCAAGTGCTGATACAAGACAAGGCCGGGCGCCCGCTTCAAGATGCCATCGTGTTTCTGGAATCGGCCGATGCCAGCCGCGTCCGCCAGGCAGCCAAGTCACCGGCAGGCATTGAGATTCAGCAGATCAACCGCCAGTTCGAGCCGCGCGTGGTAGTCGTTCCACAAGGTACAGCCATCCAGTTCCCGAACCGCGACAACGTTCGCCACCACGTCTATTCTTTTTCTGCCGCCAAGAACTTTGAGCTCAAGCTGTACAGTGGTACGCCGGCCAATCCGGTGGTGTTTGACAAACCAGGCATCGCTGTTTTGGGCTGCAACATCCATGACCATATGGTGGCCTGGGTAGTGGTGGTCGATACCCCCTATTACGGCAAAAGCGCAGCAGCCGGGCGGGTGACCCTGCCACAAGTGCCACCAGGCGCTTACCGGCTGCGCGTTTGGCACGCAGATCTGCCGGTTGGCGCACCTGCGCTAGACCGAGCCTTGGCAGTTGATGCGGCAGATGCCTCCGTCACGCTGCGGATGGAGGGTTTGTAGCCATGCGCCCGCCGCCTGTCAGGTAGGTATGGCGGGCCACGCAGGCAACGTGACGCCAATGAACGTCCGCCGTGGCTGGGGGCTGTCCAGCCGCATCGTCGCCTTGTCACTGGGCCTTTTGCTAGCCGTTCAGGCGGCGGTTTTCGCCGTGGTGCAGGCCAACATTGAACGCAGTGCCCACCAACAAATTGCGCAGGAACTTCGGGTCGATGAAAACGTGTGGCGCCGATTGATCGACCAAAACGCACAAAAGCTGAATCAGGCCGCTGCGGTATTGGCGGCAGATTTCGGCTTTCGTTCCGCCGTCACCTCCGGTGACATTGCCACCATCCGATCCGTGCTGGACAACCATGGCGCGCGTATCGGCGCGTCGGTCACCGCCTTGATCGACAGCCAACTGCGCTTGACCACCGTGGGTGAGGGCCAAAATCCGCAGGTACTGCAACCCTTGGTCGCCCACATCGCTGCGCCTTTGTCCAGGGCGCCCACCGGGGGGCAGATTGCTCTGTTGAACAACGTGCCCTACCAGTTTGTGCTGGTGCCGGTGCGCGCGCCGGTGTTGGTAGGCTGGGTATTGATGGGTTTCCCGGTGGGGCAGGCCCTGCTGGACGACATGCGGGCGATTTCGGGCGTGCACGTTGCACTGCTGGGGGCCAACCCAGCCGTGGCCGGGCATTCGGCACCGCAGGTTTTTGCCAGCACCTTGCCGGGCCCAAGCTTGGGCCCGTTGCTGCAAAGAGAGACCACACCAATGAGAGGACAGCAGGACCTGTTGCAACTGTTGGTGGCCGGTGAATCCTATGTCGGCCATCATGTGCAAATCACCACACTGAATGCAGTGGCCGATCAGATCCAATTGGAGACCCTGCTGTTGCGCTCGTTTGACGACGTAGTGGCACCTTTTCGCCAAACGCAGGTTGCGCTGGCGTGGATCACCGCCCTAGGGGTTGTGTTGTTTGGCCTGGGCAGCCTGCTTTTGGCACGGCGCGTCACCACGCCATTGCGTTCGCTGGTAGCGGCCTCTGAAAAACTTGGGCAGGGCTTTTACGACACTCCACTGCCAGACCAGAACAGCCACGATGAAATCGGCGACCTGGCGATTGCCTTTGACAAAATGCGCGTCAGTATAGGGACACAACAGTCTGAAATTCGCCAACTGGCGTTTTGGGATCGCCTGACCGGGCTGCCCAATCGGGTGCGTTTTCGAGATGCCGTGCAAAAAGCAATTGCCGAGCGACAATTTTCTGGCAGAGTTGCGTCGGCATCTGTCAATTCGGAACATGACGCGTTAGCGGTGGTGACCCTCGATTTGGATCGCTTCAAACTCGTCAATGACGTGTTGGGTTATGCATTTGGCGACCAGGTACTGGAAGCGGTTGCCAAGCGGCTGACCGATCTCGATCTCCACGCCGACGACATGGCGGCCCGATTGGCAGGCAATGAATTTGCCATTCTGCTCAGACATAGCAGTGCGCAGGATGCCGATGCCTTGGCACAAAGAGTTCTCAAGTCGTTTGAACTACCCTTGGCCATTGCCGAGCAGACGATTGACCTGAGCCTGTCAATCGGTATTGCCAGTTGGCCAGTGGATGCCGGCGATGCAGACGGCCTGCTCAGCCGCGCAGAAGTGGCCATGTACGCCGCCAAAACCCGCACGACGGGCGTTCAGCGTTACATGGCCACGATGGATTCGTCGAGCAGCCTGGCGTTGTCGTTGTTGAGCGAATTGCGACATGCACTGGAACACCAGGAACTGCGGCTGTTTTTGCAACCCAAAATCGCGCAACTTGAATCCAGGCCCAAAGCGGCCGAGGCATTGTTACGCTGGCAACACCCGGTGCGGGGCCTGATACCCCCCTTGGAATTCATCCCGTTTGCGGAACAAACCGGTTTTGTACGGCAACTGACACTTTGGATATTCACTGAAGTGGTTCGTGTTTGGCACGGGTTGCAGCAAGAAGGCGAACCGTTTCAGGTAGCCATCAACCTCTCAACCCGCGATCTGCTGGACCCGGAGTTTGCACAGCGGCTGGATGCCATTCTGGCAAAACATCAGGTGCCAGCCAGTGGGCTATGCCTGGAAATCACCGAAAGCGCGATCATGGATGACCCGCAGCGTGCATTGACCACCTTGAACCAATTACACGCACGCGGCTTCAAGTTGTCCATCGACGATTTTGGAACCGGTTATTCGTCGCTGGCCTACCTCAAAGAGCTGCCGGTGGATCAGCTCAAAATTGACAAATCATTTGTAATGGCAATGGAAAAAATTGCTGGTGACGCCATGATCGTGCGCTCTACCATTGACCTGGCGCACAACCTGGGCTTGACCGTCGTGGCCGAAGGTGTGGAAAACGCCATCATCTACCACTCCCTCAAAAAACTCGGCTGCGACGAAGCCCAGGGCTACTTCATCAGCAAACCCATGCCAGCCGACCAGTTTGCAGCCTGGCGCGCAAGCTGGAACGCCAAGCTGACGGATAACAGGCGCGAATTTGGGCAGTCGATTCCGATGCCGTTGAACTGAGCCGCCAAGGCGCAACGGGTGCGGTAGGGACTAAAAACTAATTCGAAGGCTGGTGGTTAAGCTGCGTTCAGTACGTGCTGCCGGGTTGCCAATCAAAACCCGCGCCGGACGGTCGCTTTGCACTGTTAACCATTCCGTCACCAGTGCCATTTGGGGCCTGAATTGCCAACGGTAGGCAACCGCAAGCGATTGGCCATCTTCACCATTGGGATCGGTGGCGACGATGTCCTCGCGCCGTTCAGTGGTGCTGAACTTGTCATACCGAATCGCCAAACGGCCAGGGCCGAGCGGGCGGCTGGCCAGCAAGAACCAGGCGCTGAAATCCAGGTACACCGCCGCAGGCCCCATCAGGGTGTCGCCTTGCATGCCCTGCATTGAAAGCTCCCAGGGGCCAAGCTGTTTCAGCCTGGCGCTGCCATGGTTGAAGCGGGTAAGCCAAGCGTATTGCCCGCTGGCAATCACCATCGGGTCGCCGCGGTTGTCATACCGCATCACGGCAGCTTCAAACTGGCCCGCAAAGGCGTAGTCAGCGCCGACGTAAAAACCAAGCCGTTGGTCCAGCTCTCGAAATTCGTTGATGCTGCGGGTTTGAGCTGCAATTGCGCCGGCAGGGGCAAAAACCGGCAGATTGGCCAACGGAATCGGCTCTTTGAGCCCGGTGATGCGGTCACTGATGGACCAGCCGCGCCAGGCCATCAGCGATCCCGCCGGATCATTGGCGCCGAATACAGCGGCCGTGAAACCAAAATCGTGTTTGGAACCCGTCTGTCGCCCGTTATGGTGCAAGCGGTATTCGAGCCCGATGGTGCGCAGCTCTTCGCCAATCCAGCTGTTGATCGCAGCGCTGGAGATGGTGTCGCGTGGTGTCCAGCCAATGCTGTCGTAATCAATTTCAAGACTGGTCACCGGAAAAAATGCCCCGGCCCGCACCCGCGTTTTCCAGGCACTGGTGGGTACCGGGCTCCAGCTGAGAAAAGCTTCATTGACGTCCAGCATGCCTTTGCGGTCGTCCTGGGCGCTAAGCACCAGGTTTCCTGAAACTGAATTTGAGACATCACTTTCAACCTTCAGGAAAGCGCCACCCAGCCGCAACTTGCCCAAACCCGCGTCAAATCGGGCCTTGTCCAGACCCGCGCCCACCCAGCTTTGCTGGGTGTCGGTGGCAATCAGCCGCAAATCCAACAAGCCAGATACATCAACCGCTTGCGCCGGGCGAACGCCCAGCACAACAGCACCTGCGAACAACAATTGGGCTGCCGCCAAATTAATTGGGGTCAGATTCCAATTAATACTTTTTTGCATAGATTCATGCTGAACATGGTATTCATTGGAATCTGACCCCAATGAATGGTTATTGCTTTTCGATCCCCTTGGTGACGGGCCCCCACAAGGCCAGCTCTTTGACCAGACGATCACCGAGCGTTTGCGGCGTACCGTTCCAGATGTCAAAACCGGATTCAACCCAACGCGTTTTGAGTTCTTCATTGGCCTGCGCCTTGCGGGCGGCTTCATTCAGACGGGCCAGCAAGTCGGCCGGCATTTTGGGCGGGCCAAACAGGGCGAACCAGCCGGTCACGTCGTAATCGGGCACGCCCAGTTCGGTGAGGGTGGGCACACTGGCCATGGAGGCATTGCGCTCGCGCGAAGTAACCGCAAACGGTGCCACCTTGCCGCCTGCGATGTGTCCACGCGCCACATTGGGGATGTCGAACATCATGCTGATCTGGCCACCGATCACGTCGGTCATGGCCGGGGCGCTTCCTTTGTAGGGCACATGGGTCATCACCGTGCCGGTGCGGGCCGCCAGCAGTTCACCGCTGAGGTGGTTGCTGGCGCCAATGCCGGCCGAGCCATAGGTGACCTTGCCTGGGTTGGCCTTGGCGTAGGCAACCAATTCGGGCAGGGTTTTGTATGGCTGGTTTTTGTTGACCACCAGCACGTTGGCATAACTGATCAAAGGTGCAATCGGTGTGATGTCTTTCACAGGGTCAAACGGCATGGCCTTCAAGAGGTGCGGCGAGATGGTTACCGTGGGGCTGGCTGCAAAAAACAGCAGCAGGCCACCGGGCCCGTTGTAAACCGACTTGGCCACAGCATCGCCGCCCACCGCGCCCGCTGCGCCGGGGCGGTTGTCAACCACCACGGTTACACCGAGTTCACGGGCAAAGTGCGGTGCAAACTGCCGCGCGGCCGTATCGACCGGGCCACCCGGTGCGTAACCCACCACCAGCTTTACGGTGGCAGGCACGGCAGTCTGCGCGGCTGCTGGGCTCGTGCTGAGTGCCGATAGAAACGTCAGCGCTGTTATCACCGTAGTGGCCCAGAAGGCCCGGGGCTGAAGGTTATTCAGCGTGAAGCGCCCGGTTTTTTGACTCATTATTTATTTTCCAATATTATCAAAAACAAAAAATAAGAATTGTTCATTTAAAAATTGCACTATTAGCTACTATTAATTTATTAAAAAATTACATAATTACTACATTTTTATTACAAAATACCCAATACAGACACTATATTTCAACACCAAGAATCGCCGTAGATTGGCTCGACAAGGTGCCCCCGTTGCCGTGGGCAATCGCCGTTTTGGCCCCTTTCACCTGCCGCGCTCCCGCCTCACCACGCAACTGTTGCACCGCCTCAATCAGCGCGAAGATACCGTACATACCGGGGTGAACGCAACTCAATCCCCCACCGTTGGTGTTCACCGGCAAGCGCCCGCCGGGGCCAATGGCACCACCTTCCACAAACGCGCCGGCTTCGCCTTTCTTGCAAAAACCCAGGTCTTCCAGGAACAAAAGTGTGTTGATGGTGAAGGCATCGTACAGCTCCACCACATCAATATCCTTGGCCTGCAAACCCGCCATGGCATAGGCCTGCCGGCCTGATTGGCTGGCCGCGCTCACTGTCAAATCGGGCATGGCGGAGATCTGCCGATGCCATTGGGCGGTGGCATTGCCCAACACGTAAACCGGCTTCTGCTTCAAATCCTTCGCGCGCTCTCTGCGCACCAGCACGTAAGCACCGCCGCCATCAGTCACCAGGCAGCAATCACGCACGCTGAAGGGGTCGCTCACCATGCGGGCCTTGAGCACGTCGTCAATCGTGAGCGGGTCGCGCATGAAGGCCTGCGGGTTCAGTTGCGCCCAGCCGCGTGCCGCCACCGCCACTTCAGCCAAGTGCCGCCGGGTGGTGCCGTATTGGTGCATGTGGCGCGCGGCCGCGAGTGCGTACGCGCTCAGGGGCTGCATCGGCTCATAAGGCGTTTCATAGGGTTGTGGGTCTAGCCACTTGCGCGCTTTGGCCACTTCGGCGCGCCCAAACTGCGCCGTGCGTTGCACGCTGCCGTAACACACCAGCACCGCGTTGCACTGCCCGCTGTTCAGCGCCTGAATGGCAGGTAGCAGGTGCGCGATGAAGCTGCTGCCGCCAATCATGGTGCCGCTGACAAAGGTGGGGTTGATGCCCAAATATTCGGTAACCGGCAAGGCCCACATGGTGGAGGTAGTGCTGGCGGTGCACAGGCCGTCAATGTCTTGCATTGTCAATCCTGCGTCGGCCACGGCGGCTTGGGCGCTTTTGGCCAGCAGCTCCATATCGGTGTAACCGTGCGCTTCGCCGAAACCGAAGGTGCCTACGCCCACGATGGCGGCTTTGCCGCGCAGCGCGGCCATGGGGCTGGGGGTTTGCACTGCCGGGGCTTGCAAGATGCGTTCGAAATGGCTCGGCTGGCCAGTGGCCGGCTGAGCTGCGCGAACCGCCTCTGTGGGAGCAGCCAGGGGAGCAGCATCAGGCATCGCGTCAAACACGACACGCCCTTTGGCTTTGCCATCGGCCTGCCCGTTTGCGGGCATCAATTCCACCCGCGCCTGCACACGCAGGCCAATTTTGACGGCATCAGGGGCGACACCCTCCACCCGGCTCATCAAGCGCACGCCTTCGTCCAGCTCAACGATGCACACGTTGTAGTCGCCGCCGGCATCAGGTTTTCGGCGGACAACCGTCGTCGAATAGACCGTCCCCATGCCGTCAGGCGCAACAAAATGGAGTTCGCCCGAGCCGCAATGCGGGCAGACCTCACGCGGAAAATAAATGGCCCGGCTGCAAGCCGTGCAGTGCTGGATGAGAAACGTGCCCGCATCAAGATGGGCGGTGTGTTGCGCAAGGATGCCTGAGGTCATGAGGTTACTTTAGGGTTGGGTTTGAGCTGCTTGATTGAAGGACTGCCGACGGTGGCGGGAGTCAGCGGCTTGACCCCCTCAAACCGGATCCCAGCTGAACACGTCCGCCGAGCGGTCCAGGTCAAAGTAGCTTTTCTTCAACGCTGGCAGAGCGTGCGCGGCGATGGATTGGGGCGTCCACCCCTCCGAGCGCTGCACGCTGCGTACCGGGCGCGGCTGACTCATCAAAAAGATTTCGTTGTTGCGCACGGCGAACACCTGGCCGTTGGTGTCGGCCGATGCATCACTGGCCAAACACACCGCCAATGGAGCAATTTTGGCGGGTGTCATCTGTTTGATTTTGTCGACCCGCGCCTGCTGCTCGGGTGTGTCGGTGGGAATGGAGCCGATCATCCGGCTCCAGGCAAAGGGCGCGATGCAGTTGCTGCGCACGTTGAACTTCAGCATGTCCAGCGCGATGGATTTGGAGAGGGCCATGATGCCCAGCTTGGCCGCCGAGTAGTTGGCCTGGCCAAAGTTGCCAATCAACCCACTGGTAGACGTCATATGGATGTAGTTGCCGCTGTTTTGCTCTTTGAAGTGGGTAGCAGCAGCACGGCTGACGTAATAGGCACCGTACAGATGCACCTTGATCACCGCGTCCCATTCGTCCACACTCATTTTGTGGAAGAAACGGTCGCGCAAAATACCGGCGTTGTTCACCACCACGTCAATCCGGCCAAAGTTGTCCATCGCGGTCTGGATGATTTTGCCGGCCGACAAGGCTTCAGACACGCTATCGGTGTTGGCCACTGCCTCTCCGCCCAGGGCCTTGATTTCATCGACTACCGCCTGCGCCGGGCCCGCACTGCCGCCCTCGCCGCTCACTGAAGCGCCAATGTCGTTCACCACCACTTTCGCGCCCTCGCGGGCAAATGAAAGCGCGAAATCGCGCCCAATGCCCCCACCCGCGCCGGTGATGACCACCACTTTTCCCTGAACCATGCCTGTTGCTGTTGTCATGTTGTGTCTTGCTCCTGCGTGAGACGCTGCTTGTCAAATGGAAGTTGCCTGCATTGAGTGTATCGAACCATGTATGGCGAAGCTGTCACGTTGGGCCTGGTGTGTTTTCGCGTTGTGTGAACCTGGCTCGTGCCGGTATTTTGTGAGCTCGCAGGCGAAAAATGCCCTTACCGCTGTTCGCCTCTCTGCGGGCGCGCATGAGGAAACCCAAGGCGGCTGCGTACGTGTCACCCGCCGCGATAACCGGTTTTTCGCCTTGCATTGGCCTGAGCGCGCGGCTGCTTCTCTACCTCCCGCAGCCGCCTTGGATTTCCCCATGCGCTTCGAAGGTTGATCGGCTTCGGTTTACTTTTTGGGTTGTGGCGGGGTCAGGGCCAGCGCCAATGTAGTTGGCGAGCCGGGGCCGGTATTCAGGGCCTGATGCGAACTTGAACCAAGCGCCACATTTGAATTTCGCCAACCACCGTCAATTTCGACCGTGTGGAAGGACACACATGCAACACTATCCGCCGAGCTGCGTAACGGCCAGGGCGGATGCGGGAGGTCAAGGCGGAGACGC
>JANOWY010000299.1:0-1616 GCA_031418135.1 Rhodoferax sp. | reverse complement strand
GAACCAACCGTTCCCAAACCACCCCCAAAGCGCATGAGGCAGCCCCAGGCGGCTGCGGGGGGGTAAGAAGGAGGCGCGCCCTGTGTCTTTTGCAAGGCGAAGCGGGTTGCCACGCGACGGGTGACACGGACGCAGCCGCCTGGGGCTGCCTCTTGCGCGGCCATCCAGAGTTAGCCGCCAAGCCGACCCTTGACCCGGAAACAGCAACCTCAAAAGGCCATCCGCCAATCAGTCGTTCCCCTGTGGCACACTCGCTGCCTTCTTTGCCTTCTTTGCCTTTTTCCCAAGCCTTTCGCGCTTTCATCCCTGTATTCCGTCCGGTATTCATGTCGCATCCAGATACTCAACTCTTCGCCCAACTCGCCACCGAAATCCGCATCACCCCAGCGCAGGTCAAAGCCGCCGTCGAACTGCTCGACAGCGGGGCCACGGTGCCGTTTATTGCCCGTTACCGCAAAGAAGTCACCAACAACCTGGACGACATCCAGCTGCGCGAACTGGAGGCCCGGCTCTCGTATCTGCGTGAGCTGCAAGAGCGCCGCGTGGTGGTGGCCAAGGCGATTGACGAACAAGGCAAACTGACGCCCGCGCTGGTGGCCGCGATTCAGGATTGCGACAGCAAACAGGCGCTGGAAGACCTGTACCTGCCGTTCAAGCTCAAACGCCGCACCAAGGCGCAAATTGCCCGCGAGGCAGGGTTGGAGCCGCTGGCCGACGCGTTGTGGGCCAACCCGCTGTTGGCGCCGCTTGAAGAGGCCGAAAAATACGCCAAACCGCTGCCCGTGGTGGGGCCGGACGATGACAAACCGGCCGATTTTTCGACCGCCGCGCTGGTGCTGGATGGCGTGCGCGACCTGCTGAGCGAACGCTGGGCGCAAGACCCGCTGGTGGCCGCGCCCCTGCGGGAGTGGATGTGGAACGAAGGCCTGCTGCACACCCTGCTCGCCAGCGGCAAAAATGAAAACGACCCCGAAATCGCCAAGTTTCGCGATTATTTTGAATACGCCGAGCCGCTGCACCGCGTGCCCTCGCACCGGGCACTGGCGGCATTCAGGGGGCGCGGGTTGGCCTATTTAAATGTTTCCATTAAATCATTTGAAGAAACTGAGCCAATTGTTAAAACATCTATTGCACAATCAGCTATCAATAATAGTAATAAAAACGACTTAAAAACAACAATACCTGTACCAAAAACCGCACCAAAACAAATTCCATTGGCCGAAATACACGTCGCCCAAGCCCTCAAATGGCGGCACCAGAACCGCCCGGCAGATGACTTTTTGCGCAAATGTGTGGCCTGGACCTGGAAGGTCAAACTGAGCTTGTCAATCGAGCGCGAGTTGTTTGCCCGCTTGCGTGAATCGGCTGAAAAAACCGCCATCAAAGTGTTTGCCGACAACGTGCGTGATCTGCTTTTGGCCGCACCCGCAGGCCCGCGCGTGGTGATGGGGCTAGACCCCGGCATTCGCACCGGCGTGAAGGTGGCCGTGGTGGATGGCACCGGCAAACTGCTCGATACCGCCACCGTGTACCCGCACGAGCCGCGCCGCGATTGGGAAGGCAGCCTGCACCAATTGGCCCTGTTGTGCCAAAAACACCAGGTGAACCTGATCGCC
>JANOWY010000298.1:0-2070 GCA_031418135.1 Rhodoferax sp. | reverse complement strand
GCAAAGCAAGGCATGGGTACACGACCGTTTCATTGGGCCTCAGCCACGCCCTGCTGGATGTAGGACGGCGACGCAATGCTGCGTCAGCAGAATCAATGAAACGCGTTGAAGCCTATGCGCCAGGCCGCTCGGGCCGGGCGCCGTCACCGATCTGCAGGTTGATCAAAAACCAGCAACAGATTGTTGGCAGGCATTGCCATGCGGTCCCGCAACACTAGCCCTGCAGCTGCAGCTTGCGCCACCACATCCGCCAGCGCGCGGATGCCCCAGGCCGGGTTTTGCATGCGCAGGGTGTGGTCGAACGCCACGTTGCCCGGCGATGTGAGCACATCGTGTTCCAGATAGGGGCCATAGGTGACGAGCAGGCCGTGTGGGGCCAGGTAGCGGGCCGCACCTTGCATCAGCGCGGGGCAGGTGGCCCAGGGCGCAATGTGCAGCATGTTGGCACAGTAGATGAGGTCGAATGGCTGACCGAATGCGTGTTTAGGGGCGGGCTGCGAGGCTGTGCCGGGCGTTGGCCAATGCGGGGCCAATACATCCACCAGCACCGGCGGCGCTACGTTGGCTACACCGGCTTCGTCGCACCACGCCGTGATGGAGGCAAACCCGTCGGCAGACCAGTCGCTGGGTTGCCACTGCCAGCCGGTCAAGTGCTGCGCGAAATGGGCCACATGCTGGCCAGTGCCACTGGCGATCTCCAAGGCGCTTCCGGTTGGCGGTAGCAGGCGCAACAAGGCTTCCAGAATCGGCTGGCGGTTGCGTTCGCAGGCGGGGCTGAATGACTTCACTGGGCTTGAAAGAGGCAAAAAATAGTTGATTATTACTATAATTTATATAGCTAACATTACAATTGATATATCAACTAAATGCTTAAAGAACTAATAGCTTCTGCGCGAACTCACCCAAATGCCCCCCACGATCAGTGCAAATGCCAGCGCGTGATAGATGCGGGGCAGCTCCCCCAAAAAGGCTGCTGACAAAACGGCAGCGATCAACGGTGTGAGGTTGGTGAAAAACGCCGCCACCGTGGGCCCCACGCGTTGCACGCCCAAACCGAAGCAGCGGTAGGCCAGCAGGGCCGGGCCCAGCGCGACGAAGGCGAGGGTGAGCGCCAGCGGCCAGCCCCAGTGGAAGTGGCCTTGACCCAGCGCCCATTCGCCGGTGCTGAACAGGCCCGACCAGGCCAGGCCAAACACCATTTGCGCCATCAAAAAGGTGGTCCAGTTGCCGCGAATGACGGGCGGGTCTGCGGGCTGCATCAGCAACCAGCCGTACCAAGACCAGGCCAGCGTGGCCACCAAAATGTACAGGTCACCGGCCACCAGGCGGAACTGCGCCAGATTGGCCCATTCGCCCCGGCACAGCACCACCAGCACGCCGGCGATGGACAACACCGCGCCCCACAACTGGCGTGAGGTGATGGGCTGGCCAAAAAACAGTTTTCCGATGGCCAGGGTGAAGATGGGCGCGCTGGCGGCTACCAGCGTCACGTTCATCGGTGTGGTGGTTTTAAGCGCCAGGTATTGGCAGGTGTTGTACAGCCCCACGCCCAGCAAACCCAGCAGGGCGTAACGCCGCCAATGGGCCCTGAATTGCCTATTGAGCGCGCTGCCCGGCTGCAGCAGTTGCCAGGTGAAGGGCAGCAACAGAAAAAAGGCCACCGCCCAGCGCATGAAGTTCAGCGAAATCGGCGAGATGAGGCTGGTGGCCAGGCGGCCCACCACGGCATTGCCGGCCCACATAAAAGGTGGAACCAGCAGCAGGGCGGCAGTGCCCAGAGTAAGGCGGGAAGTATGCATGTGTGCGACACTTTAACAAGCAACTTAACCCCACTAGGAAGACACCATGAGCAAAGCAGTCATCATCGAAAAAAACGGCGGCCCCGAAGAAATGAAAATCGTCGACGTGCAGGTCGGCGAGCCCGGCCCCGGCGAGATCCGCATCCGCCACAAGGCCATTGGCCTGAACTTCATTGACGTGTACCAACGCAGCGGTTTGTACGCCCTGGCCATGCCGCTCAAGTTGGGCATGGAAGGTTCGGGCGTGGTCGAGGCCGTGGGCGCGGGTGTG
>JANOWY010000297.1:0-6674 GCA_031418135.1 Rhodoferax sp. | reverse complement strand
GTCACCGGCAATCGGTCCAGCCCGGTGGCGGTTATTTCGCAGTCAAAGATGCCCAGTTTCAGCTTGGTGGGCGCGGCTGCATTGCGGCGGGCCGCTGGCTGGCTTGCATTGGCACGCATGGCTGCATTGGCACTTGCTGCGGGTTTCGCCGTGAAAGTGAAGGTGTTGCCGGTTCTGACCATGTTGTAGAGCGCAGAGACTTCAGTTGGAATGGTGATTTCAGCGTTGCTCAGGTCTATCGTTTCACTCAATTCCAGCGTGGGGAACATGTCACGTGCGGGCACCATTTGCAGTGTCACGATGACCGGGTTGCTGCTGCTGTCTACCGCCACAACACGGCCCCCAACGGGTTTGGATTCGGTATTGATCAAAATTGCACCAATGGCCGGGGGAGCAATGCCGCTTAAGGCGATTTGGTAGGTGTTGGCAAGGCTGGCCTCAGCCCCTGGGCTGGTTTCAACCGGGTCGCCCACAATGTGTGCGTCTTTGAGCAAAACCGCACCGGGCACAACGCCAGTGACGATGGCCAGCAATGGCGCTGACTGAAGCCCTTGCGCCACGGCGACTATCTGGCCAGAACCACTTGCAACCTGCGCCGTCACCTGGCCAGCCGCATCCACTGAAATGGTGCCAGGTTTGTTGGATCTCCAGACAATAGGCACATTTTGGGCATTGCCATAGGCGTCGGTGGCGATCGCCATCAATTGGCTGGATTGGCCACTGGCCGTGAGCAGCAACCCTTTTTGGACAATTTCGACTTTGACGATGGGTGCTGGCGGACCGCCACTGCCGCCGCTGCCACCACAAGCCGCCATCAAGGCCACGGCCAAGGTGACCAGTGTCCACCGAGCTAAAAATCGGGTGATTGAGAGCATGGCAACTCCTCCAGATATGTTTTCTGGTGGCTATTTTTAAGCGCTCGACGAGACGTGTATAGCCCCAAAATTGGGGTCAAAATGCCCGCGATCCTGCTTTATCCCCAGCTTGGCTCTGGATTCGCCTTAAAGCGGCAGCGTCAGTCGAATGCGGGTGCCAAGGCTGGAGCTTTCAATCGACAAGCTTGCTCCCAGCACGCGGGCGCGTTTGTCCAGGCTATTGAGGCCTTTGCCGGTAGCGTTTTGAATCGTGGCCTCCACATCAAAGCCACGCCCGTCGTCGCTGATATCAATCGCCAATTGGGTGGCAGAACTGACAACCAAAACAGTCAGTGTTTTCGCTTCTGCATGTTTCAGGGTGTTGGTGACGGTTTCCTGTATCACACGCAGAACTGGCAATTGTTTTTCACTGGGCAGAGGCACGTCATCTTTAAGGCCAAGCGTATTCCACTTCAGGGTGATGCCCGCAGCCTTGAGCCGAGGCTCCATTCGAAAACGAAGATTGCCCAGCGCCAAAGAAAGGGAGTCGCGCGAATCGCTGGCCGTGTCGATCGCCAAACGCAAATCATCAATGCAACTTCTCAACAGATCGTAGGTTTGAGCAGAGCTCAGGCCACCACTTTGGGCCAGCGCCAGCGAACTGACCAGCTGCGAGCCCAAACCGTCGTGCATATCCTGCATGATGCGGCCCCGTTCCTGCGCTTTGGCCTGACCTGCTTCAACCTTGCGCAAAGCTTCATAAGTTTGGCTGAGCTCCTGGTTTTTTTGCTGCACCCGTGTCTCCAGCGTGAGTGCCAAATTTTCGGCAGTCGCCCGGGCTTCCCTGAAACGATGAAACATATTCAGGGCGACCACTGAAAACATGATGGGTGCCCCGAAATGCAGCTTGTAAGGCTCTGAAAATCCTAGCGCGTCACTTTGCGTCACAAAATCATGCCCCGCGAGCCCGTACACCACCAGGGAAGAGCACAACGACAAAACCGTGTGGAAGCTGGGACGCAAACGCACCTGGCTGATCAGCAACAGCAAAATACTCGCGCCCATGACCAGCAATACGGAATAACACAAGGTGATGACGGCGGCCAAATGCTGGGTGCCAGCGGCCCAGACCATGAACGGCACGCTGGCGCAATACGCCAGCAGGAAGCGTTCGGTCCGTGGATAGGACTTGTTGGCAAACCGCACCTCAAACATCGAGACCACCACCAGAACCCACATCAACGATGTCGCGACCAACACCTCCCAATAGACGGCAGGAACCGGAATATCAGTCGCCATGAAATGCATATTGCGCAATGCCCATAACAAAGCACCGGCACCAAAATACCCATACGCGCCGCCATAGCCGCTCATCCCCCACCCTGCGAAAGCCAATATGCTCAAACCCAACGTGATGGCGCTGGTGATATGCACGCTGGTTACTTGCCAAAACCAGCGCCGTTCCCATTTCGCCCGAATTTGCGCCTCTGGCCCCAAATAGACTTCGGACAGCCCCCCGCGATTGCTTGGATAGGCCTTGATCCGGATGTGAATGACATTCAGGCCAGGCAGGAGCAGCTTGGCCGGCACCTGGAAAAACTGCGGCCGGTACCATTGACGGCTTACAGGTTCGTCAAAACGACCGTCACCTCCGATGAACTCGCGGTTGATATAAGCCATTCCGTTCATGCTGAACCGCGGGACATACAGGGCCGAAAGCAACAACGCTTCAGACGGCACATTCACCTCGATCCGGTACCAGGCGAAGCCGCCCACACCGGGCCTGGAGAGGTTCCAGTTGTCGGGCAGGCTCTGTTTTTGCCAAGCCGCGTCATCAGGCGGGATTGCGGGGTCAGTACTTAGCAACAGGCTGGACTGGGCCAAGGGGCTCAGCGACGCTTGCTGCGCTGGCTGGGCAAAGGCCGCAAGCGCGAAAACCGCGATTCCCCACGCCGCTAGGCCCCGGCCAAAAACACTCACAACAGACCGCGTTGGCGCGCCTCGAACACAGCTTCGCTACGTGAACCAACCTCCAGCTTCTTGTAGACACGCCGCAAATAACTCGTGACGGTATGCCACGAAATATCCAAAGCTTGGGCGATTTCGTCGTAGGTAAGCCCCTTTTCAATCAGCCGCAAAACCTCGTGCTCCCGCTCACTCAAATGGGCATGCAACGGTGTCGCGTCTGCCGCCTGAGACGTAAGTTGGGGGGCACGGCCGGGCATGAAATGCTGCAACATGCGCCGCGCAACGCTAGGGCTGATGGGCGATCCCCCCGCCACCAATTCAGCGATGTTGTGGACAATTTCGGCAGCGGGTGCGTCTTTGAGCAAATAGCCGACGGCCCCCGCCGCGAAACTGCTGACGATGTGTTCGTCATCGCCGAATACCGTAACCACCATGCAATTGGCACCCGGTTGGTTGACCGAAATCCAGCGGATGAATTCACGCCCGTCTGCATCGGGCAAACCTAAATCCACCAAATAGACGTTGGCCGCTTGCGTTTGCGCCAACCGTTTCGCATCTCTCACCGTTTGAGCGCTGAAGGCAAGAGTTAAGCCTGCATCGGACTGCACTGCTGATTCAAGGGCATGGCGCACATGGGCCTCGTCTTCCAGAATGGCGACAGAAATGGGCAAAACAGCGCTGGCAGCAATGGCTGTCGAGATGCCCGACTGCCGCATGGTTGCGCGAAGATCGATGGAAGCTTCAAGGGCCATCGGCCAAGTGTCGCGTCAAGTGCGACGTGACGCAAGCCAGCTGGGCAGGCAAATTGCCCCCAAATTTGGGGGCAATCTGAACCGGGTCAGACTGATAAGTGTTGCGTGAAACGCGCACTGATCTGCGCCACGGCCTGCTGCGTCAGGCGATTGCCATATTGGCTCACCACCTGTCCGGCCGCCTGGTTGGCCAGCCAGGCCGCTTGCGCATGGCTGTGGCCCTGGGTGGCAGCATAGAGAAAGGCACCGGCGAACATGTCACCCGCGCCATTGGTGTCGATGGCTTTCACCAGCGCAGCCGGCACCTCGGTCTGGTGGCCGCGTTCGAGCACGATGCAGCCCTTGGCGCTGCGGGTCAGGCAGACCGTCGTGGCGAGCTGGCTGACGCGCTGGATGACCTGCGTCAGGTCTGGCGTGCCGCACCAGGTTTGCGCTTCTTCTTCATTGCAAAACAGGTAGTCAATACCGTCGCCGATCATGGCTTCCAGGCCGGGGCGGCAGAAGTTGATCATGCTCATGTCACTCAAGGTGGTGGCGAGTTTTACGCCCGCCGCTTTGGCAATGGCGCGGCCTTTCAAGGCAGCATCCAGCCCGGTGGGCGAAGCCGCCAGGTACCCTTCCATGTAGTACACCTTGGAGGCGGCCAGCGCGGTGGCATCCAGCGCGGTGTGGTCGATATCTGCCGTGGCACCCAAATAGGTGCTCATGCTGCGCTCGGCATCGGGTGTCACCATCACCATGCAGTCACCGGTCTGGCCCAGGCCGCCGCGCGTGGCGAGGTTGGCAGGCGTGAGGTTGCTGTCGACACCATTGGATTTCAAATCGGCCACGTAAAACTGGCCCAGCTCGTCCGGGGCCACGCGGCAAGAATAAAACGCCCTGCCGCCCAATTGCGCCACAGCCACAATGGTGTTGCCGGCCGAGCCGCCACCGCTCTTGCGGGCATGAATGCCTTGCATATGCGCCAGCAATTCGGCCCGGCGCGGCGCGTCAATCAACGTCATGTGGCGTTTTTCGACCTGCATGGCGATCAGTTGCGCGTCGGTCACTTCGTATTCGGAATCCACCAGGGCGTTGCCGATGGCGTAGAGGTCGTATTGGGGCATAGGTATCTCCGGCGTGACCGGGAGCGTTTGGCAAAGTCTGGAAGTGTATCGGCAGGCCATCAACCCACGAAACGGTGAAGGGTGAGGGCAAGGTTTTGCCGCCGGGCCGCCCCAAGGCAAAATGCGCCCCCTCGGGGGGCAGCGACCCGCGCAGCGGTGGAGCGTGGGGGCTGCTACTTTTTGCGGTTCTTGAAGGCTTCCATATAACGCTGCGGCTCGCCGGTGGCGAAAGCCTTGCCAAACTCAGGCACAGTGGCCTCAATGGCGGCATCGGGCGCCAGGCTTTGCCAACTGCGCATCAGCATTTTTTGTTGTTTCAGCGCCGCCGTGCCAAAACCGGCCAGGCGCTCGGCCAAGTGCGCAATACGTTCATCCAGTTTTTCAGCTGTGCAAACCTCTTGCACCAAGCCCCATTGCAGTGCGGTAGCCGCGTCGATGTTCTCCCCGGTCATCAGGAGCCAGGTGGCGCGCGACTGACCAATCAGCATCGGCAACAACACTGCATGGATCACTGACGGTATGCCCACCGCCACTTCTGGCATGCCATACACGCTGCTGCTGCTGCTGATGCGCAAGTCACACGCGGCGGCCACTTCCAGACCGCCCCCCAAGGTGTAACCCGACAGCCGCGCGATCACCGGGGCCGGGAAGCTGCGTACGGCTTCGCACAGGTTTTTCAGGCGGGTGATGAAGGCTTCAGCGCTGGGCTGGGTGAGCGCAGACATTTCATAAATATCGGCACCACCGATGAAGGCCGTGTCGCCCACGCCGCGCAGCACCAGCACGCGCACGTCGCCGCGCTGCTTCAAGGCGTCAATGGCGGCCGTCAACTCCAGAATCGCCGGGGTGCCGACGATGTTGAGCTTTTTGGCGTTGCGCAGGGTGAGCGTGGCGATGCCGTTGGCGCCCAGGTGCGTGGTGGTGTGATGGGTTTCGGCTGAATGGGTCATGGAGCCAAGTATCGCCATGATTTCCGGAAGGCCAGCCTCAGGTTCACACCTGCTTTTTTTATTACGATCAATGAATCGTGAAGTGTAAATATATTTACAAATTTGCCGAGTTGAGGCGCTTAATGGAAAAGCCGATTTCGGCTCGTTTTCTCAACTTGCGGAGCACCCATGATTAAATATTTGATTCTTGCTGGAACGTTGGCCCTGACAGCTTGTGGAGGCGGGGGTGGTGGCGCGGCACCTGCGGCGGCGGCTGCTACCACGCTTTCTGCCGAAGGTTTTTGGTCAGGAAAAACGGCAGGTGGCATTGAATTTTCTATTCTGGTGTTGGAAAATGCCGAGACTTGGAGCGCTTCGGTTAGCACGACAGAAATGGGTCTGCTGTCAGGTAAGACCGCCGTTGCCGGGTCTGCGGCAACCATCACCGGCACTTCGTTTACGGCGGGCAAGAAGGCGATTTCAACGACTGCAGGGTTTGCGGCAACCGTTGTGCCCAAGACATCTCTCAATGGTGTGCTTACTGGTGGTACGACTGCACTTTCAACCACATACGATGCGGGTTACGACGCGGCACCGCCTTCTTTGGCGACGGCTGCTGGTACCTATACCGGCCCTGTTGGCACCCTTACAACAGTTCCGTCAAGCTTCAATCTGACTGTATCGGCCACAGGCGCGATAACGGCAGTCGGTGGCGCCTGTTCGATTAGCGGCAATGCCAAGGCCCGCCCTTCTGGGAAGGCTGTTTATGATGTCACGTTGGCGCTCACCGGTACCTGTGATTTTTCCAGCGCGACGGGCGTTTTGATATTCGATACCAAAAACAAAGCCGCCGTTCTCATGGTGATGAATCCTGCCAAAACGGATGGCATTGTTTTTGTAGGCGCTAAGCCTTAAGCACCTTCGCGCCATACATTCACCTGAAATCCCGGCTCGCGGTGCCCAGGCGCCCGAGCAGGGGTGTGAGATCTTGCAAGTGGCGGGCAATAAGGTGACGCACTTCGCCTTGGCCTGCCTGAGCCTTGTCACCACTGCCATCGTCGCGCT
>JANOWY010000296.1:0-3719 GCA_031418135.1 Rhodoferax sp. | reverse complement strand
GGCGTGGCCGCTACGCCGCCCGCCCCAATCGAAGCGGTTACCACCCGGCCATTGGCCAGTTGCAAATTCACCACCAGGCAAACCGCCGAGATGTCGTCTTCAAACCGTTTGGAAATTTTGTACGCCCGCAAAAACGTGTCGGGTCGGGGTAGCGGCACTTTGATCCAGGCCAGCACCTCATCCGGCAGCAGCTTGTTTTTGCGGTAACCGGTGTAAAAATCTTCAACGCGCATTTCGCGGTGCGCCCGGTGCCCCTGGTGCCAACGCATCAGCACCACACTTGATTGCAGCGCGATCAGCAAGGGCATCGAATCGCCAATGGGTGAGCCGTTCACCACATTGCCGCCCAAGGTACCGGAGTTGCGCACCGGCAACCCGGCAAAGCGGTTCGTGAAGTTTTTGAGTTCGGGCCGGTCTGCCACCAAAGCGGCGAAGGCATCGTTCAGCGACACCGCCGCGCCAATGGCCACGTGATGGGGGTAACGTTCCACCCGCCGCAGTTCGGCCACTTGGGTCACGTCAATCACCTGCGCAAAATCCATGTGCAGCTTGTTGACCCACAAACCGACATCGGTGCAGCCCGCCACCAATTGCGCAGCCGGTTTGTAGGCGCGGATTTGAAGTAAATTATCTATGTCTTTAGGAATGTCGTAATTTAAATCGGCATTTTGTTCTTGTGATGATTGCACAATGTGCTTCAATAGTGATAGTGTTTTTGATGTATTTTCATGCACTATGGGGTACTGAGACATTCCTACAGCGGCATCAACAATCGGCCGGTAGCCGGTGCAGCGGCACAAATTGCCGGATAAATCATGCTGCGCCATTTCACGCGTCACGTTTGTGCCTGGGCAGACGCGGTTTTGGTAGGTGGCAAACAGGCTCATCACGAAACCCGGTGTGCAAAACCCGCATTGCGAGCCAAAGTTGTCCACCATGGCCTGCTGGGCCGGGTGCAGGCTGCCATCGGCCTGGGCCAGGTCTTCCACTGTCCACAGCGCCTTGCCGTTGATCGAATGGGCAAACCGGATGCAGCTGTTCACCGACTGGTAGCGCAAGCCGCCCACAGCCGCCGCGTCAGGCTCGGCAACCACCACGGTGCAAGCGCCGCAATCGCCCTCGTTACAGCCTTCCTTGCTGCCCGGGCAATGCAGGTCCTCGCGCAGCACCTGCAGCAAGGTGCGGGTGGGTGGTACATTGTTCAGCGTGACGTGTTCGCCGCGTCTGATAAAGTGAATTGGTTTTGAAAGCACGGGCGTTGGTTTAGCGGTCATTTTGGCGGTCATTGGCATACACCTTAACTTAGCACAACATGTTACTTCTGTCAGGCAGGCATGGCGTCCCACATCATGGCGAATAAGGATTTCACTCCAAGGCTGCAGCTGGCCGGTATTACCAAACGATACCCTTCGGTGGTTGCCAACAGTGACGTGTCGCTGGTGGTGATGCCCGGCGAAACCCATGCGGTGCTGGGTGAAAACGGCGCCGGCAAATCCACCCTGATGAAAATTATTTACGGCTCGGTGAAGCCCGATGCGGGATCGGTTTCACTCAATGGCAAGGTGGTGGCCATCCGCAATCCGCAAGAAGCACGGGCCATGGGCATCAGCATGGTGTTCCAGCACTTCAGCCTGTTTGACACGATCACCGTGGCAGAAAACGTTTGGCTGGGTTTGGACAAAACCCTCACGCTGCCCCAAGTGACGCAGTCGATCACGGCCAAAGCGTCCGAATACGGGCTGGATATCGACCCGGCCCGGCCAGTGCACACTTTGAGTGTGGGTGAGATGCAGCGGGTCGAAATCATTCGTGCCCTGCTGACCAACCCCCAGTTGCTTATTTTGGACGAACCTACCTCGGTGCTGACCCCGCAGGCTGTCGAAAAACTCTTTGTGGTGCTGAAAAAGCTGGCCTCTGAGGGCTGCAGCATTTTGTACATCAGCCACAAGCTGCATGAAATACGTGAACTGTGTACCGCCTGTACCGTGCTGCGCGGCGGCAAGGTTACCGGCGTATGCAACCCGGCCGAAGAATCCAATGCGTCGCTGTCGCGCCTGATGATTGGTGCCGAGCCACCGCAACTGGTGCATCGTGCCCAACAACCCGGCGCGCCCGTTTTACAGGTGAAAAGCCTCACGCTCGCCCGGGAAGACCAGTTTGGCGTTGACCTGGACGGCATCAATCTGCAGGTTTGCGCGGGCGAAGTGGTGGGCATTGCCGGGGTATCGGGCAATGGCCAGCGTGAACTGCTGTTTGCCTTGTCGGGGGAAGACGTGCGGGCTCCAGCCGGCTCGGTGATGATGCGTGCCGGACAGGGCAGCCCTGCTACGCCGGCCGACGTATCGGGCCTCAACCCGCAACAGCGCCGCAAATTGGGCCTGCATTTTGTGCCCGAAGAACGCCTGGGGCGCGGTGCCGTGCCCACCCTTAGCCTGGCCCACAACCTGTTGCTCACGCGGTCTGAAGCCCTGGCTACGTCAGGCTGGTTGCCCGGCTGGATCAAGGTGCAGCAATTGCAAACCCAGGCGGCAGACATCATCCGCCAGTTCAATGTCAAGGCCGGTGGCCCGCAATCGGCGGCGCGGTCGTTGTCGGGCGGCAACTTGCAAAAGTTCATTGTGGGGCGCGAAATTGACGCCAAACCTGGTTTGCTGATCGTCTCCCAACCGACTTGGGGTGTCGATGTCGGTGCTTCCGCGCAAATTCGGGGGGCTGTTTTGGCCTTGCGAGACGCTGGCTGCGCCGTGTTGGTGGTCAGTGAAGAACTCGATGAGTTGTTTGAAATCAGCGACCGGCTGCACGTTATTGCGCGCGGCCAGTTGAGCCCTTCGGTGGCAGTGGCGGATGCCACCGTGGAGACCATTGGCGAGTGGATGAGCGGTTTGTGGGGTAGCGCATCTGGCAACGCATCAGCGAATGCAGCAGCTGGTGTGCACAGCGGCGAGGTGGTGCATGGCTAAATTTGGCATTCAACTCACCGCGCGGCCCGAGCCTTCCCGCTTTTGGACCTTTCTGTCGCCCGTTTTGGCCTTGCTGCTGACCGTATTGATTGGCATCGCCTTGTTTGTCGCGCTGGGCAAAGACCCGCTCAAAGGCCTGGAGATGTTTTTCTGGTTGCCGATCAAATCGGGTTATGCGATTGGCGAACTGATGGTCAAGGCCACACCGCTGTTGCTGATCGCGTTGGGCCTGGCAATTTCTTTTCGTTCCAACGTCTGGAACATCGGGGCCGAAGGGCAATACATCATTGGTGCTATTTTTGCCGGCGGCGTGGCGCTGATGGCCGAAAAAACCACCGGTGGCTGGATCGTCGTGCCAATCATGCTGGCTGGTGTTGCTGGTGGCATGGTGTGGGCATCGATCACCGCGTTTTTGCGCGACAAATTCAATGCCAACGAGATTTTGGTCAGTTTGATGCTGGTTTACGTGGCGATTCAGGTGCTCAGTTATATGGTGGGCGGGCCCTGGAAAGATCCGCAGGGGTTCAACTTCCCTCAAACCCAAACCTTTGAAGCAGCTACCCGCATTCCGCGTTTGTTCACCGGCTCGCGGGTCAGCATTGGCATCTTGCTGGCATTGGTGGGGGTTTTGATTGCCTGGGTTTTTCTGTTCAGAACCCGGGCTGGTTACGCCCAGCAAGTGGGTGGCCTTGCACCTGCGGCGGCGCGTTATGCCGGTTTTTCGCCGCGCCAGGCGCTTTGGACGGCGTTGCTGGTTTC
>JANOWY010000295.1:0-2166 GCA_031418135.1 Rhodoferax sp. | reverse complement strand
GCGGCTGCCAGTCTGCAGCATAGGGGTGTCGGTGGCGGCGGGGGAGACGACGTTGACCGTCACGCCATCGGCCACCACTTCAGCCGCCCAACTACGGGCCAGCGACACCAGGGCGGCTTTGCTGGCAGCGTATTGGCTGCGCCCGGCCATGCCGTGGGCAACACGGCTGCCCACCAACACCAGCCGCCCCTGTTTTCGCGCCTGCATGGCAGGCAACACCGCATTGGCCAGCATGGTGGCGGCCTGCACATGCAAGGCCCACAAGCGAGCGCCCGCGCCAGCCTGCAATTGCCCCAGCGGGGCCGCGTGCATGATGCCAGCGGCATGCACCAGCGCGTGGGGCGTGCCAATCGCGAGCAAATCCGCCGCCACTTGGTTCGTGCGTGAAACGTCAGTCAAATCCGTACGCACATGTTGGTAGGCGGTGTGCAAAAGGTTCGCATTTGCCGCATCGGCAATATCCAGCCCGGTCACCGCCCAGCCGCTGGCGAGCAGCCTTTGGGCGGTGGCCAGGCCTATGCCGGAGCTGCTGCCGGTGACGATGGCGTGGGGCAAATCCAACTGAGCTATTCCAAAGTGATCTTCTTGTCGGCGATGATCTTGCCGGAGGTGGCGATATCGTCCGCCTGAAACTTCGCAAACTCGGCCACGCTGCCGCCTTCGGGCACGATGCCGTCGGCGATCAGGCGCTCACGCATCTCGCCGGCCAGTGCTTTGCTGACCGCAGCATTGAGCTTTTGAACAATGTCGGCTGGGGCTTTGGCTGGTGCCCACAGGCCGTACCAACTGGCGCATTCGAAACCTGCCAGGGTTTCCATCGCCGTGGGCACATCGGGCAAGTTGGGCAGACGTTTGGCCGAGGTGACGGCGGCCACCTTGAGCTGGCCGTTGCGGTGGAACTGTACCGAGCCCAGCACCGGGTCGATGAAGCCCTCGATTTGGCCGCCCACCAGGTCAGTCATGGCCGGGCCAGTGCCTTTGTAAGGCACCACAGTGAGCGAAATGCCCGCCGCCTGTTCCAGCCGCACGGTGCACAAATGACCCGCCGAACCGATGGAACCCACTGCAAAATTCATTTTTCCTGGCTGGGCTTTGGCAGCGGCGATCAGCCCTTGCAGGTTGTTCACCCCGAGTTTGTTGGTGAGCGCCACCGACAGCGGTGCCTTGGCCACCAGGCTGATGGGGGCAAAGTCGGTCTGCACCTGGTAGGGCACCGATTTCATGGTGAGTGGCGCGGTAATGAAGGTGCTGGCGTTGAACAGCAGGGTGTAGCCATCCGCAGGCGCTTTGGCCACCACATCCGCGCCGATGATGCCATTGCCACCCGCCCGGTTGTCCACCACGAAGTTCTGGCCGAACTGCGCAGACAGGTTTTGCGCCAGCATGCGGCCCACCTTGTCCAGCGTGCCGCCGGGCGGGAAGGGGATGACGACACGCACCGGTTTGTCGGGCCAGGTTTGTGCGTATGTCGCCAACCCGCACCCGGCGAGTACACCGATCAGCACGGATTTCAGCGTTTGTGTGTTTAGGGGTTGCATGTTGAATCAGGGCAGGTTGGTTCTAAAAAATGCATTACTGGCAGGCGTAATTCGCCGCCAGTTTTGCCGAGCCGCTGCCATTCCAGACGGCCTTTAGCGGATACACGCACAGCGGGTAACTTACGCTGTTGTCGCGCGAGGTGACGGTGATGGCCTCTGGTGCCTGCGCGCGCTCTACCCAGTCGGTCAGGGCGGTGAACATCTGGTCTTGTTCGCGCGTGGGAGTTTGGTTGCCGGCGCCGGGCAGCTTGGGCAGCGGAACCGTGTTGTTGAGCGCCGGGTTGCCGCTGCTGTTCACCGTGAAAGCGCGGCCCTGCGAGCTGTGCGCTTTGCCGGGCACCAGGTACAGGCGCAAGAACTTCTGCACTTCTTGGTGGCCGCCCATGCCAGCCACCACGCGCTCGTAATGGTTCACCGAGTTGGCGGGCGGCAGGGCGTCTTCGGCCAGGCCGGTATAGGTGATGATTTTTCGGCCCAGCCCACGCAGTTGGGTGAGGTCGGCGCTGTCGGTGTTGAGGTGGCTCATCACCGGTTGCAGGGCAATACCCTGCCGAAAGGTGTTGGCCAAATCTGCCACATCGACTTCGCGCCATTTGTCGCGCTCGGTGATGCTGGGGTGAACAAAGGC
>JANOWY010000294.1:0-2170 GCA_031418135.1 Rhodoferax sp. | reverse complement strand
AGGCACAGGTTTTCTGCCGCATCAAAACCGCCCGCCAGCAGCGCAATGCTGGCAAATACGCGCGCCACGCGGGCTGGCCCAGGCGCGGCGCTCTGCACGAGCCGCTGCTCAGCCATCAGCAAACCCAGGCAGACCAGGCCCGCGTATTCGAGCATGAACAAATAATCCAGCCCTAGGCTGAGCATGGCCCATTGCCGACCCTGCTCACCCCAGGCGGTCAGCGTGGCTTCACAACTGCCCGCCCAACCGCAAAACTCGAACGACACGATGCCGTGCGGGCTAATCGGCATTCGCAGTTGCAGGTCGACAAAAGCCAGCGCCAGTAGGGTTGGCACCACCAGTACCAGCAGGCTGCGAAACAGGGTTTTAAGTGAGGTTATGGGCATGAGAATCCTGTGGGTTATAACGGCGCGGCCACTGGTTTTGAGTCTGGCAATCGGCACAGCATGGGGCGCAAGAGAATTTGCTCCAGGACACACGCCGCAATGTACTGGGGGCCAATGACCTTACCGACTGGCAAATCGATCCGCAACAAACTCGATAAAAGCTCGCGCCGCCGCATTTTGGATGCGCGAAGTTGTCACAATAAACACGGGCAATTTGGCTGCATCCCACTCGGGCAAGACAGGCACCAATCGGCCGGCACTGATTGGCTCGCGGCACAGGCTGGGTTCCAACATCGCTATGCCCATGCCGCTTTCAGCCAGGCTACCGATAAGCCCGATGTTGTTGATTGAAAACCGGCCATTGACGTTAATTTTGCAGGCAATGGCATTGCGCTGCAGCGACCATTGAGCCATCCTTTTCGCGTCACCTATGAATATGCAATCGTGGTTAACCAAATCGGCGGGTATGGCCGGCCGACCATGCGCTGCCAGGTACTCAGGCGACGCATAGAGCCCCTGCGCCAGCCAGCCGATGCGCCGCGTTACCAGACTTTTCTCCTTGCTCTGGGATAGGCGCAGTGCTACCTCGGTTTCACCGTCAAACAAATCGCGCAGTTCAGAGGACAAATCAAGCGACAGCTGAATGCCCGGATACCGCTTTACAAAGCCCGGTAGCATCGGCCCGATGATGGATTTACCCAAATCCACTGGCATCGACACCCGCACGTGGCCTGTAGGCATTTGCGCCTCGCTCGCCAAACTGGAACAGGCCTGCTGGGCCTCATCCACCAAGTGGCCGCAGCGCTCTAGAAACCGTACACCAAGCGCCGTCAACTCCACACGACGCGTGGTCCGATTGAATAGCCGAACACTTGCCTGCCTCTCGAGAGTCTGAATTCGCCGTGACAAGGTCGCCACAGACAGGTCCATATTGCGGGCGCTTTGGCTGAAGCTACGCGTGCGAGCGACTTCGACAAACAAAACCAAGTCTTGCAACGCGTTGTGGTTCGAATAGCTGCTGGGCATTGCTGATTGCCGATTAGTCATTGTTTCATTTGAAAGACAATCTTTTTTAAAATTGTCGTTTATCTTATCAAAGAAATAATTTACTGTTCGATTTGTTTACAACCTTGTTCATCAAAGGAATAGAAATGACCCATCCCACAACCACACACGTCGAAGGTATTCCGCCATCCATCAAAATTTTCACCTGGGTGCTGATCTGCGCAGGTCTATTTTTTGCCTACGTTTACACCTTTAACCCGGGCCTGGCTTTTCCGGGCGCAAAAATTACCGATTATTCATCCCAGTTTGGTTTTGCAAGCACTGGGGTCAGGGTGCTAGGCAGTGTCGCCGCGCTCTTGATATCCGTTATCTACAACAAACCCCAGTGGTTACTCATCTCTCTCATTTCCCGGGTGTTTATTGAACTGGGCGACATCGTCGTGGGCCTCGCCACAGGTGGAACGATGGTGAACAACTTAATGATCGGCATCATCGCAATCCTGGAGCTTTGGGCGATTTTGAAGTTGGCCAAATTGGGCAAATAAGCTTCAATCTGCCGCAAGCACAATAACTTTTCAACCCAATGAAAAAAAGCGCGCTATGCCCTCTTCGGTTTCCAGCGTTTGAGAAGCAGGGCATTGCTCATCACACTGACCGAACTCATGGCCATGGCGGCACCGGCCAGCACCGGGTTCAGGTAACCCAGTGCCGCCAGCGGAATGCCGGCTGCGTTGTAGGCAAAGGCCCAAAACAGGTTTTGGCGAATTTTGGCAACCGTG
>JANOWY010000293.1:0-2599 GCA_031418135.1 Rhodoferax sp. | reverse complement strand
GACACGCGCAAGAGACAGCCCAAGGCGGCTGCGTCCGAGTAACACGACGCGTCGAAAAGCCGGTCGCCTTGCCATAGACACAGGGGGCGTCTCCATCTTTACCTCCCGCATCCGCCTTGGACTGCCTCTTGCGCTTGCGGGTGTTTGGGGCGCGGCTGACTTTTTTGGAAGGTGTTTGCCGCGGTCGTGCGCAAATTGACTGGCGCGTTGTGTGGAGGCTGTTTGTCCGGGGCATTTGAACAAGCGCCACGACTATGCGATACCAATGGTCTCTGCTGTCCCTTCGGCCTGGTTGGCAATCGACGAAAAGTCAACCCAATGACCACCACCCTCCAAGCAGCACAACTCCCAGGGCGGCTGCGGGAGGTCAAGGAGGAGACGCTCCCTCCGGTACTCGCAAGGCGAACGAGCCTACCCCGCGTCGGGGGACACTTACGCAGCCGCCATGGGTGTTGCGCTGCTGACCGTCGCCACGGGCACTGAACGCGAACCCGCCGCCCAGCGCGATGTGCTGCTGCCTGCGCTGAGTCAAACAAGAATCCCCTGCGGCCCGCGAATCAGCCGCCCCGGCAAATCGCCCGTGGGTTTGCCGCTCAGGGACACCGGAACGCCATTGACGATAGTGGCCAAATAGCCACTGGCTTTTTGCATCAGGCGTTTGCCATTGGCCGGCAAATCGTGCGTGAAATACGGGGCGTTCAGGTGCAGCCTTGGGTAGTCGATGATGTTGATGTCGGCCTTGTAACCGGGCTTCAGAACACCCCGGTCGCGCAGGCCATAAAAGGCTGCGGTGCGTTGGGTTTGCGCATTCACCATGAACTCCAGTGGCTGCGTGGCGCCACGTTTGCGATCCCGTGCCCAATGGGTCAGCATGAAGGTCGGCAGCGAGGTGTCGCAGATAAAGCCGCAATGCGCGCCGCCATCACCCAGGCTCAATACCGTGGCGGGCGATTTCATCTGGGTGACCAAATGGTCGAGGTTGTTGTTCGAATAGTTGAAGATGGGGAAATACAGCAGCGCCGAACCCGGTTCGCCTTGCTTGCCGTCTTCACGTGGCGCGCCCGGGCCCATCATCAGGTCGAAGGCGATTTCTGTGGGAGAGCAGCCGCGCTGTTGGGCCATCGCGGCAATCGATGTTGAGGGGTCGGGTTCGTATTCGGGCGGATCGCCCAGCACAAACAATTTGTGAAAACTACGGGTGACAAAGTTGCCCTGTGGCCCGATGTCGCGCGGTTGCTCGGCCAGCAGTTTGGCGCGGAATTCAGGGTTGCGCAAATGCACCAACTTTTCTGCCAGTGGCAACGCGGCGATGGCGGCATACGTCGGGTACGCCACGAAGGGGTGGATGGTGGATTGCCAGCTGTACAACATGCCGGCCGGGCGGCCCGCCATGCCGCCGTAGATCTTCAGGCCTTCGGCGTGGGCGCTCTCCAACATCTGCAAAATTGCTTGCCACTGGTTGGGCTGCGCGTCCCCCTGCTGGAAGTTGAACTGCACGGTGCAGCCAGTCTCCCGCGCCAGGTCTTTGATCCAGGCGTATTCGCTTTCCAGTTTGTCGTGGATGGAGGTCATCTGGAACAGGCCATGGCCGGCCGACTTGATGGCGTGGCCAATGCCAAACAATTCGTCGCGGCTGGCGAAGGTGCCCGGCACCAGTTCGCCCGATTTGGATTTGTGGATGAGTACCCGCGAGGTGGAGAACCCCAGCGCGCCTGCTTGGAGGCCTTCCCGCGTGAGTTGGGCCATGTGCTGGATGTCGGCTGCCATGGCCTCTTCATTGGCGGTGCCGCGTTCGCCCATCACGTAGGCGCGCAGCGGGCCATGCGGTACCTGGGTGCCGATATCCATGGCGTACTGGCGCCGGGCAATCGCGTCCAGGTACTCAGGGAAACTCTCCCACTCCCACTGGATGCCTTCTGACAGCGCCGAGCCGGGGATGTCTTCCACGCCCTCCATCAGGTCAATCAGCCAGGCGTGTTTGTCGGGCTTGGCCGGCGCGAACCCGACCCCGCAATTCCCCGCCACGATGGTGGTCACCCCATGACCGTCTGACGGGGTGAGGTACGGGTCCCAGGTGAGCTGGCCGTCGAAATGGGTGTGGATATCAACGAACCCAGGCGTGACCAGGGCACCGGCGGCATCGATCTCGCGCCGGGCTGCACCCGCCTTGCCGCCCACCTGTACCAGCCGGCCGTCGGCCACCGCCACATCACCCGTAAAGGCGCGGGCACCGGTGCCATCGACGATGTTGCCGTTGCGGATCACCAAATCATGCATGGGGGAGTCTCCTCGTTTAATCTTGAAGAGGATTCTCCATCGAATCAGCGATAGTGCATTTCCGGCAATGCCCGTTACCTTGGCAAAAACAATAACCAATAGATCAGCAGGAGGTTGAACAGCCCTGACACCACAGCCGCCACCTTCCAGATGGCTGCCGGGTCGCGCTGCAGCAGCGCGGTGCTTTGCGGCGCGTTGATCGGGCGGCTGGCACCGCGTTCCAGCGCCAGCAGCATTTCTTCGGCGGTTTCAAAACGCTGTTTTTGGTCACGCGCTACCGCCTTTTGCGCGATGTGGTCCAGCCAGATCGGCACCTGGGGGT
>JANOWY010000292.1:0-1908 GCA_031418135.1 Rhodoferax sp. | reverse complement strand
TTGTTGTCGGTGGGGTCACTGCATTCAGTCGCCACCGCATGGATATCGAAAAACGCGATGTTGGTGTTCACGTGCAATAAAAACTCCGTACGGGAATGACTGTATGGAAAGTAGCGGTCAAGTTTGGGTTTTTTGATGCGGTCGATGAGCTCTTGCCAAGTGGCCGTGTTTTGGGCCAGGATGAATTGATCAAACGCGCTGGACAGCATGTGCGCCGTGCGCGAGTTTGGCAAAATTCCTGCACTGATGATGACGTTGGTATCGATGACGATGTAAGGGGGTTTATTTTTCGTCATTGAGCAATTGCATGACGTCTTCTTCGGTCATTTGCGCTTGCTCAGCGGGCGAAGCCACCCCAGCAAAATAGCGACGAAGTGCATCGCCCGCTTCTTTTCCCCGAAGCGGAAAATTTTCACTGATGAATTTGGCCATTTGCAGTGTTGGCAACTGTGCTGCGCGCTCGTAATCTTGATAGGCTTGTACAACCGCAACAGGGCGTCCGCGCCTGGTAATGGTCACAGCCTGCCGCTGTGACGAGTCGAGCAAAAGCCCAAATTGGTTTTGGGCTTCGAGTGATGTCATGGAAATCATGGGCATACCTAGTGTCTGTTAAGTTTGTTACAGCCATAATAGCTGTTTCACCCGTCAAGTCAAATCTTCCTTTTCATCGGCCCAAGTTCCGCGATCTGGCAAGATCAATCACTCGCTTGCTGTCATCGGTTCAAACAACGCCCAAAAACACCGCCAACGAGCGGCTGATCGCCAGCATTTCCTCTTCGCTGACATGGCCGAAGACGCTTCCGACGCGATCTCGCAGAACCGATTGCGCCTTGTCCACCATCACGTCCGAGGCTTTTTGCAGTCCGTTTACTGGGTTGGGCTCGATGCGAACCCGAAACAGGGGTGTTTCGCGCAGGTCTCCGGTTACCGGCAATACCGTGAAGGAGGGGTGCTCGTGAAACAGGTCCGACTGAACGATTAGCGCGGGTCGGGGTTTTCCGTAGTCGCCTTGCAGGGCAATGGTGACCAGGTCACCACGCCTCATGTCCACCCTTGGGTGTCGGCTGCAGCAGCCAGCCAATCCAGCGTTTGTGTTTCTAGCGGGTCGTTTTTGAGCAAACGCGATTGACGCGCGCATTCCAAAGCAAAGGTCGCCCGGCGCGTGTCGGGTACCCAGATTTGTACGGGGCGTAAACCAGCCATACGCAGCCCATCGCGATGCTTTTGAACCCGCTCTGAAATTGTTGCCGCCATCATTCGCCCCTTGCCTGCTGTTACATGCAACATTCTAGGCGCTTGTTACATGCAACGCAAGGTTTTTGCGGTTTTGTGATCTGAGTGCGGATCAAAAAGCGGCAGGCAAGCCCAAACCACCCTTCAAGCGCATGAGGCAACCCCAAGCGGATGCGGGAGGTCAAGGCGGAGACGCGCCCTGTGGCATGGCAAGGCGCAGCAGGCTTTCCCGCGTCGGGGGACACGGACGCAGCCGCCTGGGGTTGCCTCTTGCGCGTCGATCCAGAGTTGACGAAGAACCCAACTCACCCGGCGGCTGCGGCCCGGACGCAGGTTATTTAGCGCTCTGCACCCACAGGTCAATTTCCGCCACCACCGTGTCTGTAGCTGCCGCAAGTGCCCGCACACCACCGGCGGCATCGGCGCTGGGGGCTGGGCTTTGCGCTGCAAAGCTTTTTTGGGCGACGCGTTTTTCGCCGGAGGCGGTCACCCACGACAAGGTGGCCCGCAACTGAACCAGGCCTTGGCTGCTGCCGGGTGAATCAAACTGCTGGCTGAACCCGTCAAGTTCGATTTGCAAAACCGGCGCGTTGGTGGAGGCCGGCTCGGAACCGGTTAGCACCACGCGGCCCAAAGCCAACCGGGATTTGAGGCGCTGGCGCACCAATTGCGCCG
>JANOWY010000291.1:0-4188 GCA_031418135.1 Rhodoferax sp. | reverse complement strand
TTGCCATGATGTTTTCCTGAGCTACAAATGCGCCGCTTTTTACGCCAGCTTCTTGGCCTTCTCAAAAGCCTCGTCGATTCCGCCGACCATGTAGAAAGCCTGCTCGGGCAAATGATCACATTCGCCGCCGACAATCATCTTGAAACCGCGAATGGTCTCAGACAAGGGGACGTATTTGCCCGGTGAACCGGTGAACACCTCGGCCACGTGGAAGGGCTGACTCAGGAAACGCTGGATTTTGCGGGCACGTGCCACAGCCAGTTTGTCTTCAGGGGCCAAATCGTCCATGCCCATGATGGCAATAATGTCGCGCAGTTCGCGGTAACGCTGCAACGTGCCTTGCACGGCGCGTGCGGTTTCGTAATGGTCTGCACCCACCACCAGCGGGTCAAGCTGGCGGCTGGTGGAATCCAGAGGGTCCACGGCGGGGTAAATACCCAAAGAGGCGATGTCACGGCTCAACACCACGGTGGAATCCAGGTGGGCGAAGGTGGTTGCAGGTGATGGGTCGGTCAAGTCATCGGCTGGCACGTAAACGGCCTGAATGGAGGTGATCGAACCCACTTTGGTGGACGTAATACGTTCCTGCAAACGGCCCATTTCTTCGGCCAACGTCGGCTGGTAACCCACGGCGGAAGGCATACGGCCCAACAACGCAGACACTTCGGTACCGGCCAGGGTGTAGCGATAGATGTTGTCGACGAAAAACAGAACGTCTTTGCCTTCGTCGCGGAAAGATTCAGCGATGGTCAAACCGGTCAAGGCTACGCGCAAACGGTTGCCTGGAGGCTCGTTCATCTGGCCGTACACCATCGCAACTTTGGACTCTTCCAGGTTCTCGAGGTTTACCACGCCAGAATCGGCCATCTCATGATAAAAGTCGTTGCCCTCACGGGTACGCTCACCCACACCGGCAAACACCGACAAGCCGCTGTGCGCCTTGGCAATGTTGTTGATCAGTTCCATCATGTTCACGGTTTTGCCCACACCGGCACCACCGAACAGGCCCACCTTGCCGCCTTTGGCAAATGGGCACACCAAGTCAATCACTTTGATGCCGGTTTCCAGCAGCTCTTGCGAAGGGCTGAGTTCGTCGTAGGCAGGGGCTTTGCGGTGAATGGATGCCGTCAGTTCCTGGCTGACCGGGCCGCGCTCGTCAATTGGCGAACCCAGCACGTCCATGATACGGCCCAGCGTGGCTTTGCCTACTGGAACCGTGATGGATTTGCCTGTGTTGGCAACCACCATGCCACGGCGCAAGCCGTCGGATGAACCCAGCGCAATGGTGCGCACAATGCCATCACCCATCTGCTGCTGAACTTCCAGCGTCAGTGTAGTGCCGTCCATCTTGAGGGCATCGTAAATGCGGGGCATGCGGTCACGGGGGAATTCCACGTCGACCACTGCGCCAATACACTGAACGATTTTTCCTTGGGTGCCTGCGTTTGATTGAGCCATTTTGTGCTGCTCCGGTAATTTAAATCTTGCTTAGAGGGTGAGTAAAAATCGGGTGAGGGGCTTGCTTAACCACTAATGGCCGCCGCGCCCGACACGATTTCTGACAATTCTTTGGTGATGGCAGCTTGGCGGGTTTTGTTGTAAACCAGCTTCAGCTCGGCAATCACGTTGCCTGCGTTGTCGGTAGCAGCCTTCATGGCCACCATACGTGCAGCATGTTCTGAAGCCATGTTTTCAGCCACCGCCTGATAAACCAGTGCTTCGGCATAACGCACCAGCAGCTCGTCGATCACGGTCTGAGCATCAGGCTCGTAAATGTAGTCCCACGCATGGCTGCTGCCGTTTTGCGCCGCTGCCTGCGTTTCAGCCTGCATTTTTTCTGCCGACAAGGGCAGCAGCAAATCAAGCGTTGGGACCTGGCTCATGGTGCTGGCAAACCGGTTGTAACACAGGTAAACCTCGCTCACATCGCCTGCTGCGTATGCGTCCAGCAGCACCTTGACAGGGCCGATGAGTTTGTCCAGATGCGGCTTGTCGCCCAGGTGTGTAACGTGCGAAACAACCTTGGCACCCACCCGATTCAGAAACCCCAAACCTTTGTTGCCGATGGCTACCGCCTTGACGGTTTTGCCGGCAGTCTGCGTTTCGCGCAGCTTGAGGGTGACAGCGCGCAGTAAATTGGTGTTGAGACCGCCACACAAGCCCTTGTCGGTGCTGACCACAATGAAACCGATCGACTTGCCGTCGTTCTTCTTCATGTAGGTGTGCACGTATTCCGGGTTGGCTTTGCCCAGGTTGCTGGCAATGCTGCGAATTTTTTGGCTGTAAGGGCGCGCAGCACGCATGCGCTCTTGCGCCTTGCGCATTTTGGAGACTGAAATCATCTCCATCGCCTTGTTGATCTTCTTGGTGTTTTCCACCGATTTGATCTTGGTGCGTAGCTCTTTACCAGCTGCCATTTTATTTAGCCCCCACGCTTGTCACTTCGTGTACTGCGCTGCCCCCCGAGGGGGCCGTGCCTTGCTTGGGGCGGCCCGGCGCTGCGGCTGCCTCCTCGAATTTATTTGGCGTGCTCATGGCGCAGTTCAGGCGAAGGATTTCTTGAACGCAGCGACAGCAGAGGTCAGCTCGGCTTCGCCCTCTTTGTCGAGCGCCTTGGTGCTTTCAATCGTGGCCAACAAGGCAGCGTGTTTGTCTTTGAGGTAAGAAAACAAGCCTTGCTCGAACGAGAGGATCTTCTTCACCTCCACGTCATCCATGAAGCCTTTGTTCACCGCAAACAGCGATGCACTCATCAGGCTGATGGGCAGCGGGCTGTATTGTTTCTGCTTCAACAACTCGGTTACACGTGCACCACGGTCAAGCTGCTTTTTGGTAGCGGCGTCGAGGTCGGAGGCGAACTGCGCAAACGCGGCCAATTCACGGTACTGTGCCAAGTCATTGCGGATACCGCCAGACTGGCCTTTGACGACCTTGGTCTGGGCGGCGCTACCAACGCGTGACACCGAAATGCCCGCGTTAATGGCCGGGCGAACACCCGCGTTGAACAAGCTGGTCTCCAAAAAGATTTGGCCGTCAGTGATGGAAATCACATTGGTTGGCACGAAGGCCGACACGTCACCCGCTTGGGTTTCAATGATAGGAAGAGCCGTCAATGAACCGGTTTGGCCTTTGACCGCGCCGTTTGTGAATTTTTCGACGTAATCGGCGTTCACACGGGCGGCACGCTCGAGCAGGCGGCTGTGCAGATAAAACACATCGCCGGGGTAGGCTTCACGGCCTGGCGGGCGACGCAGCAACAACGAAACCTGGCGGTAGGCCACAGCCTGCTTGGAGAGGTCGTCATAAACGATCAGCGCGTCTTCACCGCGGTCACGGAAATACTCACCCATGGTGCAGCCCGAATAGGCCGACACGTATTGCATGGCCGCCGATTCCGAGGCCGAAGCTGCCACCACGATGGTGTATTCCATCGCACCGGCTTGTTCCAATGAACGCACCACGTTTTTAATCGACGAGGCCTTTTGGCCAATCGCGACATAAACGCAGGTCATGTTCTGACCCTTTTGGTTGATGATGGCATCGATCGCCACGGCTGTTTTGCCAGTCTGGCGGTCACCGATGATCAGCTCGCGCTGGCCACGTCCGACAGGCACCATGGAGTCAATCGACTTGAGACCGGTTTGCATCGGCTGGTCAACCGACTGGCGGGCGATCACGCCGGGCGCAACTTTTTCGATCACGTCAGTCATCTTGGCGTTGATCGGGCCTTTACCGTCGATTGGCTGGCCCAGTGCGTTGACTACGCGACCTTTGAGCTCGGGGCCCACCGGCACCTCCAGAATACGACCCGTACATTTGACAGTATCGCCTTCTGAAATATGCTCATAGGCACCCAGAATCACGGAACCCACTGAGTCACGTTCCAGATTCAACGCCAAGCCGTAGCTTGGCTGACCATCGGCATCAGCGGGGAACTCCAGCATCTCGCCCTGCATCACGTCCGACAGGCCATGAATGCGGCAGATACCGTCGGTCACGGACACCACTGTGCCCTGGTTTTTGATATTTGCACCGGCCGACAGGCCTTCGATGCGCGATTTCAGCAGTTCGGAAATTTCTGCGGGATTGAGTTGCATGGAAATGCTCCAGATGGGCCGTGTCCGCTTAAGCGGTCAGGGCGGCTTTCATTTGTACTAAACGGGCTTGCACAGAAGTGTCCAACACCTC
>JANOWY010000290.1:0-11511 GCA_031418135.1 Rhodoferax sp. | reverse complement strand
ATTCTCGCCAACACCGTTGTTGAATGGGTGCTGTGTGACCTCGCCGTTTTGAGCGCAGCAGGGGTTACCAACGGCATCTACCCGACCGATGCCGCCAGCCAGGTGCTTTACCTGTGTGAAGATTCTTCGACCACCCTCTTGTTTGTTGAAGACGACGAACAACTCGACAAAGCCCTGGAAGTGCGTGGCCAGTTGCCAAAATTGCGCAAAATCATCGTGCTCGACATGGAAGGCCTGCATGATGTCGATGACCCCGACATCCTGTCGCTGGCTGCCCTGCGCAAGCTGGGGCGCGACTACAACGCCAAAAACCCCGGCCGGCTGGATCAAACCGCCAAGCTGCGCAATCCCGAAGACCTGGCCATTTTGGTTTACACCTCGGGCACCACCGGCAAACCCAAGGGTGCCATGCAAAGTCACGGCGGCCTGGTTTTCGCAGCCCGGCAAGCTGCGGCCTCCCTGCCACAAACAGAAAACGACGAACGCATGTGTTTTCTGCCCCTGTGCCACATTGCCGAGCGCGTGATTGGTGAATACACCTCGGTCTACACCGGTTGCTTACTCAATTTCGTTGAAAACCCTGAAACCATTCCTGAAAACGTGCGCGAGATCGCACCGCATTTTCTTTTCGCTGTGCCCAGGGTGTGGGAAAAGTTCTACTCCGGTGTCGTTATATCGATCAAGGAAGCATCCGGCTTGCAGCAGGCCGCTTACGCCTGGTCAATTGGTGTGGGCATGCAGGTGGCTGAAAAAACCCTGGCGCAGCAGCCGGTCGACAGTTTTTTGAAGTTCAAGTTCACCCTGGCGCAATGGCTCAGCCTGAACAACGTGCGCAAGATGATGGGCATCCACCGGGCCCGCGCCTTGTTGTCTGGCGCTGCGCCGATTTCACCCGAGCTGATCCGCTGGTATTTGGCACTCGGCGTGCCCATGCTTGAAGGCTGGGGGCAAACTGAATCGGGCGGTTTGGGTACGTTCACCCGGGTCGATTTGATGAAGCCCGGAACCATTGGCCCGGCTTCGCCCAAAACCGAAGTGAAGGTCGACGAAGTCACCGGCGAGCTGCTGATCCGTGGGCCCAGCGTGTTCATGGGTTACCTCAATCAACCCGAAAAAACGGCTGAAACCATCGACAAAGACGGCTGGCTGCATTCGGGCGACGTGGGCAGCATGGATGCCGACGGCTTCTTCAAGATCACCGACCGGATGAAGGACATCATCATCACGGCGGGCGGCAAGAACATCACCCCCAGCGAACTGGAGAACGAACTCAAGTTTTCGCCCTACATCACCGACGCGGTGGTGGTGGGCGACAAACGCGCCTACCTCACCGTCATCATCATGATTGACCAAGAGAACGTGGAGAAATTCGCGCAAGACAACGACGTACCGTTCTCCAACTATCAGAGCCTGACCCGTTCCAAAGAAGTGCAAGACCTGATCCAGGGTGAGATGGACCGCGTCAACAAAAAGTTCGCCCGCGTCGAGCAAATCAAAAAGTTCTTCTTGCTCGAAACCCAGCTCAGCGCCGAAGACGAGGAACTCACACCCACCATGAAGCTCAAACGCAAATTGGTGGAGAAGAAGTACGCGCCGCAAATTGAAGCCATGTACCGCGGGTAGGCGCGGCGAACCCGCCCCTATTTATCGGTGTTATTTATCGGTGTTTTGCCTGTCCTGGGTGATCGAAAGACTTCCATGAAGAAAAATCAGTTATTTGTTCTTTTATTTGCAGCACTTTCAGCTACGCTTTCAGTAGCGCAGCAGGGGGTCAGCAAATCCGAAATCCTGATCGGCACGATTCAGGACATGTCGGGCCCCTTGGCCTCTTTTGGCAAGCAGGCGCGGTTTGGCATGCAGTTGCGCATTGACGAGCTCAATGAACAAGGCGGCGTGCATGGGCGCAAACTCAAGCTGCTGTTGGAAGACTCGGGCTACGACCCCAAAAAGGCCGTGCTGGGCGCGCAAAAACTGGTCAACCAGGAGAAGATTTTCATCATGGCCGGGCACGTGGGCACGGCCCAAAACAACGCCGCGATGCCGATCCAGTTTGAAAAGGGCGTGATCAACTTTTTGCCGATTACCGCTGCGCGCGACATGTATGAGCCTTTCCACAAGCTCAAGTATTCGTTCGCCGTCACCTATTACGACCAGATCCGCACCGCCTTGCCCAACCTGGTCAAGGAAAAAAATGCCAAGCGAATTTGCACCATCTACCAGGACGACGACTTTGGCCTGGAAGTATTGCGCGGCGCGGAAGCAGGGCTCAAGACGGCAGGCATGGAATTGACCGAAAGAACATCTTTCAAGCGCGGAGCAACCGATTTCTCGTCCCAGGTTGCCAAAATGAAAGCAGCCAACTGCGAAGTGGTCGTGCTGGGCACCATCATCCGCGAAACCATTGGCACCATCGGCGAATCCCGTAAATCGGGCTTTAACCCCCTCTTTTTGAGCGCCAATGCGGCCTACACCGACCTGATTCCCAAGCTCGGTGGCAAGGCCATGGACGGCATGTATTCGACCATGACCGTACAGCACCCCTACCTTGACGAAGCATCGCAGCCCATCCGCTTTTGGGCCAACAAATACAAAACCAAATTCAATGAAGACCCAGGCACTGTATCCATTTATGGCTACCAAATCGTCGACATCTTTATCCGGGCTGCGCAAAAGGCCGGCCCGAACCTGACGACAGATTCTTTCATCAAGGCCATGGATACGCTGACGGTGCCATCGGATATTTTTGGCTCCGCCCCGATGGCATTTACGGCGACCAAGCGCCTGGGTACCGATGCTTCACGGGTATCGCAAATTCAGGACGGGCGCTGGCGCGTCATTTCCGAGTACACCCAGCCAAAATAGCCCGCCATTTGTGTTTGGTTTAATGTATTTGCCAAGGAGCCCCGTCATGAACTTCCGCCATTTGGCCTCAGCCGCCAGTCTTGTTTTTGCAATTGCCGCGCCAGCATTGGCGCAACAGCAAGGTGTGACCAAGACAGAAATCCTGATTGGCTCGATACAAGACCTCTCCGGCCCCATCGCCGCCTTCGGCAAGCAAGCCCGCGCTGGCATGCAGTTGCGGGTGGATGAGGTAAATGAGCAAGGCGGCGTGCATGGGCGCAAGCTGCGGCTGTTGGTGGAAGATTCGGCCTATGACCCCAAGCGCGCTGTTTTGGCGGCACAGAAGCTGGTCAACCAGGACAAGATTTTCATCATGGCCGGGCACGTGGGCACCGCCCACAACAACGCCGCCATGCCGGTGCAGTTTGAGAAGAATGTCATCAATTTCTTGCCCATCAGCCCGTCCACCAGCATGTTTGAGCCCTTTCATAAGCTGAAGTATTCTTTTGCTGTTACCTACGACGACCAAATCCGCGCCAGTTTGCCCAAGTTGGTGAAGGAAAAGAGCGCCAAACGAGTGTGTATCCTTTATCAGGATGACGAATTTGGACTGGAAGTGCTCAAAGGCACCGAGACGGCACTCAAGGAATTGAACCTGCCGTTGGTTGAAAAGACCTCGTACAAGCGCGGCTCCACCGATTTCTCCACCCAGGTGGCCAAAATGAAAGCGTCTACTTGTGATCTGGTGGTATTGGCCACCATCATTCGCGAGACCATTGGAGCGATTGGTGAATCTCGCAAGAGCGGATTTACGCCGACCTTCCTGTCAGTCAGTACCGCCTATAGCGAGCTGATCCACAAACTGGGCGGCCCGGCGATGAACGGCCTGTATGCCACCATGACGGTGCAGCACCCGTACCTGGACGAAACGTCGCAACCTATCCGCTTTTGGGCAAACAAGTACAAAACTAAGTTCAATGACGATCCCGGCACCTTGTCCGTGTATGGCTACCAAATCATTGACATGTTGGTGCAAGCCGCCCAAAAAGCCGGCCCGAACCTGACGACCGACAGCATGATCAAAACGCTCGACAGCACCAAGTTCCCCGGCGACATATTTGGCGCGCCTGAAATGGCCTTTACCTCGCAAATTCGCATTGGCAGCCGTGCATCGCGCATTTCACAGATTCAGGACGGGCGCTGGAAAGTGCTGTCCGATTATGTAAAACCCTGACATCGACTGATCACCCGTTCCCGTTATTTTCAACAGCTTTCTTTTTTTGGAGTTCACCATGCAATTCAAACTCGCCACCTTGGCAGCCTTGGCTGTCGCACTTGCTGCCCCGGCATTTGCACAAAAAGCCGCCCCGGCGCAGGGCATCACCGCCACCGAGATCACACTCGGTTCGATTCAGGATTTGTCTGGCCCCATTGCCGGCTTTGGCAAACAGGCCCGCCTGGGAATGATGCTGGCCGTTGACGAACTCAATGAGCAGGGCGGCATCAATGGACGCAAGTTGAAGCTGATCGTCGAAGATTCGGCTTACGACCCGAAAAAAGCCGTCTTGGCAGCGCAAAAATTGGTGAACCAAGACAAGATTTTCATGATGGTAGGCCATATTGGCACGGCTCAAAACCTGGCCGCCATGCCCGTACAGTTTGAAAAAAACGTCATCAATTTCTTCCCGATCACTGCGGCGCGTGAAATGTATGACCCTTTCCACAAGCTGAAGTATTCATTCGCGGCCACCTATTTCGACCAGATGCGATTGGCGCTGCCAAAATTGGCGAAGGAAAAGAACGCCAAAAAAGTTTGCACAATTTACCAGGACGATGATTTTGGCCTTGAAGTGATGCGTGGTGCCGAAGCCGGCCTCAAGACCATCAACATGGAATTGGCCGAGAAAACCTCCTACAAGCGGGGTGCAACCGATTTCTCCAGCCAGGTTTCCAAAATGCAGGCGTCTGGCTGTGATCTGATCGTGATGGGTACGATCATCCGTGAAACCATCGGCACCATCGGCACCGCCCGCAAATCGGGTTTCAATCCAACCTTCCTGGCGTCCAGCGCGGGCTACACCGATTTGATCCACAAACTCGGTGGCCCGGCCATGAACGGTTTGTACGCCACCATGACGGTGCAACATCCTTATCTGGACGATGCCTCCAAAAACGTGCAGTTTTGGGCCAGCAAATACAAGACCAAGTTCAACGAAGATCCAACTGTATTCTCGGTTTATGGCTACGTCATCGTTGATACGTTTGCCAAAGCTGCCAACAAAGCGGGCAAAGGACTGAGCACCGAAAGCTTCATCAAGGCCATGGACACCATGAGCATCCCGGCCGACATGTTCGGCGCTGCGCCGGCCACCTTCTCGCCGACCAAGCGTCTGGGTAGCGACGCGTCACGCCTGTCGCAAATCACCGACGGCAAATGGAAAGTGATTTCCGAGTACATCAGCAATTAAGCCAGCCGTGCCAGGTTCGCCCTCGGGCGGGCCTTCACAGCCATAAAGTCGCCAAAAGCATGCCTTTTGGCGACTTTTTTTGTTTCTGAAATTTTATTTAGATAAAAACGGATATTGTTCATAAAATTATTGCATAATTAGCTATGTTATTTATATCTAAATTTATCAAATTTTAATATTAATTTTTGTATGAAATATAATTTTCAAATTTTCCCACTCGTCATGCCCGCTTTCCACACAGCCCTTGAAAGTGCAAAAACATGAACGGTGCTGAAAGTCTGGTTCACACCCTGCTGGGCGGCGGCGTGGACGTGTGTTTTGCCAACCCGGGTACTTCGGAGATGCACTTTGTCGCAGCGCTCGACAAGGTGGAAGGCATGCGTTGCGTGTTGGGGCTGTTTGAAGGGGTGGTGACGGGTGCGGCAGATGGTTATTACCGCATCAAAGACCGCCCGGCCGCCACCTTGCTGCACCTGGGCCCCGGCCTGGCCAATGGGCTGGCCAATTTGCACAACGCCAAAAAGGCCAATTCCGGCATCGTCAACATCGTGGGGGATCACGCCACCGGCCACCTGAAGCTGGACGCACCGCTCACCTCGGATATCGCCACGCTGGCGCGGCCCATGTCACATTGGGTGCGTTCGTCGCCATCCGTAGCGGCGATTCAGGCCGATGGGCAAGAGGCCATCCGCCAGGCCAACAGCCGCCCGGGGCGCATCGCCACGCTGATTCTCCCAGCCGATACGGCATGGACGGAGACCGCTGGCTCGAACGGCGGTGATGCCGACACCTCCGCCGGCAAAGCCATCTTTCAGACCGAGACGACCGCCCGCGGCGCGTTGACCGACGACAGCCTCCGGCTGGCCGCTGAGGCGCTGCGGCAGGGCCCCACTACCCTGCTGCTGCTCGGTGGCCGGGCCTTGCGCGCCAAGGCCACGCAATGGGCCGGCCGGGTCGCAGCGGCCACTGGTTGTGCCTTGATGTCCGAGTTTTACGGTGCCCGCCTGGAGCGCGGCACCGGGCGGGTAATGGTGCCGCGCCTGCCCTATGCGGTGGAGCCAGCGTTGGCCGCGCTGGCATCGTTTGACCGAATCGTCCTGGTCGGCGCCAAAGAGCCGGTGGCTTTTTTCGCCTACCCCGGTAAACCCGGCGTGCTGACGCGCCCTGGTTGTGAATGCATCACCTTGGCATCCCGCGAAGACGACCTGGAAGCCGCGCTGCAGGCGCTCAGCGAAGCCTTGGGCGCTGGCCAAGGCCCAGTGGCTCAGGTGGCTGTTCGCGCGCCGGTGCAGGCGTTGGATACGTTCCACGGTGCCATTGATCCCGACAGCGTGGCGCGCCTGCTAGTGGCACTGCTGCCCCCCAACGCCATCGTGGTAGACGAAGCCGTCACCATGGGCCGCAGTTTTGACAAGGCCACCCAGGGCGCGGCCGCGCATGACTGGCTCACCGGCATGGGCGGCTCGATTGGTTTTGCGCTGCCTGCCGCTGTCGGCGCCGCGATTGCCGCGCCTGACCGCAAGGTGATTGCGCTGGAAGGCGACGGCAGCGGCATGTACACCCTGCAGGCGCTATGGACGATGGTGCGTGAAAGCCTGGACATCACCGTCGTCATCTTCGCCAACCGGGCCTACAAGATTTTGCTGGGCGAGTTCAGCGGTGTGGGTGCCGGGGTGCCAGGCCAGCGCGCCACCGACATGCTCAGCCTGGATCGACCGGCGCTCGATTGGGTGGCCCTGGCCAAAGGCATGGGCATGCAGGCGTGCCGCGTCAGCGACATGGGTGCCTTCAGCCTGGGCCTGCGAAGGGCGCTGGCGGTGCAGGGCCCGGCGCTGGTTGAAGTCGTTCTGTAACCTGACTCAGGAAACGATGTAGGCGCCTGAACCCGTTGACAGCAGTTTGCCATCCGCGTTCAAAAACGACATGCGCGTGCTGGCAACTCGCGAGCCAAGGCGCAGCACCTCGGCTTTCAGCGTGAACTGGCTGCCAATACCCGGGCGCAGGTAGTCAATACGCAGGTCGATCGTGCCCAGTTTCATGAAACGCTGCATGCGTTGCGCCGGGGGTTCGTCAATGTGCCGTGCAGCGATAGCGGCCATTACCGCCAAGCCACCCATGGCATCCAGACCGGCACTGATGACGCCGCCATGAAGCCGGTGCGTCGGGCGGTGGCCAACCAGCTCCGGGCGCATCCGGATCGTACCGACCACCTCGGCCGGGCGAATACTTTGAACCTGCAGCCCCAACAGTTGGTTGAAGGTGATGTTTTCTTCCCAGAACGTTTTGAGAGCGGCAACAAATTCAGGGTCGAGTTCCGTTGGCGCTTCTTTTGGTAATTCCCGGTGAGTTGATTTGGGCACTTGATGGGGTACTTCGTTCATGGCATCAAAACTGCAGCTGGCGTGCGGCCAGCTCTTTCATGATTTCTTCGGCACCGCCACCAATCATCATCACCTTGACTTCGCGGTAAATCCGCTCGGATTTTGTGCCACGCATAAAACCCATGCCGCCCAAAATCTGCACGGCCTGGTCGGCGCAGAACTGCATGGTTTGGGTGGCGTGGTTTTTCAGCATGCAGACTTCTGCCACCCAGCGGGCCGAGGTGGTTTTGTCAGCCGTTTCTTCCCCCGCGTCGGCACGGGCGGTGAGTGCGTTACACCAGGCTTGGGTGCTGGCGATGCGCATTTGCATATCGACCAGTTTGTGGCGAATCACCTGGCTCTCCACCAACAACTGGCCAAAGGTTTTGCGTTGCCGCGCCCAATCCAGCGCTTCATCAAAACAGGCTTGCGCAAACCCCAGTGCCAGCACCGCCATGCCCAGGCGCTCGCCGTTGAAGTTGCCCATGATCATCTTGAAGCCCGCGCCCTCTTGCCCCACCAGCAAACGCGCAGGCACGCGCACGTTGTCGAACCGGATATGCCCGGTGTCAGACGCCAGCCAGCCCATTTTGTCGAGCCGGGTGCGGCTGACACCCGGCAGGTGCATGGGGATGACGAGCAGCGATATGCCGCCCGCGCCCTTGCTGCCGGTCTCGCCGGTGCGTACGGCTGTCGTCAGGTAGTCACACCGCACGCCCGAGGTGATGAATATTTTTTCGCCGTTGACAAGGTAGTCATCGCCATCCCGCACCGCGGTGGTCTTGATGGCGGCCACATCGCTGCCGCCACCCGGCTCGGTGATGCCCAGCGCGGCGATTTTGTCGCCACGGAGCACAGCGGGCACTATTTCTTGCTTGAGTTCCACACTGCCGTGTTTGAGGATGGGCGGCAGGCCAATCGAATGCGAATACAGGCTGGCATGCACGCCGCCACTGCCCGTGTAACGCGCAAAGGTCTGATTTACCAGGCTTTTCATGCGGTGGGTGGCAGGTGTTCCACCGAATTCCTCCGGATAGCCAAGGCCCAGCAGACCCAGCTCCGAAGCCCGCCGGTACAAGCTGCGCGGGAACTCACCCGCTGCGTCCCACGCGGTCACGAAAGGGGCGATTTCGTCTTTGGCGAAACGCTTGACCAGGTCAACCAGCGCTTCTTCGTCAGCCTGGTCGAAGTGCACGACAGAAGTCATAGTTTGAGCAAAGCGAAAGCGCGCCTCATTTCGGCGGCCGTTTGGCGATGCCCATCAGCTTGGCCAAAATACCCATCATCACTTCATCAGCGCCGCCGCCAATCGAGGCCAGGCGGCCATCGCGGTATTTGCGCGAGACGCGGTTCTCCAGGGTGAAGCCCATGCCGCCCCAAAACTGCAGGCAGGTGTCAGGCACGATGCGGTTCAACCGCCCAGCCTTGAGTTTGGCCATCGATGCGAGTTCGGTGACATCCTGCCCCGCCACGTAAAGCTCGCAAGCGCGGTAGGTGAGTGCCCGCAACGCCTCGACCTCGGTCTTGACCTCTACCAGCTTGAACTGCACCCACTGCTGGTCGGCCAGGGTGGAGCCGAACAGCTTGCGCTCCTGCGCCCATTCAATCGTCAGATCGATGCAATTGCTCAGGCCCTGGATGGCGCTGCCCGCCGCCCACAGGCGCTCTTCCTGGAACTGCATCATCTGGTACATGAAACCCTGGCCCTCATTACCGATGCGGTAACGCTGGGGAACACGCACTTCGTCAAAATAAATCAAACCCGTGTCGCTGGAATGCATGCCGATCTTGCGGATCTTTTTGGCCACCTCAATGCCTTTGACCAGCTTGCGGTTCAGGCCTTGGCCGGGGCCTTCGCGCATGGGCACCATGATGAGGGATTTGTTTTTGTGGTGGTTGCCACCGGTGGCACTCAGCGCATCGCCGGTGTTGACCAGCATGCACATCCAGTCGGCTTGCAGGCTGTTGGTGATCCACATCTTTTGGCCGCTGATGACGTAGTCGTCGCCGTCTTTGCGGGCGTAACTCTTGATGGAGGCCACATCGCTGCCGGCACCCGGTTCACTCACGCCAATGCAACCCACCATGTCGCCCGCAATCGAGGGCGCCAAAAAATCGCGTTTCAATTCTTCGCTGCCAAAACGCGCCAGTGCCGGTGTGGCCATGTCGGTCTGCACGCCAATCGCCATCGGGATGCCGCCGCAATGGATATGGCCCAGGCCCTCGGCCATGGCCAGCGCGTAGGAGTAATCGAGCCCCATACCGCCGTATTCCACTGGTTTGGTCAGGCCCAGCAGGCCCAGGTCACCCAGGCCCTTGAAGACTTCGTGCGCCGGGAAAATCTCGTCCTCTTCCCATTGGTCCACATGCGGGTTGATTTTTTCGTCGATGTACCGCTTCAGGGTTTTCTGGATTTCGAGGTGTTCGTGGGTGTAGTTCATGGGGACTCGGGGGTGGAATGAAGAAAACGTGGAATTGAAATGGCTGATTTCAGGGTGTTTGAAAAACTTTGGGCATGACGAAACGGTGGAAACCGTTGAAGGGCTTGATGGCATCCCGCGTTTGGGCCTGCGCCGTGGCGGTGCGCTGCTCGTTGCCGGTGCGGGTTTGCGGCCGACCGGCATCAATGCGCAAAGTGATGCCGTTGATGAAGCTGGCCGCCGGGCTGAGCAAAAACACAATGCCTGCTGCTATCTCGGCTTCGGTGGCAAAACGGCCCAGCGGCACGTGTTTGAACTTGGAGACCAGCATCTTGCCCACTTCGGGCGGGTAGTGATCCATGCCGCTGCTGGTCACGTAGCCGGGCGCCACCGCATTGCTGCGCACACCGTTGTGCGCCCATTCCACAGCCGCCGTCTCGGTAAAACTCACCATGCCCGCGCGCGCCGCGCCGCTGTGGCCCATGCCAGGCATGCTGCCCCACATGTCGGCAACGATGTTCACGATTGCGCCGCCTTTGGCCTGCATGCTTTGCAGGTAACACTCGCGCGCCATCAAAAAGCCGCCGGTAAGGTTGGTGTTGACCACCGCCTCCCAGCCCTTGACGCTGATGGCCTCCAGTGGCGTGACGTACTGGCCACCGGCGTTATTCACCAGCGCATCCACCTTGCCATGCGCGGCCACTACCGCTGCGATGGTCTGTTTGACCACCTCTTCTTGGCGGATGTCACACCCATAAAAGTCAGCGCTGCCACCGTCTTCGGTAATTTCCTGATGGACTTTCTGCAATTTTTCGAGATTGCGCCCCACCAGCGCCACATGCGCCCCCAAGCTGGCCAGTTCGTGCGCCGTGCAGCGCCCAATGCCAGAGCCGCCGCCGGTGACGATGACGACTTGGCCTTTGAAGAGGTCTTTGACAAAAACTGATTGGTAGCCGGATTCCATGGTCAACACATCTCCTGAGTTGTGCCTCATTCTGGCCCAAGTGGCGCAGCTGGCCTGTCAAACTGGCTACAGAGATTGGGAATGTATGCAGCCTCCGGTGAGCAGAAAAAAAGCACGACACCCACAGCCCGAGTTCAGTGCGCTTGGCGCAGAGCAGCAGCGCGACACACAGGGCTGCCTCTTGAGCGGCTATCCGGAGTGAGCCAAGGAGGTTGGCAACAGCTTAGCCAACAAACTGGCGCTGACCCGTATCGGCATCGACAACAAAATCTGCCCCATGCCTTTGCCCAGCGGGTCGTTGCGCAGCGAGGCCATGCCGCCGCCATCGAGCGCCTGTTCACACACGAAGTTGAAGGCGTTGACGCCCGGCACCTCATACCGCGTGACCCGGCCTTTGACGAAATGGGCCAAATACGCGCCAACCGTTTCGGGGGTTAATTGCTGGCGCAACACGGGCA
>JANOWY010000289.1:0-3009 GCA_031418135.1 Rhodoferax sp. | reverse complement strand
CCCGCGCAAAGCCTGCCTCCAGCAAAACGAAAAAAAGAGCAAGTAGCGTGGTGATTGGGCAATGCGACCGGGCTTTGGTGTGGAAGGCGTCGCGGTAGCGGTTGTTGTGCACCTCAAAAAATTCCGCGACCACCGTGTCGCACGAATTTTTCGTGAGCGCGAGTGTTTCCACACCAAAACCGCACGCGCATTGCCCAGTCGCCGCGCGGTCGTGGCAAAGGCGCGTGTTATCCCGATGCCAGTACCAGGGCTCGGTTCCATTTCCAAAATTGACTGAACGTACGTAATAGCGTACCATATGGATCAATTGAAGGAGCAATAAATGCAAACACTTTCCGCCAGCGAAGCGCGGGCCAATCTTTATCGGCTGATTGATGAAACCGCCGAATCCCATGAGCCGATTGTCATTTCTGGCAAGCGCGGCAATGCTGTTTTGCTGGCGGCAGAGGATTGGAGCGCCATTCAGGAAACCCTGTTTCTGCTGGCCGTGCCCGGTATGCGTGAATCGATCAAGGCGGGTATGGCTGAGCCGCTGGCCAAGAGCGCGAAAGCCTTGAAGTGGTGACTTGGGAAGTGGTGTTTGCCAAGCAGGCTTTGAAGGACGCGAAAAAGCTTGCTGCCAGTGGCCTCAAGGCAAAAGCGCTGGGTTTGCTGGAGGTTCTTGCCAACGACCCGTTTCAGAATCCGCCGCCGTTTGAGAAGTTGGTGGGTGATTTGGCGGGTGCTTATTCGCGGCGCATCAACATTCAGCATCGCATCGTTTACGAGGTTTTTGTTGCTGAAAAGACGGTTCGGGTGTTGCGCATGTGGACGCATTACGAATAATCCAATGCATGGGTTGTCGCAGATGGCAGGCGCGCTGACAACTCAATGCCCAACGCTTTCATCACAGCCAGCGTTGTTTTCAGCGTTGGGTTGCCGCTGGCGCTGAACGATTTGTAAAGCTGCTCCCGCGACAGCCCAGTTTGCCCGGCGATCTGCGCCATGCCTTTGGCGCGAGCGACGACACCCAGTGCATGGGCGATGTAACCTGCGTCTTGGGTTTCAAACGCGTCCGCCATGAACACGGACATCGCTTGATCAGAGGTCAAATCTTCTGCCGGGTCGTAGGTTGTCAGTTTCTCGGTCATGTCATTCGCTCCATTGCTTTGCCAGAAGTTTGGCCGTTTGAATGTCTTTGGTTTGGCTGCTTTTGCTGCCGCCACGCAATTTCCTAGGGCTGTAGTTTACAAACTACTCCGCTTGCGGCGATTTCAGGGCAACAGATGCCGTCTCATTGCCGTACAAATGATCGGGAAATAGAAACGGAAAATCATCAAACCGTGAAACACACACAAGGCACTAACCGTAAAATCCCTCCAATCGGCAAAAGTTACCAAGCGGTTACCAAACCGGTTTGCCCACGGTTTTTTCAACTTCCCAGGGGTTTCATCATGGCTCTCGTCTCAATGCGTGAACTGCTCGACCACGCGGCTGTCAACGGTTATGGCATTCCGGCTTTCAACGTCAACAACCTGGAGCAGGTGCAGGCGGTGATGGAGGCGGCCAACGAGGTGGGGGCGCCGGTGATTTTGCAGGCCAGCGCAGGGGCGCGCAAATACGCGGGCGAGGCGTTTATCAAACACTTGATTTCTGCCGCGATTGAGGCTTACCCGCACATTCCGCTGGTGATGCACCAGGACCACGGCCAAAACCCTGGCGTGTGCCAGGGCGCCATTGACCTGGGCTTCAGCTCGGTGATGATGGACGGTTCACTTGAGGCCGACGGCAAAACCATCGCCAGTTATGAGTACAACATCGAAGTCACCCGCAAAGTGGTGGACATGGCGCACAAAACCGGGGTGACCGTCGAAGGGGAGTTGGGTTGTTTGGGTAGCCTGGAGACCATGAAGGGCGACAAGGAAGACGGCCACGGCACCGATTCCACCATGACCATGGAGCAACTGCTGACTGACCCCGAGCAAGCCGCCGATTTTGTGCAACGCACACAACTGGATGCCCTGGCCATCGCCATTGGCACCAGCCACGGTGCCTACAAGTTCACCCGCAAGCCCACGGGCGATATTTTGGCGATTGAGCGCATCAAACAAATCAACAAACGCATTCCCAACACCCACCTGGTGATGCATGGCTCCAGCTCGGTGCCGCAGGATTTGCTGGCCGTCATCAACGAGTTTGGCGGCAAGATGCGCGAAACCTATGGCGTGCCGGTGGAAGAAATTCAGAAGGCCATCCAGTTTGGTGTGCGCAAGATCAACATCGACACCGACATCCGCCTGGCCATGACGGCCGCCGTGCGCAAGTTCCTGGCGCAAAACCCCGAGAAGTTTGATGCCCGTGAATGGCTCAAACCGGCCCGTGAAGCCGCCAAAGTGATCTGCAAGCAGCGTTATCAGCAATTTGGCTGCGAAGGCCAGGGCGGCAAAGTCAAAGGCCACAGCCTGCAGGTGGTGGCTGGCCAGTACGCAAGGGGTGAATTGGCGCAAGTGGTGCAATAAAGTCCGCGCTGACCCGTGCCCGGGCTGAGATAATCAGCCTGAATGGATGCCAATGCCCGTTCAAACCTGAACGGGCTTTTTTTTTGGTATTCGACCGAATTGCCCCAGGTTAAAGCCGTTCTACTTGTAAAACCATGACAGCAGCACTTCACACCTCGATGCTCACATCCTTGCCTTTGCTCGCCCGGGGCAAGGTGCGCGACAACTACGCGGTGGGTACCGACCGCATCCTGATGGTGGCGAGCGACCGGCTTTCTGCTTTTGATGTGATTTTGGGCGAACCCATACCGGGCAAGGGTGCCTTGCTGACGCAAATGGCATTGTTCTGGTTTGACAGATTTGGCCCCAATGGCCTGAACATTTGCCCGATTCACCTCACGGGTGATGCCCCCGAAAGTGTGGTCACGTCAGCCGAACTGGTGCAGGTCACGGGCCGCTCCATGCTGGTCAAGCGGCTCAAACCGCTGCCGGTAGAAGCCGTGGTTCGTGGTTATCTGGCGGGTAGTGGCTG
>JANOWY010000288.1:0-17502 GCA_031418135.1 Rhodoferax sp. | reverse complement strand
CTTGCAAATACGAGGTCTTTGCCTGCCAGCAGACACAGAAGTCCGCCATCAGGAAAAGCCAGCCAGCAACTGTTCGGGTTGTCGATAAACAGTCCGTCATGCACGCCAAATGCTCCTTTACGGGCTTGGTGTCCCATGGAGCCGACGGGCTGTGCATAACTTTCTGAAACCTTCGCTTGAACACCCTTGAGTTAAACATACAAGGAGCCGCGCTCGCCATGCTGGCAAGGCGAACGGCGCTTCAAACGCGGCGGGGGACACGGACGCAGCCGCACTGGGTGCTGCGCTGCTGCTCCTCGCGAAGTGCGAAGGGCCCTAGACCCGGAACCGGACACCACCCTAGGGACAAAGCTCTAGGAAAAACCCAGGATTTAGGGTGTCACTACTACGACAACTGCCCAGAATCGACACATCCAAACTTTATTCACACAGACAGGAACCTACCATGAATCAACAAAACCTTGCCACCGTCGCCACCGATTTGATCGAATCCTACGGCAACACTGCCAAGAACGTCATCAGCGCTTACCGCGTGGGAAATGAACGCGCGGTCACCCTCGTTGAGAAACGCTGGCAAGCTGCCGTGATGGGTTCGGGCAAACGCCTGTCCGAAGAAGTGCGCAACAACGCGCTGTCGGCCCAAAAGAAGCTCGGCGCGTATTACATCAAGGGTATTGAATTCACCACGCAGGGTGCAGACACCGCTGTGAGCAAAGCCGTTGAACTGGCCGCCAAAGGTGTACAACAAGTTGCCGCCAATGCCAGCAAGTTTGAAAAGGCTACCGGTAACACCACGCTGAACAAAATTGCCGTGGCCGCTGTTCCAGCTGCCGTGGCTGTTAGCAAAGTAGCCGGCCAGGTCGAGAAAAAGACCAGCCTGTGGGTCAGCGTTGCAGCGGGCACCACGCCGAAAAAACCAGCGGCAAAACGCCGTGCAGCCAAAGCTGCCTGAGCACACAAAGCCGCAGACGCGGCTTGAACACGGTTGGCCCGATTCTTAAAACCTCTGGGCGGATGGACATTGATCCATCCGCCCAGAGGTTTTTTTATGGGTCTCGCCCCAAGCGCACCCAGCCCGGCACGACCGGCAATATCACTTTTTAACCAAATAAAACTGTACTGAATAAATTATTTTATACAAATTAATCGCTTTAGTTATAAATAATATAGCTCACTGTGAAATTAAAGATTTAACAATAGGCCTTAATTTACCAAGAAAAATACAAAACTTAATTATTATCTGCCGGCGGCCGCCATGGCCTTACCCATTTCATTGCTGCCTTGCGCTGCACCACTTTGTGGAACCTGATCACCACTGCGGGCCGTTACATCATTGAGCCGCTCCAGCAGGCGTTCGGGCGTTTGGGCATCATGGCCCAGCCAGACACCTTGGGTGAGCGTGATGTGTGCGGCTTCAAAGGTGCCTGCGCCGGCGCACAAAATGGCACGGTTTGGCGCTTCGCGGCTGGCCATCACCAAGACCGCAGGCGTTACGGCTTCAGGTTGCAAGGCTTTCAACACCGCCTCGGGCATCAGGTCTTCGGTCATGCGGGTAGCTGCCGTGGGTGCCAGGCAATTCACGCGGATGTCGTTTTTGGCACCTTCGATAGAGAGCGTTTGCATCAGGCCCACCAAGGCCATTTTGGCGGCGCCGTAGTTGGTTTGGCCAAAATTGCCATACAGGCCGCTGGAAGAGGTTGTCAAAACAATGCGACCGTATTTTTGTGCGTTCATGTGCGGCCACACGGCTTTGCAACAATGCACCGCACCCATCAGGTGCACGTCCATCACCAAGCGGAAATCGCTCATCTCCATCTTGGCAAAACTCTTGTCGCGCAAGATGCCCGCGTTGTTGATCAGAATATCGACCCGGCCCCAGGCATCAATGGCTTGCTGCACCATGGCCTGAACGGCTTCGTAGTCTGTGACCGACGCACCGTTGGCCATGGCTTCACCGCCCGCGGCCTTGATTTCGTCGACCACCGCCTGCGCGGCACTGACAGAACCCCCCGTTCCATCCCGCGCACCACCCAGGTCGTTCACCACCACCTTGGCGCCGCGCCGGGCCAGGGCCAACGCATGCTGGCGGCCCAGGCCATTGCCGGCACCGGTCACGATGGCTACTTGGCCGTGGAACTGGATAGGGTTTGTTTCGGATTCAATCGACATGTCGTAAAACTCCAATTAAAGGGGTGGCTTGTTCCATTTCAAAATCTTTTGTGAACGCAGCATCGCGACCTTCACAGATGATTTGGAATTGCAGCCCTGAAGTTTACGTTCTGATATCAGTGCCTTGCTGCACCAGTTCGAAGTCGCCCCGGCTCAGCGCCAGGGCCCATTGCGCTGTGCGCTGCAGAGCGCCAAACGGGAAAAAATGCAGCCGCTCAACCCGGCAATGCGGATCACACAGTCGCGCCTGAGACAAAGCCACCACCATCTCGCCGGGTGCCACCGCGTGGGCCAACGACATCACCCGCCCGCCTTGGCGCAACAGGGTCTGAATCGACGGGCCAATGCCGCAACTCCTGGCGTATTTGATCAGGGTTGGCAACGAAGCCAAGCCCGCCAAACCGATGTGGACGGGCAACCCGTGCCGCTCGCCCCGCTCCCATTCCACCACCCGGGGCGCATCAAAACAAAACTGCGTTACCCAATGGGCTGACATGCGGCTTGGGGATAGGCCGCTTCGCCTCGCCCAATCTTGTTTTTGCTGCATCGCCTGGGTCAAAGCCGTGGGGGCAATATCGGGGCTGCCGTCCGGGTGTGCGGCAAATCCCAGGTGGGTAAAACCATACTGTTCAAAAATGCCGGTGGCCAGCACATCAAGGCTGGACTTGAAGGCCCCTGCGGGGTGGCGCTGCGAGCCGGCAATCAGCAATGCCTGGGTCACATTGGCTTCAAGCCGCAGAGCCGCCAGCATGCCTTCCAGCTCGGTCAGATCAGCCACTGCCCGGGCGCTCACGTGCGGCACTGGCGTCAGACCCAACTCGGTGAGGCGCACAGCGGCTTGCAAAACGGCGGCAAAGGGCCTGCCGGGCACCCAGGTGATGTAGACCCGCGTGCCTGCGGGCAAGCCTTGCAGGCTGCCCGGTGAATGGATGAGGTCTGCCGGTGTGACTTCCAGGCTGAAATCCCGGGCGAGTTCGGTGATGGCGCGTTTCAGCGCCAGGTTGCCCTGCATAGCGGCGGGTGCAAGCGGAGATTCAACGCTCAAAACGGTTGCGCCAAATCACGTAAGACTCGTTGTTGAACCACAACTTGCCATGTTTTTGCAGCACCTCACGCGTGGCTTCCAGGTAGCGCGGATCGCCCATCACGGCGGCCAGGCGTTCGTCTTCAATCTGGGCCACATAGACAGCCGCGTTCCAGGCCGCCATCAGGGTTGACGTGCCAATCGAAGACGAAATCTCTGAGGGCAAAGTGTGCATGTCGTAGGTGTAGATGGAGCGCTTGTCGGAATAGGTGTTGAAGTTCAGGCCACGGGCATCGCTGCCCAGCGCTTGTTTGGTGGCTTTCAGCAGGGCATGACGGTCGGTGATAAAGGGGTTTTCATCCGGCCACACTTTGCGGATGATTTCCATGCCGGGGTCGTTCCCGTGCGAATGAAAACCGATCAAACGGCCGCCGGGGCCCAGGGCCTTGGCCAAGGGCGCGATGACCTTGGATGCCTTGAAAGCGACGGGTGCGCTGGCGCGGTAGGGCTGCGAGGCAATCACCAGGTCAAAATCAGCCCGCACGCCGCCAGGCTGCGGGCGTACGCTGTCGAGCAGCAACTTGTGATCTTCACGGTAAAGCACCAGCACCGTAGGCCGCTCGTAGGCCAACCCGCCCGTTGTTTTGCTAACTTTGGCGTTCCAGTGGTTGGCCAAAAAGGGCTGCAATTCGGTGATCTGTTTGTCAAACGAACCTGACGTGTTGCCCTTGAGCGCCACTTCATGCCACTCCAGTGCGCCCGCTGCTGCCAGTGATTTCGGGTGCAGCCAAGGCGCTTCACCGTAGTACATATTGGTCATCACCAATACGGTGGCTGGGTGCTCGTAAAAGCGGTCGGGCATTTTCTCCAACGCCAAACGAACATCCTCCAGGCTGATTTCTTTTCCCACCACATAAAACGGCACGGTGGGCATGCGGTCATGCATGGAGCGCAAAACACGCGTGAGCACGGTGCCATCACCCACGCCGGCGTCAAACAAACGGAAAGCCGGTGGATGCGGGTGAATGTTGGCCAATTCCATCTCGATGCGCCGCGCCGCCACCCATTTTTCGGCACAGGTGTTGACGAACAGAAGGTACTTTTGGCGGTTGTCGTAAAAGCGGAAATTGGTGTTGCTTTTGGCCGGTTCTGCCACGGGCTGCGTGGCTACCAGCCGGGATACCCCGTCGGCGGCACTGCCCGACGGTGCAGGCTGGGCATGCAGGGCCGCGCCGGCCTGCCGATTCGTGCCAAACAGTGACAACATGGGCGCCAATACATCGCTGGCCAGGGGTTTTTCCAGAGTTCTGCGGGGTGCATCGGCTTGAAACTGGTTGATGAACTGGCGAACCCGCTCCACGGTGGTGGTGGTCACCCGCCCACCAAACCGCAGCCGCGACACAAATTTGCCGTCATTCACCGAGCGCCTGCCAAAAGTGGATTCCGCCATGCCAACCGCGCGGCAAAAATCAGCAATGTCCTTCAGCAAGGCCTGGTTCTGGCTGGCCCTCTGCGGATCAGACAAGGCAGAAACACCCGCCACTGCATCAGCAGCGGGCACCCGGGACTTAAAGTGAGCGAGTTCCATCGGGGCAAAGTTAATCCAAGCGCACCCCACATGCAAGCAGTGGGATGTTTGTGGGCAGTGGCCCACACAGATTAAGATGATGCCATGGAAATCAACTCAACCATCGTCATTACCCCAGCCCGCGCCGCCGCCACCGTGGTCATCCTGCGTGACAGCACGCAAGGGCCCGAAGTCTTTTTGATCAAACGCCATGGGCTCTCAGACGTGCTGGGAGGTGCCTACGTCTTTCCCGGCGGCAAGGTAGACCGTTTTGATGCCGAACTGGACGCAGCCAAACACCTGGATCAGACTCACCACGCCCTGCATGCCAGCTTGAATGAACCCGACATCGAAGCCGCCACTGCCGCCGGGTTGTACGTGGCGGCGCTACGCGAAGCATTTGAAGAATCAGGCGTGTTGTATGCCGATGGTGCCGATGCAGCGCAGGCCAATGTTGCCAATGCCCTGTTGCGTGAAGGCCATTCTTTTGAAGAGATGCTGGGGCTGTTGGGCCTGCGTCTGCAAACCCGGCACTTGTTACCCTGGGTGCGCTGGGTGACGCCCCTGATGCCGTCCGTCATGAACAAGCGGTTCGACACGCGCTTCTTTATTGCCGCCATGCCCGCCGGGCAATTGGCCAGCCACAATGATCATGAATCGACTGAAAGTGTCTGGCTCACACCACGCATGGCCCTGGAGCAGTACCGTGATGGCAGCATCGAACTGGCACCACCGCAAATCATGAGCCTGGCGCATTTATCGCGGTACGCCAGTGTGGCCGTGGCGTTGCAAGATGCCCTGAGCCGCAAACCGCCGGTGGTGCAACCCGAGCCGTATGACGACAACGGCATTCGGGTATTGACCTACCCCGGCGATGAACGCCACAGCGTGCGTGAGCGCGCCCTGCCCGGCCCCACGCGGCTGAGGCACACTGACAAACGCTTCATTCCGGAGGCAGGGTTTGAGGCCTTGTTTGCCTGACCCGCTAACCGAAGCACAGCGGGGCATAGGCCCCGCCGGTTGATCACTTAGCCTTTGTTCAACAGCCCCAGCTTCTCGATTACCACCCGCTCTGACGCAAAACTGTCGCGGGCAAACTTGGTGTAGGTTGGCGTGTCCATGTAGATGACCGACTGATCAAGTTTTTCAAACAGCGCCAGAACGGCCGGGTCGTCCAGTGATTTTTTGAAGGCATCGTGCAACGCCTTGACGACCACCGGATCCATCCCCTTGGGGCCGCCCACACCGATGGGTGAATCTGACACGGTTTCATAACCGAGTTCTTGCAAGGTAGGCACGTTGGGCCAGCGTTTGGTGCGTTTGCTGCCATAGGTGGCGATCAACCGCAATTTGCCGGCATCCACATGCGGGCCCCAACCGGTGGCATCACTGGCACCCATCACGTGGCCGCCCAAAATGGCCTGCATGTTGTCGGCATTGCCTTTGAAGGGTACGTGGGTGAGTTTGATGCCCGCCTTGAGCGCAAACTCTTCCACCGCCAGGTGCGGACTGGTGCCGTTGCCGGTGTGGCCGTAGGTGAATTTTTCAGGGTTGGCTTTGGCGAAATCGACCAGGTCTTTTACCGTCTTGATGGGTGAGGCGGCTGGCACCACAAATCCGAAGGTGTAACCGGTCAGGCAAACAATCCAGGTGAAATCTTTCAGCGTGTCGAATTGCACTTTTTGCATGTGCGGAATGCGGAACATGCCTTGCGGCAACTGGGTGATGGTGTAGCCATCAGGCTTGGCGTTCACCAACTCAACCGCACCCAGCGTGCCGCCAGCACCTGGCTTGTTTTCCACCACGATGGTGACCCCCAACGATTTGGATGCGCTTTCGGACAGGATTCGAATGCAGGCATCGGTGGAACCACCGGCTGGCCAGGGGCAAATAAATTTCACCGTTCGGCTGGGGAAGGCCTGGGCCAAGGCCAGGGAGGGTACTGCAAGGGCAGCGGCTGCAGCAGCGGAAGTGTTCAACAAATCGCGACGGTTCAGGTTCATGCACAACTCCAATGGGACAAAGGTTCAGTCAGGGAATCCCTCGATGATATTCACTGTACGATTCACCACCATGCTGAAAACCCCTGCCCACTTTTCTCCGCTGCTCAAAGCGCAATACCATCCGGCTCCGATTAATTTTCTGTTTCGGGGTGACGAACTGCTGGTCAATGCTGACGATTTGAGCCTGCCATCGGCCGAGATCGCGGCCTGGCTGGGTTTACCCGACGAGCGGTTCCACCCGGTCGGCCAAATGGCGGACACCTATTGCCAGACTCTCTCGCTGGCTAAAGACACCAAAGTCCCCGAAGGTTTTGTCTTCAAAAAACTGCGGCCTATGTTTGGTGCCATGGACGATGGCTTGCTGGCCGTAGCGGGCCGCGCGTTCCAGATCAGCGATTGGGCCCGAACCCACCGCTTTTGTGGGGCCTGCGCAGCGCCCACCCACCAGTTGCCTGGCGAACGCTGCATGAAGTGCGCCGCCTGTGGCCATGCCGCCTACCCGCGTATTTCGCCGGCCATGATGGTGCTGATCCGGCGCGGCAACCAGATTCTGCTGGCCCGCCATGCGGCTTCACCTGCACCGTTTTACACAGCGCTGGCCGGTTTTGTGGAAGCAGGTGAGTCGGTAGAAGAAGCGGTGCACCGCGAAGTTTATGAAGAGGTGGGCCTGCGGGTGGGCCAATTGACGTATTTCTCCAGCCAGCCCTGGCCCTTCCCGCATTCGCTGATGATCGCCTTCACAGCCGAATACGAAAGCGGCGACATCCGCATCGACCCGAGTGAAATTGCCGATGCCCGCTGGTACGGCCCCGGCGAAACCTTGCCACTCACACCCCATTCCATCTCGATTGCCAGCTCGCTGATTCGGGCCCATCTGCCCGCATGAAACACCCGCGCCTATGGGCAGCCCTGGCCTTCACGGGCCTGCTGTTGCTGGCGGTCGAGTTGGCGGGCCTGCGCAGCAACTTCAATTTGGCTGCAGTGCGCGAGGCCTTTCAAGCGCACCCGTTGCTGGGTATTTTGCTTTTTGTTGGCCTGTTCTCCTTGGGCAACCTGATTCATGTGCCAGGTCTGATTTTTTTGGCCGCAGCGGTGTTGTCACTGGGCAAGGTCGGGGGCGGGCTGGTCACTTATGTTGCAGCCTCTGTCTCCTGCATGGTCACGTTTGGCGTGTTCCGCTGGATCGGCAGAGATGCACTGGCGCAGCTTCGCAGCCCTTGGGCACGCAAAACACTGAAATCGCTACATGCCAGGCCGGTGAGGTCTGTTTTCCTGCTGCGCACTGTGATGCAAACGCTTCCGGCGCTGAACATCACGTTGGCCCTGTCGGGCATCCGTACCCGCCACTATTTGATCGGCTCCTTGTTGGGGCTGCCGCTGCCCATCGCGGTCTATTGTGTGTTTTTTGACGCGCTGGCCGGTGCTTTCAACATCGCTTAAACCGGGCGCAAAGTTTCAACCTGGCCGTTTCTGTTGCGGGCCACTTCTTGCCTGATGCGGAAATCCACCTTTTTGACGGCTGGCGCGCGGGCTCCCAAAGTGTTTGTAAACTCGGCAGGTGTGGTGGCCCCGTCCCGGAGCCGCACCCGTCGGAAACACAACAGGAGACCATCATGACCGTGAATGTTTCAATCGAGCTGGAATACGAGTTTGAAGTGAAGGCCAGATTTGCCGATGTCTTTGAGCTGCTGGCCAACGTACCGGAATCGGCTACGTTTTACCCCAAGGTAGACAAGCTGGTGGACGTGGGCGCGGGTGTCTACCGCTGGGAGATGGAAAAGATCGGCGTGGCGTCGATCAACCTGCAAACCATTTATGCCTCCAAATACGTCGCCAACAAAGCCAAAGGCACGATTGCCTGGACTCCCGTCAAAGGGGTTGGCAATGCGCAGGTTTCAGGCAACTGGAAGATCAAGGACAACAAAAAATCGACCGCCCTGACGCTTCAGGTGCAGGGTGACTTGGAAATTCCGCTGCCCGGCTTGATGAAGATGGTGGTCAAGCCGATTGTCGAAGGCGAGTTTGAAAAGATGACCGACAAATACATCGCCAACCTCACCAAAAAGTTTGGTGGCGAAATATAAAAAAAGCCCCCGAATGGGGGCTTTTTCAATTGGAAAGAACCTACCGCAATGACCGCTTCATGCGGACTTCCTCCACCTTGCCCGAACCCATCACCACCGTTTTGGCAGTATTCATTTCGCGCTTGAAGCCGGCCAGCTCATAGAACCGCAGGGCGCGTTCGTTGCGCAGCAGCACCCACAGGCTGACATCGGTGCAGCCTTCTTCGAGCAGGCCTTCCTGCAACTCATCCCACAACGCCAGGCCCACGCCTTCACCCCAATAGTCGGGTGCGACATACATGGCCCAAATTTCACCCATGGTGGCTTTGCTTTTGGGGTCGCGTGAGCGGTCATAGGCACCAAAACCCACGATGGCGTTGGCGTCCAGCGCCACCAAAACCTGCGGCTCGGCAAACTTGATGGCATCGGTCCACATCGCCTGGCGCTTGGCCACGGTGAGGCCCTTGAGGTGGTCGTCTGGCACGATGCCTGTATAGGCAGCCTGCCAAGCCTCGACGTGAATTTCGGCAATGGTTTTGGCATCGGCCAGGGTAGCGGGGCGAACCCGGATTTCAGTATCAGACATCAGATCAGGAGAGTAAGAGAAATTAACTTAGTGCCCGTGTGCCAGGCGGCTGATCATCGTCACCAATCCGATGCCGACCACCAGCCACGCGATCTGCGCCACCGTCTGGCGGGCACTCAGGCGCTTTTGCAATTGGGGAATCAGGTCGGCCAAGGCGACATAAATAAAACTGCTGGAGGCCACCACCAGAAAATACGGCAGGTATTCCCGCAATTGCTCCACCAGCCAAAATCCGACCAAACCGCCAATGGCTGTAATGGCACCGGCCAGCGATACCTTGACCAACGCCATCCGCTTGTTGCTGGAACCGGCCCGCAACACCATCAAATCACCCATGTGATGGGGAACTTCATGCACCAGCACTGCCAGCGCCGCCAACACGCCCAGCCGCACATCGGCCATGAAGGCCGAGGCGATCAAAATGCCGTCGCCGAAACAATGCACGCTGTCGCCGGTGAGCACAGCCCAACTGCCAGAGACCGGGGCCGGATGGCCTTGCACTTGCGGATGTGCATGACCATGGGCGTGTGCATGGTCATCGTGCTGACCCGCGTCATGGCTGTCATGATGATGTTCATGCCCGTGATGCCACAACTCGGCTTTGTCCAGCAGAAAAAAGAAAACCAGGCCGATCAGCAAGGTCATGAACAAGTCTTTGGAACCGGCCTGGCTTTCAAACGCTTCAGGCAACAAATGCATGAAAGCCGTGGCCAGCAATGAGCCAGCCGCCAGGCTGAGCATGTGGTGGGTGGAACGCGCCAGCACACCCACACTCAGGAGCGCTGCCAGCCAAACGCTGCCAATGCCGGCGGCCAAGGTGCCGAGCAAAATTGCTATTATTAACATAGCTCGCTATGCAATTGGTATGTGAACAATCACGGTTAATTTCTTAAACAAATTAAAAAACCGCCTGGAGCGGCGGTTTTCCTGCAATTTCAAGCCCAGGCCTGATTATTCCACCTTTGGCGCGGCCCCATGAGTAGTGCCGATGCGGGAGCGGAATCAGGCAACCCCGTTGGCCTTGAACCAATCGACACATCGTTTGAACCCGTCTTCGGCCGCCTCTTTGCGAAAACTCGGGCGATAGTCGGCATGAAAGGCATGTGGCGCATCCGGGTACACCACAAATTGCGACGCTTTGGCCGCGTCGTTTCCATCCGCCAGGGCGGTTTTCATTTTTTCAACGGTCTCCAGCGGAATCCCGCCATCCTTTTCGCCGTACAGGCCCAGCACCGGCCCGCGCAGGGTACCCGCCAGATCTACCGGGTGTTTGGGCGTCAGCGCAGTGGCAGCGCCCACCAGTCGGCCATACCAGGCCACACCCGCCTTGACCGGCGCGTGGGCGGCATACAGCCAGGTGATGCGGCCGCCCCAACAAAAGCCGGTCACCGCTACTTTGGCAGCGTCGCCGCCATTGGCACCCGCCCACTTCACGGCACCATCAAGGTCGGCCATCACCTGGGCATCGGGCGTTTTATCGACCACCTCGGCCAGCAGCTTGGCCAATTCGCCATACTGGAGCGGATCACCCTGGCGCGCAAACAGCTCAGGAGCAACCGCCAGATAACCCGCTTGGGCGAATCGACGGCAGGTGTCGGCAATGTATTCATGCACCCCAAAAACCTCATGCACCACCAACACCACCGGGCAGTTGGTTTTGCCAGCAGGCATGGCAAAAAAGGCGGGCACCTTGAAACTGTTCACCTCATAACTGATTTCGCCGGTTTTGAGCCCGTCTGAACTCGTCTTGACGGCCGTTTGGGCAACGATGGGCATGGCTGCAGCGGCGTAACCCGCACCCAGGGCCATTCTCAAGGCTGTGCGGCGCGTTGCGCCCGCACCGGTCGCCTGGCCCGGCAAAAGGGCATCGAAATCGTTTTGTTGATCGCGGTTCAGCATGAAAATGGTCTTGAAGTTACGACTGAAAATCAGTGCGCCTGATCCCAATTGGCGCCCACACCGACTTCGGCCAACAGCGGCACCTTGAGCGCCGCAACACCTGCCATCAAGCGCGGGATCTCGGCTTTGACCCATTCCACTTCGGCGGTTGGCACCTCAAACACCAGTTCATCATGCACCTGCATGATCATGCGGGTGGCTCGTTGCTCGGCATCCAAAACGTTTTGCACCTTGACCATCGCCATCTTGATCAAATCTGCCGCTGTGCCTTGCATCGGTGCATTGATGGCCTGGCGTTCGAGCCCAGCCAGCCGCGCGCCTTTTTCGGTTTGTATGCCGGGGAACTGCAGGCGACGGCCAAAAACGGTTTCGACATAGCCCTGGCGTTTGGCGGTGGCCCGGGTTTCTTCCATGTACTGTTTGACACCGGGGTACCGCTGGAAATAGCGGTCCACAAACGTGCGTGCGGCACTGTTTTCAATGCCAAGCGACCGTGCCAAGCCAAACGCACTCATGCCGTAAATCAGGCCAAAGTTGATGGTTTTGGCGTAACGCCGCTGCTCGCTGCTGACGGCATCAACGCTGACACCAAACACCTCTGATGCGGTTGCGCGGTGCACGTCCAGCCCGGCCATGAAGGCCCTGAGCAAGGCTTCGTCGCCACTGATGTGCGCCATGATGCGCAGCTCGATCTGGCTGTAGTCGGCGCTGGCAATCACATTGCCCGGCGCGGCCACAAAGGCCTCGCGCACCCGGCGGCCCTCGGCCGTGCGGATCGGGATGTTCTGCAAATTGGGGTCGTTGCTGCTCAGCCGCCCGGTTACCGCCACCGCCTGCGCGTAATGGGTGTGTATGCGCCCAGTGCGCGGCAGGGCCAACTGGGCCAGTTTGTCGGTATAGGTGCCCTTGAGTTTTGCCAAGCCCCGGTGCTCCAGAATTTTGGCGGGCAGCGGGAAATCTTCAGCCAGTTTCTCCAGCACCTCTTCATCGGTGCTGGGCGCGCCGGTGGCGGTCTTTTTCACAATGGGCAAACCCAGCTTGGTGAAAAAGATGTCGCCAATCTGCTTGGGGCTGGAGAGGTTAAACGGTTGCCCGGCCAATTCATGGGCCTCGGTTTCCAGCACCAGCATGCGCTGCCCCAGCTCGTGGCTTTGTGTGGCGAGCATGGGCGCGTCAATCAGTACCCCATTGCGCTCAATGCGATACAGCGCTTCGCTGCTGGCAATTTCCAGCTCGTAAATGGCCCGCAGCTTGGGTTCAGCCTGTAACTGCGGCCACAGCGCCAGGTGCACATCCAGGGTTTGGTCGCTGTCTTCACACGAATATTCGGCAGCTTTGGCCACATCCACCTGGTTAAACGTGATTTGATGCACACCTTTGCCGCACAAGTCTTCAAAACTGATGCCGCTGCGCCCGACGTGCCGCTCGGCCAGGCTGGCCAAACCATGCGGTTTGTGCACCTCCAGCACATAACTCTGCAGCATGGTGTCGTGCATATATCCCTTGACTTCGATACCGTGGTTGGCAAATACGTGGCGGTCGTATTTGATGTGTTGCCCCAACTTGTTTTTGGAGGCATCTTCGAGCCAGGGTTTCAACCGGACCAGCACGGCATCGCGCGGCAATTGATCGGGCGCACCGGGGTAATCGTGGGTTAGGGGGATGTAAGCGGCCTCGCCCGGTTTGACGCTGACACTGATTCCGACAATTTGCGCCACCATCTCGTCCAACGATGTGGTTTCAGTGTCCAGCGCGGTCAGTTCGGCGGCCTGCAAACGGGCCAGCCAGGCGTCAAAACTGGCCCAACTCACCACGGTGTCATACGCCAGCGGTTGACCTGAGGCGGCGCTTTTGGCGGGTGTCGGCAAATCGCCAAACAGGTCACCCGAAGCCTGACCCCCAGGGCCCGGTGCAGGGGTATTGCCCGGCGGCGGATTGGCCCCTGCAGCAATACTCACTGTTTTGGCCAAACCCTTGAACCCGTAGCGCAGATAAAACTCGGTCAGTCCCGCGACGTCTTCCGGATGAAAAAGCATCGAACCCATCTCGGGCAAGCTGGGCAGTCGGGCCTGCAATTCACAATCGGTTTTGATGGTGACCAATTGCCGACCTGTGGGCAACCAATCCAGCGCCTTGCGCAGGTTTTCGCCGGCCACGCCCTTAATGGCCGCAGCGTTCGCCACCACGCCTTCCAACGAACCAAATTCACGCAACCATTTGGCAGCCGTAACGGGCCCGACTTTTTCTACACCCGGCACGTTGTCTACCGTGTCGCCCACCAGGGTTTGGTAATCCACCATCAACGTAGGTGGCACACCAAACTCTTCAGTAACCCCGGCGATATCCCGCTTTTTACCGTTCATGGTGTCAATGATGGTGACTTGCGCATTGACCAATTGGCTCAGGTCTTTGTCACCGCTTGACACAATCACCTGAAGGCCCTTGGCGGCAGCCGCCACACACAAAGTGCCGATCACGTCATCGGCTTCGACACCTGGCTCGTGAATGACGTTCCAGCCCAGCAGCTGGCAGGCCTCGTGAATCGGGCCGATTTGGGTGCGCAGTTCATCCGGCATGGGGGAACGGGTGGCTTTGTATTTCGGATAGATGGCATCCCGAAAAGTGGGGCCAGGCGCGTCAAAAACACAGGCACAGTAGGCGGCCGGGAACTGCTTTTTAAGTGCGCCCAACATGTTGATGAAAATTCGCAGTGCGCCTGTAAACAGCGTGCTTCCATCGGGCAGCGTGGCTTCCCACTTCTTGCCCACAGGCGAATGAAAGGCCCGATACAGGTAACTGGAGCCGTCGACCATCAGCAAGGTTTGCGGGCTGCCGGGCGGCTGCACAGCGGTCGTATCAGGTGTCAATTCGTTCATGCCACAGATTGTGCCCTCTACAATTGAGGCCATGCAAATGCCCAGCGCAATCCTCCCAAAGTTTCGACCCCTGTTATGGGGCTTTGCCACTTCTGTTGCGCAGTCAGCAGGCGTAGCAGCGATAGGGTTGGCTCTGACGAGCGGGGCTGCCGCTATCGCACAAACGGCGCCCGTGGCAACGCCCGCGAAAATTGCGGCACCATCTCCGGCCACCGTTGCCCCTTTCGCTGCCAGGTCACCCCTGCCAGATGGCAAACCACTGCCCGGATCCGCCGCCAACCAGTTGATCGAACGCATTCAGGTTGATGACGCCGATGTGCGAATCGAAGAGACCCGTTTTGGTGGTGAAACCCGCAGCATCACCGTCATCCCCAAAGGCGGGTTTCCTTCCTATGACGTGCGCCCGTCCACTGGCCACAGCACCTGGAAAATTCTCGGTTTTTAGAGCCGAAAGCGACATTTATGGCGGTTTATACCGAGGTCTCGTTTGAAGAGGCCAGCAAATTGCTGGGCTACTTGGGTTTGGGAGAGTTGCAAGAACTCGCCGGATGTTCGGGTGGCATTGAGAACACCAACTACTTTGCCAGCACGAACCAAGGCCGTTATGTCTTGACACTGTTTGAGCGCCTCACCGCCCAGCAGTTGCCGTTTTACCTGAAGCTGATGAAACACTTGGCGCAGGCCGGTGTGCCTGTGCCCGAACCGGCCGCCAACCCACTAGGCGAATTGATGTACCCGGTGAATGGCAAACCGGCCACCGTGGTCAATCGCCTGCGCGGCCGCAGCGAACTGGCGCCCAACGCCGACCAATGCGCCGCCGTAGGTGCCATGCTGGCCCGAATGCACCTGGCCGGGCAAGATTTCGCGCTGCAGCAACCCAACCTGCGCGGACTGCCCTGGTGGAACGAAACCGTTCCTGTGGTTGTGCCATTTTTGGAGCCCGGTCAAGCCCAACTGATCGTGAGCGAGTTGGCCTACCAAAACCACTTGGCCGGCAGTTCGGCTTTTGCAGCACTGCCCCGGGGTCCGGTGCATGCGGATTTGTTTCGCGACAACGTGATGTTTGAAACCACACCCGAGGGCAACACCACGGCCCAACTCACCGGGTTTTTTGACTTTTACTTTGCCGGCATTGACAGCTGGGTTTTTGATGTTGCCGTGTGTTTGAACGACTGGTGCATTGATTTGGCCACCGGCCAGGACGACAACGCCCGCCGTGCCGCCCTGCTGGCTGCCTACCAGGCCGTGCGGCCCTTCACAGCGCCGGAGCAGCGTTTGTTGCCCGGCATGCGGCGTGCCGGTGCCTTGCGTTTTTGGCTTTCGCGCTTGTGGGATTTCTATTTGCCGCGCGAAGCCAGCATGCTCAAGGCCCATGATCCGGCGCACTTTGAGCGGGTTTTGCGGCACCGCTTGGGTTAACCCATCCGGCCCCTGAGCGCCTTCGCGCGCCCATTCACCCTGACTGCGCTGCACGTCCGCGCACGTCATCACACCGGTATCGGGCGTGATTTTTCGCACACAATGTGAAATCAATGACTTGGCCGTTGAAACATTTGCCTCCTTTAAGCCACCAATAGCTGTGAAATTCCACTTTCCATGAAACTGAATATTGTTCCCGCGCGTACTGGCATTCAATGGGTTAAATCGGGTGTGATGACATTCTTCAAACAACCGCTGGCGATGGCCGGCCTTTTCTTCATGTTCCTGGCAACGATCACCATCGTGAGCGTAGTGCCGGTGATCGGCAGTTTGTTGGCGCTTTGTTTGTTGCCGGCCGCCACTTTGGGCCTGATCGCTGCCACCGAAATCGCCGCAAAGGGCAAGTTTCCAATGCCCACTGTCATGCTGACGGCCTTTCGCGCCGGCAAGCCCCGCGCCACGGCGATGTGGATACTGGGTGCACTGTATGCCGTGGGTTTTATGGCCATGATCGCGGTAACCGCTGTGTTTGATGATGGCCAGTTCGCCAAGGTCTACCTGGGCGGTGGCGGCATGTCACGCGAACAAGTCATGCAGGGCGATTTCCAGACCGCCGTATGGATCGCCATGGCCTTGTATTTGCCGCTGTCGATGGCGTTTTGGCATGCGCCGGCCCTCGTGCACTGGCAAGGCATGGCCCCTGTCAAAAGCCTGTTTTTCAGCTTTTTTGCCTGTTTGAAAAACTTCCGGGCGTTTGCCGTTTATGGCTTCGTCTGGTTAGGCCTGTTCATCGGTGTCGGCATGGCACTGACCACACTGGCGGCACTCTTAGGTGGTCCTACGGCTGCAGCAGCGGCCATTTTTCCGGCGGCCATGCTGATGGCCGCCATGTTTTTCACCTCGATTTATTTCACGATCAAAGATTGTTTTGACACCAGCGAAGGAGCTGCACCATGACGCAACACACCCTGCAAGGCCGCACTGAAGATGAAGTACTTTGGTTCCAGAGGCGCGGCTTTCTTCAAGGCGCGGCTGCCTGGGCAGCGATGGGCGGCTGGCAGGCGGCCAGTGCCCAAGAGCGCACCAATATTGTCGAACTTCGCGGTGACGCGATGGTGAATGGCCGTGCGCTGTCTGCCCAGCAAACCATACAAACCGGCGACCAGATTGAAACCGGGCCGGGTGGCAACCTGGTTTTTGTGCTGGGCAATGCCTCGTTTCAAGTGCGTCAAAGCAGTCGGCTAACGGTGGAACGCGGCGCCTCACTGTCGACGGTCAGCGTATTGCGCCTGTTGGCAGGCGGTGTGGCCAGCGTGTGGGGCCGTGGCAGCCGCCGCCAAATCGTGATGCCCACCATGACAGCGGGCATCCGGGGCACTGGCGTTTATTCGGAGGTGATGGCCAACCAGAGCGGGCGGGGATATTTTTGCAATTGTTACGGCACGGTCGATATGGGTGCCGGGAACGACAAGGCGGTGAGCCAATCCAGTTACCACCAAGCCTTTTGGGGCGAAGTAGAGCCGCGTAATGGCCGCATGCTGACACCGGCAGGTGCCTTCAACCACACCGACGAAGAACTCGAAGTTCTGGCCCGCCTGGTGAACCAGCGAACCGCCTGGCAAATTTCCGGGACACGTGGTGTGAAAGACGGCAAGGGTTTCATGTACAACCAGCCAGGGCAGATGCATCCGGCAGAAATGATCAAATAAATTGTGGCCCCCACGCTCCGCCGCTGCGCGGGTCGCTGCCCCCCGGGGGGGGCGCATTTCGCCTTGGGGCGGCCCGGCGGCGAAACCAAGCCCCCACGCTCCGCCGCTGCGCGGGTCGCTGCCCCCCGGGGGGGCGCATTTCGCCTTGGGGCGGCCCGGCAGCGAAACATTTGCCTTTACGCGTTGC
>JANOWY010000287.1:0-12998 GCA_031418135.1 Rhodoferax sp. | reverse complement strand
TCGTAGACCGATTTGCCGTCCAGCGCCGCACCGGGGAAGACCAGTTTGGCACCGGTCATCGCGGCGGTGTATGGGATGCCCCAGGCATTGACGTGGAACATCGGTACCACGGGCAGAATCGAATCCTTGGCGCTGATGCACATCACGTCAGGCATGCCGGCAGCATAGGCGTGCAGCAGTGTCGAGCGGTGGCTGTACAGCGCGGCCTTTGGGTTGCCGGTGGTGCCGCTGGTGTAACACATGCTGGAAGCCGAGTTTTCGTCAAACTGCGGCCAGGTGTAGGTGGCAGGCTGGCTGTCAATCCAGGCTTCATAACTCACCAAGCCGGGGATGCCGCTGTCTGTCGGCAAAGCGGCAGCATCGCACAACGCCACAAAGTGTTTGATGGTGGTGCAACGCGCGTGCACCGCCTTGACGATGGGCAAAAAGCTCATGTCAAAACACAGTACCGAATCTTCGGCGTGGTTGGCGATCCAGACGATCTGGTCGGGGTGCAGGCGCGGGTTCAAGGTGTGCAGTACGCGGCCCGAACCGCTGACACCAAAATACAGCTCCAGGTGGCGGTAGCCGTTCCAGGCCAGCGTGGCCACGCGTTCGCTAAAACCCAGTTTCAAGCCATCAAGCGCGTGTGCCACCTGGCGGCTGCGTTTGGCAATTTGCGCGTAATTGCTCCGGTGGATATCGCCTTCGACCCGCCGCGAAATGATTTCGCCATCGCCATGGTGGCGTTCGGCAAAATCGATCAGGCTGGAAATCAGCAGGTTGTGTTGTTGCATTAAGCCTTGCATGGACTGGCTCCGTATCGTTGTGAGTGGTTAAAACGGGAGAATCTTAAAGGCGAAGAATAACCTAGCGCCGTCGACGGGGTCTTGCGGGTTTGCACGGCTTACCAGGATTTTCCAACCTGCCCTGCCGCCCGGTGCAGGTGGGCAATGAAATGCCGGATCGCAGGGGAAATAACGGTGTCACTACGCACCATGGCCCCGACGGAAAGCGGTAAACCAACTTCAGCGACCGGCACCACTGTAATGAATGGAGAGGCCATGGGGTGCGTTGCAATCTGCTCTGGCATCAGCCCGACAAAATCGCCAGTGGTGATCAGGGACAAAATGGCCAACGTTGAGTTCACAATGGCCCCTACTGGTGGTGGTGGCAACCCATGTCGCTGAAACAGTAACGTTGCATAACCTGATTCGCCTGACGCACCCGTGTAAACCCATTTCGCGTCCAATAACTGGCTAAGGCTGGTGGCGCCGCTGCGGTGACTTCCTTTGCGCACCACCACGACCATTTTGGTGCTCATTAGGTGTTCCACGACAAATTCGCCAGTTGGCAATCCGTCAGGGATACCTCCCAACGCGATATCCACCTCGCCCGTACGCAAGCGCTTCAATTGGGCAATGTATAACTCTTCACTGATCCGCAGCCGGATTTCGGGAAATTCACGTCCAAACGTTCGCAAAGTTTCCGGTATGAGCAGCATGACTGCCACGGGAACCGCTCCCACTGACAATTCGCCGATCATGTTCCCGCCCAACTGGTTGATCTCGGCCTGGGCGGCCGCAAGTTCTCGCACTACTTTGAGTGCGCGGTCATACAAGACTTTGCCTTGGGCAGTGGGAATCACACCCTTCGATGTCCGAACCAACAAGGGCGCGGCAAGCTCTTTTTCGAGTTCGCGAACCATCTTGGTCAAGGCCGGTTGCGAAACCTGAATTTGCCGGGCCGCGCCGCGCAGGCTGCCTTGCTCTACAGCTGCAACCAGCGCTTGGAGCGTCGAGAATTTCATGGTGTTTGTATGCGCCCGAGGTTCAAAGTGCTCGGCATTATGACGGGAATCGATAACTCAGGGTTATCGCGAGTTCACGATTGACATCTATTCAGACCGGTTGTACCAACTCAAAATTCGCGGCTTTGACCAACACTCACCTTCACGCGGAGATAGAAAACATGTCAATATTTTCCAGAAAACTAGCAGCATTTGCCTTGGGTGCGCTCATCGCAAGCCAGGCCCTAGCGCAAACTTTCCCAACCAAACCCGTGCGCATCATCACACCCTTTCCGGTAGGAAGCGGCCCGGAGGGTGTGGTTCGTCTGCTGGCCGACAAGTTGTCGCGCACCTGGGGCCAGCCGGTTTTGGTTGAAAACAAGCCCGGTGGAAACGGATTCATTGCGATTGATGCATTCAAACGCGGCACCAGCGACGGGCATGACCTGATCCAACTGGACAACGTCCACTTGTCAGCCTATCCACACTTATTCAAAAAACTGCCATACGACGCACAAAAAGACTTCGAACCGTTATTGCCGCTGTTCAAGACTTACTTTTTCTTCGCTGTGGCCAATGACAGCAAATACAAGTCCGTGGGCGACATCATTGCCGATGCCAAGGCTCATCCGGGCAAGCTGAATTACGGTTCCTGGTCCGTGGGCAATCCAGTGCACCTGGGTTCTGCACTGTTTGAAACGGTTACCGGCACCGAAATGCAGCATGTGATCTACAAGGAAACCACCATGCTTTACACCGGCGTTGCAAGCGGCGAACTTTCATTCGCGATGGGTACCAATGCCACGGCTGGTGCCATGTTTCGGGCCGGCAAAGTACGTTACGTAGGAATTGCTGCACCCAAACGTGTGGCAGCTTTCCCAAATGTACCGACGGTTGGCGAAGCAGGTGGTCCGGTCAATTTTGAAGTCAGTGGCTGGACAGCCATTGCGGCGCCCAAGGGCGTGCCGAAGGCAGTGGCCGAAAAAATCCAGCGTGATATCGAAAAAGCCCTGTCGGAGCCAGACATCAAAGAGAAGTTCGCCTCTTTTGCCTATGAATCGTTTCCGCTGAGCCGGGAACAGTTTGGCCAGTACATCCTGTCTGAATCGGCGCGGTATGGTGAGATCATCAAGAAGGCCAAGGCCTCACTGGATTGAACCTTTTCTGCCCGTAATTTCGTACCTGGATCAACCATTACCTCAAGCCCCACCCTCGGGGTTATCCACCATTCAAAAGGAGTTTGCCATGAAAGCGTTCCACGCCACGGGTTTGCTGGCCCTGGTTCTGGCCAGCGCTTGCGCCCCGATGGGCCCTGCCCTCGGCTCTGGGCCACTTGCAGGTGTCTCGCCCACAGTTAGATGTAGCACGCTGGAGGGTCTGGTGATTCCGGCCGCCGCGATGGAATTGCCCACCAGCGGCGCAATGGTCAACGTTGCCAAAGCCATAACCGATATCGACCCGGCAGGTACGGCCCGAAGTTTTTGCAAGGTAACGGGTGTAATCCAGCCGGTTGACCCGTCTGCCTCGCCGATCCGTTTCCAGGTCAACCTGCCGGATCCCTGGAACCAGCGCATGTTGCAGTTCGGCGGAGGCGGAACCAACGGTACGGTGGTGACCGGCATGAGCGCGTTTTCGGGCGCACTGGTGAACCTGCCGACACCGTTGGCGCGGGGCTACATCACACTGGGCAGCGACTCGGGCCACAACTCTGCAGGTAAACCGCCGTTTGATTCCAGCTTTGCCCTGAATCAGGAAGAGCTGATGAACTTCGCTCAATGGCAGATCAAAAAGACAGTGGATGTCGCCAAATGGCTGGCCCAGAAAAGGTATGGGCAAAAACCCCGCTTTACCTACTTTATCGGTGGCTCGCAAGGTGGCCATGAAGGTTTTGATGCCGCACAACGTTACCCCGATGATTACGAGGGTGTCGTCGCCCATTACCCAGCCTACAACGTCATCAACATGTGGCTGGGCGCGCAAGCACAAGCCCGGGCTGTTTATGGCAACAAACTCGGTACTGCCAGCGCCACCTGGATGAGCCCCGCCAAGGTTGCCATGCTTGTGGCGCACGTGAAATCGCAATGCGATGCCCTGGACGGGATCGCAGACGGCGTGATCAGCGATGTCCGCGCCTGCAATAGCAAGGTGACTGCCGCCACCATCAAGACAGCGTTGCGCTGCTCCGGTGGCGCAGATACGGGTGACGCGTGCCTGTCAGATGCGCAGCTCACGGCCGTCGAGAAAATCGCTTCACCCGTGCAACTGGGCTTTGCGCTGGCCGATGGCACCACCTCTTACCCACGCTGGCCGCTGCTGGAAGGAGGCACTTTTCTGGGCAACCACCTTGGAAAGGCAAACACTGCTGATCTGGGTAAATTTCCTTGGACACCGAACGGCACGGCCTTTCAGCTCTTCCCTGCCAAAAGCGGCATCCAGGGTTTTATTACCCAAGACATGAATGCCGACCCGCTGGCCGCCGAGACTGAGAAGTGGGCAAAACGTATCCAAACAGTGTCCGGCTGGACCGACGCAACCCGCACTGATCTGGGCCGGTTCTGGGCCCGTGGCGGCAAGCTGCTGCTTACGCATGGCAGCATCGATGATTCCATTTCGCCCCACAACACCATTTCGTATTGGAACAAACTTCTGGCCGCCACAGGCAAGACCAAGGTGGATCAGTTTGCGCGCTTTTACCTGATCCCTGGCCAAGGCCATGGCGACGGCGTTTTTCGGGCCGGCCACGATTGGCTCGCTGCATTGGAAGCCTGGGTTGAGCACGCACAAGCGCCAGGCCTGCTGATTGCAAAAGACCAAAACACCACGCCTGCAACCAGCGCCACCAATGGCCGCACGCGACCGCTTTGCCAGTACGGCAGCTTTCCCAAGTACACCGGCCCGTCAAATCCGGGCCAGGCGCAGGCGAACGACGCGGCCAATTTCACTTGCACGCCTTACTGAAACCGCTAACAACGACGCTCGCAAACCATGGCCAACATCATCGGCGCAATCGCCTGCTCCCACACACCCACTATCGGTTTTGCGTTTGACCGCAACAAGCAGCATGATCCAGTGTGGGTACCCATCTTTGAAGCCTTTGGCCCGGTGCGCCAATGGTTGGAAACCAAAAAGCCAGACGTGTTGTTCTTCATTTACAACGACCATGTCACATCCTTCTTTTTTGACCACTATTCCGCCTTCGCTCTGGGAATTGGTGACCGGTACGACGTAGCAGACGAAGGCGGCGGGCCGCGTGATTTGCCGCCCGTGACGGGCCATGCGGCATTGGCGCAGCACATTGGGCACTCGTTGGTGGCAGACGAGTTCGATATGTCGTTCTTCCAGGGCAAAACGCTGGATCACGGCTGTCTGTCTCCCTTGTCGATGATGTGTCCGCATGAGCCTGATTGGCCCGTACCCGTCGTGCCGCTGCAAGTTGGCGTGTTGCAGTTTCCGGTTCCCTCGGCCCGCCGTTGTTTCAAGCTGGGGCAAGCGCTGCGTCGTGCCATCGAGAGCTTTCCGCAGAATTTGAATGTCGCCATCGTCGCCACCGGCGGTTTGTCACATCAAGTCCATGGGGAACGGGCCGGCTTCAACAACAGCGCCTGGGACGCCCGTTTTCTCGATCTCATCGAGAACGATCCGGTTCGCCTGTCTGACATGACGCTGGCCGAGCTGGCCACGCTGGGCGGCATGGAAGGCGCAGAAGTCATCATGTGGCTGATCATGCGGGGTGCCTTGTCCGGCAATATCCGCAAGGTTCATCAAACCTACTATTTGCCATCAATGACCGGCATTGCCACGGCCATTTACGAAAACCGCTCATCAGCAGCGGTGGCGGGCGAAAACACCCGTCACCTCGCCCACATGGCTGAACAATTGAACGGCGTGCAAGACCTGCACGGCACCTATCCGTTTGACCTAGCCCGCAGCGTAAAGGCCTACCGGTTCAACCATTTTTTGCACAACCTGATTCACCCCGAGCACCGACGAGCCTTTGTAGAGAATGAAGAACAGAGTTGCAGTGCGGCGCAACTGACCCCGGTGGAGCTTGGGCTGCTCAAAAACCGCGATTGGCGCGGCATGTTGCACTACGGGGTGAGTTTCTTCCTGCTGGAGAAACTGCGCGCGGTGGTTGGGGTGTCCAACTTGCACATCTATGCGGCCATGCGGGGTGAAAGCCTGGAAGCGTTCCAGAAAACCCGCAATGCACCGGGGGCGTTATATTCAGTTACCGGCAAAAATGCGCAGACCCTTGCATGGGATGTACCCAGCCCGGCTTCATGCATCCAAACCAAGGAATCCGTATGACTCCCTCCCGTTGGCTGATTTCATTGGCAAGCAACCTGATGCTGCTGCTTGCAACCAATCTGGCCCAAGCCCAGGCCGGCAAAACCGAACTGATGTGGCTGGGCCAGGCGGCTTTCAAGCTCACGACACCCGGTGGCAAGGTCATCGTGATCGACCCGTGGCTGCGCACCAACCCGCGCACACCCGAAGCCTTCAAGAACCTGGAAAACCTGGGCAAAGTGGATCTGATCTTGGTCACCCACGGGCACTTTGACCACATCGCTGATGCGCCTGCGCTGGCACTGCTCAACAAGGCCCGTGTGTTCGCGCCCGGTGACCTGAATCAGACCTTGACAACTCTCAAGGTGTTGCCGCCCGAGCTGGCTCCGCGCATGAACAAAAGTGGCACGGTGGTGCCGTTTGCCGATTCGCCGGGCATCAAAATTACCGCTGTCCGGGCCGAGCACTCGTCGCTGTACATCTGGAAGAACCCGGCCACGTCGCAAGACGAGGTGCATGTCGGTGGTGAACCAATGGGCTTCATCATCGAGCTCGAAAGCGGCCTGAAGATCTACCACATGGGTGACACCGGGTTGTTTGGCGACATGAAGTTCATTGGTGATTACTACAAGCCCGATGTGGTGTTGATCCCCATCGGCGGCAACTTCACCATGGGTCCGTCCGATGCCGCTTATGCGGTGCGCGAATGGCTGAAACCCAAAGTGGCCATCCCCATGCATTACGGCACCAACCCGCTGGCCAAAGGCACCGTACCGGAGTTTGAACAGGCTCTGGGCACCGGGACGGCTATCAAAATCATGCCGCTGGTGCCGGGTGTGGCCACGCAGCTTTGAACTCGTTTGCGGCCGGGCATTGAAGGGGCAAGCCACCCGGCAGCTGTGTTTTGCCGGACAATTCCGGCATGAATGCAGCAGTTTTGAACCCGTCGGCCACTACGGCCCTATTACCTGTTGAAACTGGCAATGCGTTGCCCGCGCCGTTTGCCTGGCAGCCTGGTTTTGCTGCTTTGGGGCCCGCTTTTTATACCCGCCTGCAACCCGAACCCCTGCCCGCCCCGTATTGGGTGGGGCGAAGTGCAAAGGTCGCCGGGCAACTGGGATTGACGGCGCAGCAGATGGATTCAGAAAATCTGCTCAAAGCGCTCACGGGCAACCAGTTGTTGCCCGATTCCAACCCCCTTGCCAGCGTGTACAGCGGCCACCAGTTTGGCCAATGGGCGGGGCAATTGGGTGACGGTCGGGCAATTTTGTTGGGTGAAGCGCGGCTGGCCGACGACGGCTCGGGTGGTGGGCTTGAAATCCAGCTCAAGGGCGCGGGCCGTACGCCCTACTCCCGCATGGGCGATGGCCGCGCCGTGTTGCGCAGCAGCATTCGGGAGTTTTTGGGCAGTGAAGCGATGGCCGGTTTGGGCGTACCCACCAGCCGTGCCCTGTGCGTGACGGGTTCAGACGCACGGGTACGGCGCGAAGAAATCGAAACTGCTGCCGTCGTCACCCGGGTGGCGCCCAGCTTCATTCGTTTTGGACATTTTGAGCATTTTTCATACAACGAGAAACATGCCGAACTGCGGGATTTGGCCGATTACGTCATTCAACGGTATTACGGGGACTGTTTGCGCTCAGATTGGTTTATGGTTCCAGCATCACTTGCACCTGCAACTGTCTATTACACAACAACACCGGTTGAAGTTTCAGCACAACAGGCATTGTGGGCCGGCTGGAATCCCTACGCCCGATTGCTGCAACGGGTGAGCGAAAAAACCGCCGCCATGGTGGCCCAGTGGCAATCGGTCGGCTTTTGTCACGGCGTGATGAACACCGACAACATGAGCATTTTGGGGCTGACGATTGATTACGGCCCGTTCCAGTTCATGGACACCTACGTGCCCGGCCACATCTGCAATCACAGCGACACCGGCGGGCGTTACGCCTTCAACAAACAACCCAATATCGCCTACTGGAACCTCTACGCTTTGGGCCAGGCACTGCTGCCGCTGATTGGCGAACAAGAGGTGGCGGTGGCCGCGCTGGAATCGTACAAAACCGCGTTTCCGGCCGAATTTGAAGCACGCATGCGACGCAAGCTCGGCTTGTTTGATGTGCAGACCGATGAGCCCAAAACGGATCGCTTGCTGATCCAAAACATCCTGAAACTGCTGGCCCAAGACCGTGTCGATTTCACGATTTTTTGGCGCAAACTCAGCCGCTGTGTGGCGGATAGCCCGGCGCACCTGCCTTTCGCCGCAAGCCCCAATTTAGCTGGGGTGCGGGATTTGTTTCTGGATCGCCCAAAATTTGATGACTGGATAACCCAATATTCAGAGCATATAGCGCAATTTTCACGAGAACAAATGGGCCAATTGATGCTGGGTTCCAATCCAAAATATGTTTTACGCAACCATTTGGGTGAAGAAGCGATTCAAAAGGCCAAACGCAAGGATTTTTCAGGTGTAGCCGATTTGCTGAAAATTCTGGAAACACCGTTTGATGAACACCCCGGGCATGAAGCCAAAGCCGGCTTTCCGCCGGAATGGGCGGCGGGGATTGAGATCAGTTGTTCATCCTAAATCGAGAGCTCGCACGCCAAGGCCAAGGCGTTGCCTGCCAACTCGCGCGTGCCAACCCCCTTCTTGCGTGCGGGGTATGTTTCAAGGTAGGCTCAAGCAGTCGTAACTTGTCAGGCCAGAGCAATCGGTCAATTGTTTTTGCGTCTGCATTCTGGTTAGCCCGGGTGACCTCGCGCCAACGGCCCTTTGTCTCAAGATGAAAGCCATATGAACACAAAGCCCTTCCAATGGTCAGTGAGCCAATGGTTCAACAGCGATTATGCCCTTGCCCTTGAACAGTTCAAAGGGCGCGTGGTTGTGGTCAGTGCGTTTCAAATGCTTTGCCCTGGCTGTGTGGCCCACAGCATTCCGCAGCTCAAAAAATTGCACGCATTAGCGCAAAGCCTTCCGTTGATCGTGATTGGGCTGCATACGGTGTTTGAGCACCATCAGGCCATGCAGCCCCACGCGCTGGAGGCTTTCATCCACGAATACCAGTTGCCCTTCCCGATTGGCGTAGATGCCTACGAGGGCAACGAAACGATGCCAACGACCATGCGTGACTGGCACATGAAGGGAACGCCCAGCACCTTTGTTTTCGGTGCTGACGGTGCGTTATGTTTGCACCAATTTGGCCATCTGGACGACCTTGCCTTTGGCCTGTTTGTTGGGCAACAACTCAGTACCCTGCTACCCCAAACCTGAGCCCACCCATGGCTTTTGGTTCATCACTTTGAGTTGGGCGTAACAGCCGAATCGGGCGCATGGTGGATCCAGACCGTTTGGGGGCAGGAAGTCGTTTTGTGCGGTCCGCCAACCGTGATTCGCCCTTTGCCCCTTGTTTTCCGCAAAGCGGATCGGGCGGGGCACCGCCGGCTTGACCATGGGTGCGCAAGGGTGGCAAGTTGCAGTTACGCGGGTTCAGAGCCGCCCGGCCACCACGGCACGCGTCATCAGCCATTGCACACCCCGTTTGTGAAATGGAACAATGAAAAACAAATAGAGTTTTCCAAAGGTGTTGTGGGTGGTGCAAACGGTTGAAATCACCACCTGGGCGGCACGTTTTTCACCCGGCTGGCCCACACCTGGCTTCGCGCTTGTCCGCAACACCGACAACCTGAAATCCAGGTGTTTATTGTTGCGCCCGGCCACCAGTTCTTGTTCCGACAGAAAGAACAAAGGCCACGGCCCGATGGTGTCGCCTGCCGCATAACTGCTTTTGCGCTGCGGTGAGAGGATGTCACGATCAGCGGGAACATCCAGCCCACCCAGCGATGCCAACCGGTTGCGGGCCATCAACACGCGCCTGATCCACCAGGGGTTATGGCCAAAAACGCCAAAAAAAATGTCGACCACACTTGCCTTGGGATGTTGCAAGTCGGTGCAATAAGCGTCGCAAAAATAGGCTTCCATAATGGTTTGATGCCCAATGGCACTGCCCAGCGGTGGCTTGCAGACTTCAATCGCCATCGCAGGCTACCAGGTTGCTACCGGCACACATCAGCTCAGGGTTTGACGACCTGCGACAAAAACCCGGCGGTTGCGCTGCGGGTGGCGGGCAGGTTCAACAGCGTGTGCGGCGCATTTGGAACCAGCAGCACCGCCGCCTGCGGGTTGTCTTTCAGTGCTGCCGCGCAATGGCCTTGCGCCTGTGCATTGCCAAGCCAGGTGTTCGAAGGTGAGAAAAAAGGATCAGAGGCGCTGATCACATTCAGCACCGGTTTGCCGGGCTCAAAGGCGTTTTGGGGTTGGGTCACAAAATAATTGGTTTCGCAACTCCATGCATACAAAATGCGGGCCTTGAATTCGGTTCCCGGGTAGCGGGCAACCGGCACTGAGCCTTCACTGGTACCCGCCAGAATCAACTGGCTGCTGTCTACCCACGACAGGTTTTTAACCGCTGCCAGCATGGGGGCGATTTCCGAGGCCCGCAAGGCGTGAATTTTTTCATACGATTCTTTGTCAATCGGAGATTTGTAGGTGACATGGCCCGCCAGGGCAAATGAATCCGGTGCAACACTGGCATAACCCAACCCCGCCAGCCACTGCTGCCATTCGCCAATGGCCTTCAAGCCTAACCCGGAGGAGCCGTGCAAAAAAACCACCAGCGGAACCCGTTTGCCAGCCACCGCTGGCAGGTTTTTGAACTTGCCACAAAAAATGGCTCCGCCAGTCGCGGCGGCGGGCAGGCACACATCGGCCTGTTGTGCCGAACCGGCCAGCGATTCACTGGTGTGTACCCACGCATCGCCCTTGATTTCTCCGGCAGGGGCCGCAGGCTGCGCGCCCGCCTGCACGCAAGTCAATACGAGGGCCACGGCAACGGCAGAATAGGAAAGCTTCATGGATAAATTCGGTTAATTCGGTGGATCGAGTTGGGACGGCTTTGTGGCCGACAAAAGGAGCGGATAGCCATCATAAGCCGCATGATTGGTTAGTGGCCGCAACCCCAGAGTGAACGGCATGCCCATGTTGCAGCAGATCCCAAAGGTTGCCATACAAATCCTGAAAAACGGCGACAGTTCCGTAGGGCTCTTGTTTGGGCGGGCGCACAAAAACGACACCTTTGGCTTTGTAACTGCGGTAGTCGCGATCAATGTCGTCCGTTTGGAGGAACAAAAACACCCGGCCACCAGTTTGATTGCCGATGTGCGCGGCCTGCTCTTCATCAGTGGCACGGGCCAGCAGCAAACGCGACTCCGTCGCGCCGGGTGGGGCGACCACAACCCAACGCTTGTTTTGGTCTGCCACAGGCGAATTCTCGATCAGCTCAAAGCCAAGAATTCCGACAAAAAAGGCAATCGCTTCGTCGTAGTCCCGTACCACCAGCGCGGTCAGGGCAAGTGATTGTCTGATTGGCGAAGTGGCTGGCGTGTGCATAGGCAAATTATGCTGGGTTAACGGTATCAATTTGAACTCTTTAGGTCATAAACGAATAAAGAAATCCAAAAAATGTAGTTTGCAATATAAGCAACCTCCCCCAAACTCTGCCACTCAATAGGAAAACTATGCAGGAACTGGGTTTTATTTTTTCGGGGTTTGCGGTGGGCATGGTCGTCGGGCTCACGGGTGTGGGCGGCGGTTCGCTGATGACGCCTATTTTGATCTTCTTTTTTGGTGTCAAGCCCTACATGGCCATTGGCACCGATCTGCTGTTTGCCGCTTTCACCAAGATGGGTGGCACGATCAAGCTGGCGCGGGCACGCCGGGTCGATTGGCGCGTTGTGGGGCAACTGTGCGCGGGCAGCATTCCGGCGGCGCTGGCCACCTTGTACGTTTTGCACACAGTAGGGCCGGCAGACGCTGGCGTACAACACATCATGACCACCACCTTGGGCGCGGCCCTGCTGCTGACAGCTGTGGCTACTTTGTACAAGGCCATTCGGGGCAAATCGGCCCCGGCTGACATTGCGCCAGGGCAAGAACTTGCCGCAGCCACACCACTTCACTGGGCTTTGCCACCGCTGTTTGGCGCGTTGATTGGCACCTTGGTCACACTCACCTCGGTGGGCGCCGGGGCCATTGGTGTCACCGTGCTGATGATTTTGTACCCCAAGTTGCCGCTCAGCCGTATTGTGGGTGCCGACATTGCTTACGCCGTGCCACTCACACTGGTGGCCGGGCTGGGCCATGCCTCGCTGGGCTCGGTCGATTGGCCGCTGCTGGCCTTGCTGCTCACCGGTTCCTTGCCCGGCATCTGGATCGGCGCGCACCTGCTAACCCGCACACCCGACCGCGTGGTGCGCTCGCTGCTGTCGGTGCTGCTGGCTTATGCGGGCCTGAAACTGATTGCGCTTTAAAGCACTTTCTCAATTGTCATTGATCGCCATTAATCGTCCTCAAAGCTCATAAAAATGTACCAATACACCGCCTTTGATCGCCAGTTCGTCCAGCAACGTGCCGCCCAATACCGTGAGCAGTTGGGTCGCCACTTGGCCGGCCAGCTGCCGGATGACGACTTTCGTCCCCTGCGCCTGCAAAACGGCTGGTACGTGCAGCGCTTTGCGCCCATGTTGCGGGTGGCCGTGCCTTATGGCGAACTGGCTTCGCGCCAACTGCGGGTGCTGGCCAAAATCGCCCGCGACTATGACAAAAAAGAGCAAAACAATCTGGGCGCAGCCAACCCCGGCCTGTCAGATCTGAACTCGCTGCCCAGCGGTGTGGGCCACTTCACCACGCGCCAAAACGTGCAATACAACTGGATTCCGTTGGACAAAAGCGCTGACGTGATGGATTTGCTGGCCAGTGTGGACATGCACGGCATTCAAACCAGCGGCAACTGCATTCGCAACATCACCAGCGACGAACGCGCCGGTATTGCGGTAGACGAAGTAGCAGACCCGCGCCCGTTTGCCGAAATCATGCGCCAGTGGAGCA
>JANOWY010000286.1:0-18435 GCA_031418135.1 Rhodoferax sp. | reverse complement strand
GCTTCGAAATGCAGGCAATCGACACGTTTGAGCGCGCCCCAGTACCGTCCGTAAGCAATTTGGGGTGCCTCACGGCCAGTTTCCAAACTCAATGCATCGATTGTGCCTGAGGCCGTCGAATGATATGAATTTATTGCTATTAAACTTGTAGCAATCGCCTGGCCATTTTGCATCGCCACAAACAGCAACCAGTTGTCGGGCATGGTGGACTGCATTTGACGAAAGAAGTCGCGGCTCAAATACGGCGCGTTGCCGTGTTCGAGGTAAGTGCGCTCATAACAGCGGTAGAAAAAATCCCAATCGGCCGGGCGGATGTCAGCCCCGCGCGACCAGCGGAAAGTGACGCCAGCCTCGGCCACCTTGCGCCGCTCCTGGCGGATTTTTTTGCGTTTTTCCTGCGACAGGGTGGCCAGAAACGCGTCGAAGTCCGAGTAGCCCGGATTTGAATTTGTCCAATGAAACTGGACGGTGTGGCGCTGCATCAAATTGTTGTCAATGCAAATAGAAACGTCATCTTCATTGCCAAACAACAAATGCAGCGACGACACTTTCTTTGCCTTGCACCACAGCAGGACCTGTTTGACCAGGGCCTGGCGGTCCTCTGCCGTGCGCGCCAGCAGCCGCGCGCCGGGCACCGGTGTGAACGGCACCGCAATGACGACTTTGGGGTAATACTCCAACCCGTGCTGGTGGTAGGCATTGGCCCAGGCCCAGTCGAACACGTATTCACCGTAGGAGTGCGCTTTGACGTAAAGCGGGCAGGCCGCAACCAGTTCGCCACCCCGCCACAAGCTGATGAATCGCGGCGTCCAACCGGTCGACGTGATGGCAGCGCCACTGGTGTGCAATGCTGCGAGGTATTCATGGCGCATGAAGAGGTTGGCGTCGCTTTGCGTCTGCAGTAGCGCGTTCCAGGCACTTGCGCTCACCTCCAACGGCGATTTCAGCACCCGAATGACATAATCGTTTTCAAGCGCCAGCACGGACACGCGATCAGAATTTTCACCCGACATTGGTTCGCCCGAATCGTCTCATTTGTTCCCCATGACTCTCAAAATTTGCATTGCCCAACTCAATTTCACCGTTGGCGACTTAAGCGGCAACGCGCAAAAAATCATCGCCGCCGCTCAATCCGCCTACGCCCAGGGCGCCCGCGTCGTGCTCACGCCCGAGTTGTCGATTTGTGGTTACGCCGCCGAAGACCTGTTCCTTCGCCCGGTGTTCATCGCTGCCTGTGATGATGCCGTGAAAACCGTGGCCCGCGAACTTGCCGGGTTAAAAAACCTGGCCGTGGTGGTCGGCCACCCGGGTACGGGCACGCCCGAGAGTGCCGTGCGCACCCGATCCGTCGCCGTGCCCACGCGTTTCAACGCCGCCAGTGTGCTGTGCGAAGGCGAAGTGCGCGCCACCTACGCCAAGCGTGAGTTGCCAAATTACCAGGTGTTTGACGAGCGGCGGTATTTTCAGCCGGGGCGCGGCGTGTGTGTGTTTGAAGCCGGCGACGGCGCTGATCGCGTCAAGCTGGGTCTGTTGATCTGCGAAGACGCCTGGTTTGAAGAACCAGCGCGGCTCACCAAAGCCGCCGGCGCCGAGATCTTGTGCGTCATCAATGCATCGCCGTTTCACGTTGGCAAAGGCGCCGAGCGCGAGCAGATGATGCAAGAGCGGGTGCGCGCCTGCGGCCTGCCGCTGGTGTATGCGCACCTGGTGGGCGGGCAGGATGAAGTGGTGTTTGAAGGCGCTTCGTTCGAACTGAATGCCGACGCTTCAGTGGCGGGCCGTGCGCCGGCCTTTAAAGAGAACCTGCATTATGTCGACGTGATCCGGACTCACTCAGCTATTAAATTTGTAGCAACCACGGAACCGCACCGCGAACCTGAAGCCGATCTGTGGGACGCGCTGGTGCTGGGCGTGCGCGACTATATCGGGAAAAACGGCTTCCCCAGCGTGCTCTTAGGCCTCTCAGGCGGTATCGATTCGGCGCTGGTGCTGGCTGTGGCCGTGGACGCGCTGGGGCCAGACCGGGTGCGCGCCGTGATGATGCCCTCGCCCTACACGGCGAGCATCAGCTGGATCGACGCGCGCGAAATGGCGCAGCGCTTGGGTGTGCGTTACGACGAAATCTCCATCGTGCCGGAGTTTGAGGCCTTCAAGGCCTCGCTGGCGGGCGAGTTCAAGGGTCTCAAGGAAGACGCCACCGAAGAGAACATCCAGGCGCGCATTCGCGGCACGCTGTTGATGGCGCTGTCGAACAAGTTCGGCAGCATTGTGCTCACCACCGGCAACAAATCCGAAATGGCCACCGGTTATTGCACGCTGTACGGCGACATGGCCGGCGGTTTTGCGGTGATCAAGGATCTGGTGAAAACCACGGTGTTTGCGCTGGCGCGATGGCGCAACCTGAACGACCCTTATGGCACGAATGGCGCGAGTGGCAAGGCGCCCATCCCCGAGCGCATCATCACCCGGCCCCCGAGCGCCGAGCTGCGAGCGGACCAGACCGACCAGGACAGCCTGCCGCCTTACGAGGTGCTGGATGCGATTCTGGAGCGTTACATGGAGAACGACGAGAGCATCGAGAGCATCATCGCCCAGGGGTTCGCGCGCGCCGACGTGGAGCGCGTGACGCGCCTGATCAAGATCAATGAATACAAGCGCCGCCAGGCGCCGGTGGGGATTCGCGTGACGCACCGCAGTTTTGGCAAGGATTGGCGTTATCCTATAACCTCGAAATTCAGGCAATAACCTTCGCCTCTGGATTGCGCGAATCAATTTTGGAGACACCATGAAACAGATCACCGCCATCGTCAAACCGTTCAAGCTCGAAGAAGTGCGCGAGGCGCTGGCCGAGTGCGGCGTCACCGGGCTCACCGTCACGGAAGTCAAAGGTTTCGGCCGGCAGAAAGGCCACACCGAGTTGTACCGTGGCGCCGAATACGTGGTCGACTTTTTGCCCAAGGTGAAGGTTGAAGTGGTGGTGAAAACCGACGACGTCGACCGCTGCGTCGACGCCATCATCAAGGCCGCTCACACGGGGAAAATTGGCGACGGCAAGATTTTTGTGACCAGCGTCGAGCGCGTCGTTCGCATTCGCACCGGAGAGGTGGACGAGGCGGCGGTTTAGCGCGTTTTCGGGCTTCGCGGTTTGTCGCGGATTTCATCTCCGAAGGTCAACTGCTATTAATAAGATAGCAAACTTTCTTTATTCTTTGTCGGCCTTAAGTGGTTCTTGTTTAGACAGTTTGAAAATTGGCTGGACCGACGAACCAGCCGCCAGCCAAGCGCCACGCCGCCGCTCCTCGTGGTGCTGCTTACGTGGTGGCAAGCGCCACTGCGCACCTGTTGACGGGATAGCGTCGGGTCGACGTGGCGCATGGCTGGCGGGGAGGGTTGAAGTTTGGGGAGCCTGCCCGTTGCGCGGATTGGCTTGAATTTTTGGGCAGTAACCCCATCGAATCGAACAACCGACCATGACCTTGAAAATCATCCCAGCGCGGGAATCGCATTTCACGGGCCTTCGTGAGGCGCTGGATGTTGTGGCGCGCGAGAAGCGTTATTTGCTGTTCATTCAGGCGCCACCACTTGACCAATGCATCGCCTTTTACAGAAGTATTCAGCTGCACGGCCATTGCCAAGTGATTGCAGAGATTGACGATGTGGTCGTGGGTTGGTGCCATGTCTTGCCGGTTCGCGGTGAAGTGCGGGTTCACGTTGGCGAACTGGGCATTGGGTTGATTCCATCGGCCAGACATCGGGGTATCGGACAAATGCTGATCCAGGCCGCGATTGACACGGCTTGGGAGAAGGGGCTCTCCCGGATCGAGTTGAGTGTGCGAATCGACAATACGAATGCCAAAGCTCTGTATGAACGCATGGGCTTTCATACCGAAGGCGTGCATCGCCAGGCGTTCCAGGTTGACGGCGAGTACTTTGACGCGTTGTCAATGGCGCTGCTCCGTTGAAGCCGGATTGATTTTCTGCGGAAGTTCGAGAGAAAGAAAATACAGCCGCAAGGCATGCGCCACGCCGTCCCGACGATTTCTGCGCCGTGGCACCGAAGGTGACGCGGGTTAAGCGCCTTGAGGAGCGGCGGCGTGGCGCATGCCTTGCGGCCAACGGCCTGACAGCCTGCACGGTGTCAATTTGCCAGCGAATTTGGATATTGCAATCAAAGCCGCTTGCGTCGAACCAAGTCGAACCAAGAAGTCGAACCAAGAAGGCTTGTTCACATAAGGCACGCAACTTTATAATGCGCTCGTGTTGACCAACAAGCCGATCCGCTGGAATGTCGAGAAAAACCTTGAGATCAAGGCAACACGCGATGTGTCGTTTGAAGAAATCCTTTCAGCGATTGAGCAAGGCGGTTTGATGCTTACGCTGGAACACCCCAACAAAAAGCGCTACCCGAACCAGCGTATCTGGGTGGTCAGTTTTCGAGGCTATGCGCACATGGTGCCATTTGTGGAGACCGCCGAAGAAGTGTTTTTGAAAACCATCATGCCCAGCCGCAAGGCAACCAAGCAGTACATGACAGGAGTCGATGATGAACAGTGAATTGACATTTGAGAATGACCTTCTGGCGTCGTTCGAACGCGGCGAATGGCAGCCTGTGCGCAATCAAAAGAGGGTCAATGAACAGTATCGCGAGATGGCAGCCGCCACCTTGAGCAAGAGTCGGCGCGTGAATATTCGCATCACGGCGCAAGATCTGGAAGGGCTGCAGGCGCGCGCTGCGGAGGAAGGTTTGCCTTACCAGACGCTGATGGCCAGCGTGCTCCACAAATACATTTCAGGCCGCTTGGTTGACAGTTCTCTTTCCGGTTTGGCGGTCAAACGCAAATCATCGCGCAACCCGGCGGGTAAAACCGCACCGGCTTAACTTCCGCCTCAAGGCATGCGCCACGCCGTCCCGACGATTTGTGCGCAGCGCCGCAAAGCGGCGCGTCAGCGCAGTATGAGGAGCGGCGGCGTGGCGCTTGCCTTGCGGCCGACAGCGTGAAACTCAACGCCGCGCCAACTTGCCAGTGAATTCATTTCCTGCGGTTCGAATCGCCGCAAGCCCTAGAAATTGGAACTCAGCCAGAATTGCTAAATCCCCTCCAGCCGGGCCCGCGGCGAAAAACCAGCGGCCTCAACAAGTTCCTTCAGCAGGGCAATAGGCTCCGCGCCTGTGCGGATCAAACCCATCTGCCAATCACCCATGAACTGGCTGTCAACGGTGTGCCGCAAAAACTGCAAAAGCGCGTCGTAATAACCGTCCACGTTCAGAAGGCCGACAGGTTTGTCATGAAACCCGAGCTGGCGCCAGGTCCAGGCTTCGAAAAACTCTTCGAGGGTGCCGATGCCACCAGGCAGGGCGAGGAAGGCATCGGCGCGCTCGGCCATGATGCGTTTGCGCTCGTGCATGGTGTCAACGACGAGCAGCTCGTTGCAGCCGGCGTGCGCCCATTCGCGCTCAACCATGCTTTTGGGGATGACACCGACGACTTGCCCTCCCTCGCTCAGGCAGGCGTCGGCGAGGATGCCCATCAGGCCGTTTCTGCCGCCGCCGTAAACTAGTTGGCCATTGTGTTGTCCGATCCAGTGGCCGACTTCGGTGGCGACTTGGGCGTAGACGGGCGACGCGCCAACGCGCGAGCCACAGAACACAGTCAGGGAGAAAGCAGGTTTTTGCGGGGTCAGCGACATGGACAGGATTGTCAGGCAGGCGGGGCGTTAAATTGCCGCGCGCTGTGGGGTTCCCGGCATATCACACTGTCGGCAATCAACAGCCGCCATGCGACTGGGCAATGACAGTTTAGGGTTTTTGCGTGTTTGCAGAGACCAGGCGCGTGCCGGCCACCACATCATGCCAAAACTGCCGCTCGGATTGAAAGCGGCTCAAGATGGCCCAAACCGCGATCCAGCCCAGGGTGATCACGGCGGCTTCGGTGGCGGGCAGTTTGAACCAGGCCGACGCGGCCAGCGGCGGCAGGAACCAGGCCCAGCTGCACAGATATCGCACGGCGGCGCGTTGCTGGGTCAGGGCATGCCCCTGTGTATCGACGACGCGAATGTTCCAGGTCTTCATCGCCAGGGTTTGCCCCTTCGACCAGAACCAGGCGAAATAAATGCCGAAGATGACGAAGAGGAAAGCTTGCAATGCGTGCCGATTGTCCAGCGCGTGGCGGGTCTGGCTCAAGCTGCCAAAGAGGTAGCCGGCAATGAAGACCACGCCGAACAGCAGCAGACCTTCGTACATCCAGCACGCCATGCGGCGCCACAAACCTGGTGTCACACCGGGTGTGATGCCAGGCGCGGCAATTGGTGCGCCGCGCAACTCCACTGCCAAAGGCACAAGCGGCCCGCCGGTTTCAATTTTTGCCGACCGCCGGCTCATTGCCGGAATTGCGCGGCAGCAGGGTGTTGGACTGGATATCCGGCGTATTGGCGGCAACCGTGGGCGGCTTTTGGCTGTTCCGGGTCGCCGGAACATTGGCCAATTTTTGCGCAGGCACCGGCTTGACCGCCGCCGTTGCGCCGGACGGAGCGGGCGGTGCCGTCGCTGCCAGTTTTCGCTTTTCTTCGGGGCTCAGGGCCTGATAGGCCTGCCACTTGGCCGTCTTCTCATCTTGTGAAAGGTTTTTGGTTTCGGCGAAGTTCAGTCTGGCCTGGTTGCGCTGGGTTTGGCTCAGGCTGGCCCATTCGGTCATGCGGCTGTGCAATTTGGCCTGTTCGGCAGCGGCCATGTTTGGGTAGTTTTTCGACAGAGCCAGCCACTTGCGTTTTTGCCCTTCGTTGATGGTGGCCCAATTGGCGGCCAGCGGTTTGAGCGACTGTTGCTGGGCCGGTGTCAATTCTTGCCACAGGGGCTTGGACGGTGTCGCAATGGACGGTGCGGCTGTTTTGGCTACAGCAGACGGCGCCGCCGCGCTGCCTTGCGGTGGTAAGACAGGTTTGGAGACCAGCGCAGACGATGCCGACGGGTTGGCTTGCGCCGTGGTGGTTTGCGCCAGCGCAAAACTGCCCGAGGGTGAGACCGCTGCCAGCAACAGGCCAACTATGGCCAAGCCGAGCGGTTTCAGGGGCGCCACGTTATTGCCCCAAATCGCTGCGGGACTTCAAAAACTGCGCGAAACCCGGGTCGGTGTAGGCCGATGGCGGCAGATCGTCGGTGAGCAAGGCGGCGTCAACTTCGGCCACTTCGCTGGCGCGCAGGTCGTTCTGGATGTTGTTAATGACGACGAGGCCGACCATCAGGGCGACCAACGGCAGCGCCGAGGCTACCGCATTCCAAAGGCTGAAGGGCTCGCTGCCCCGGCCATTCATGGTCATGGTGGCAGCGCCGCCCGAGCGGGAGACCGACGACGCCGTGGCCAGCCGGGTCAGGCTGGCCAATTTGCGTTTGGCCACGGCTTGCTGGCGTGAAACACGCAGCCGCTCTTCGATGTCATGCGGCAGGGTTTCGGCCGAATCTGACAGGCGCGAGGTGAGTTTGAGGGCAAACCGCTCCTGCGCCAACTCTTGCGCAACCTGTGTGCGGAAAGTATCGGAGCGGAAAATGTCAGTCGTTTGGTTTTTGATGCTCATAGTGTGATCCCCTTTGCCCTCAACGCTTTGCTGAGTGCCTGGACAGCCCGGGAGCAGTGCGTTTTGACACTGCCTTCCGAACAACCCATGGCCGCCGCCGTTTCGGCCACGTCCATCTCCTCCCAGTAACGCATCAGGAAGGCTTCCCGTTGACGCCCGGGCAGCTCCTGGATCTCGATTTCTATTTCCTTGAAAATCTGGCTGCGCTCCACGGTGGTTTGGGCGCTTTCATTGCGCTCTGAGCCTTCGACCACTGACAAAGTTTCCAAAACATCGAACTCGCCGTCCTCGCCGGCCGATTCGAAGTCGCTCAGGTTGGAGAATAAGGCTTTTCGGGTTTTGTTGCGCCGGAACCAGTCCAACGTGCAGTTTGAGAGGATGCGCTGGAACAGCATCGGCAGCTCGGCCGGCGGTTTGTCGCCATAATGCTCGGCGAGCTTCATCATGCTGTCCTGCACGATGTCCAGCGCGGCTTCTTCCTCGCGCACGTGGTAGATCGAACGTTTGAACGCGCGCCGCTCGACGCTCTTCAAAAAATCCGAAAGTTCCTGTTCAGTTGCCAATTGTGTGCACGGCCATTGCGAATGTCGCGTGTGTCCCGTCAAGTATTGTTGTGCCCTTATCGGGTCGTAAATTATGGCATTGGGCCGATCAGAATTTGCGCCCGTGCTTCAAAATGCGGCAATGCAGTGCGATAATCCACGCTGCAATTCAAAAAGCAAACGGGTCCTGGCTCGGCGCGCAAAGTGGTGCGCTTATGGTTTGGATCCAAAGTTTCGACACGGCCCCAAAAGGGTTCGGGAAGAAGCACCCAAGGTTTTTCGTCAGAGAAATTCACAAAGGTTCATCATGGAAATCAACAAAGCTGAAATCAATTCTGCTGCGCTTGCGCCGCTGCAATCGCCGGCCAACCACGCCCAGGCCGCGGCTGCTGCCAAAAACCCGGCGACACCGCTTGACCTTCGCGGTGGCGAGATTCTTGTCAAGGCCCTGCAGGCCGAAGGCGTCAAGTACGTCTGGGGTTACCCCGGCGGCGCGGTTTTGCACATTTACGACGCGTTTTACAAACAAGAAACCATTCAACACGTGCTGGTGCGCCACGAACAGGCGGCTGTTCACGCAGCTGATGGTTATGCCCGTGCCACTGGGGACGTGGGCGTCGCCCTGGTTACCTCTGGCCCTGGTGTCACCAACGCCGTCACAGGTATTGCCACGGCTTACATGGACAGCATCCCCATGGTGATCATCACCGGGCAGGTGCCTACTGCGGCAATTGGCCTGGATGCTTTTCAAGAGTGCGACACCGTGGGCATTACTCGCCCCATTGTGAAGCACAACTTCCTGGTGAAAGACGTGAAAGACATGGCCTTGACCATGAAAAAAGCCTTTCACATTGCCCGCAGTGGCCGCCCCGGCCCAGTCGTCGTTGATATTCCGAAAGATGTCTCTTTCAACAAAACCGCTTACACCGGTTACCCCGATACGGTGGAAATGCGCTCCTACAACCCGGTCAAAAAAGGCCATGGCGGGCAAATCCGCAAGGCGCTGCAACTGCTGCTCACGGCCAAACGACCCTACATCTACACCGGCGGTGGTGTGTTGCTGGCCAATGCGTCCAATGAGCTGCGCACTTTGGTCGATATGTTGGGTTACCCGGTCACCAACACTTTGATGGGCCTGGGTGCTTACCCCTCCACCGGCCAGAAATTTCTGGGCATGTTGGGTATGCACGGTACTCTGGAAGCCAACAACACCATGCAAAACTGCGACGTGTTGCTGGCCGTGGGTGCGCGGTTTGACGACCGCGTCATCGGCAACCCCAAACATTTTGCGCAAAACGAACGCAAGATCATTCATATTGACATCGACCCGTCGAGCATTTCCAAGCGTGTCAAGGTTGATATTCCCATCGTTGGTGACGTCAAGGACGTGCTGCTTGAGATGATCGCCATGGTTCGGGAAAGCACCGTCAAACCCGATGCCAAGGCCCTGGCCGACTGGTGGGTAACGATTGAAGGCTGGCGCAAGAAGGATTGTCTCAAGTACAGCATGGGCAAGGGCGACACCATCAAGCCTCAGCATGTGGTCGAAACGCTGTGGAACCTCACCAAAGGCACTGATACCTACATCACCTCAGATGTGGGCCAGCATCAGATGTGGGCGGCGCAGTATTACCGCTTTGACGAACCGCGCCGCTGGATCAACTCCGGTGGCCTGGGCACGATGGGCGTGGGCATTCCGTATGCCATGGGCATCAAGCTGGCCAAGCCCAATGCCGAGGTGTTTTGCATCACCGGCGAAGGTTCGGTTCAGATGTGCATCCAGGAGCTTTCAACCTGCCTGCAATACAACACACCGATCAAGATCATTTCGCTGAACAACCGGTATTTGGGCATGGTTCGCCAGTGGCAGGAGATTGATTATGAAGGCCGTTACAGCCACAGCTACATGGACGCGCTGCCCAATTTCGTTAAACTTGCCGAGGCCTATGGCCACGTGGGTATGCTGATCGAGAAGCCGGGCGACGTGGAGGGTGCATTAATCGAGGCGCGCAAGCTGAAAGATCGCACCGTCTTCATGGATTTCCGCACTGACCCAACAGAAAACGTCTTCCCGATGGTCAAGGCTGGCAAGGGAATTACAGAAATGTTGTTGGGTAGTGAAGACCTGTAGTATTTGGGCGAATTGTTCTTATCTTACATGCGCTGCTAGCTACTATATTGGTAGTAAAATATAATATATTTTGATTGTAATTTTTTCAAAATATCTGATTTTTAAGATTTTTAACCTCTCTCAGACAAATCTATTGCCCGCCAAGCGGTTTGCCACCAGCAAGCCATGAGGGCGGTGAAAACGCAGTTTCTGCGTAGCAAAAAGAGGCGTCTCGTCAAACATGAAACACATCATTGCAGTTTTGCTTGAAAACGAGCCCGGCGCACTTTCGCGTGTGGTGGGCCTGTTTTCAGCCCGTGGTTACAACATTGAATCGCTCACGGTGGCACCCACCGAAGACCCGACGCTGTCGCGCATGACCATCGAAACCTCGGGTTCCGACGAGGTCATCGAACAGATCACCAAACACCTGAACCGCCTGATTGAAGTCGTCAAGGTGGTTGACCTGACGGAGGGCGCTTACATCGAGCGTGAGCTGATGATGGTTAAAGTGCGCGCGGTCGGCAAAGAGCGCGAAGAGATGAAGCGCATGGCGGATATCTTCCGGGGTCGCATCATCGACGTGACAGACAAGAGTTACACCATTGAACTCACGGGTGATTCCGGCAAAAATGACGCGTTTTTGACGGCCATTGAACGGGGCGCGATTCTGGAAACGGTTCGCACCGGTTCCAGCGGCATCGGCCGGGGTGAGAGGATCTTGAGGGTCTAGACACACAGCAGTTTTCAGCGATCCGAGCGCGCGTTTCGACAGGCTCAACGCGAACGGATCTTCTGTGGCGATCAACGCATACCGTTGCCTTCAACGTAAACCGTTCGCCCTGAGCCTGTCGAAGGGCATTTCGCCAAACCATTTAGGAGAAAAAGATGAAAGTTTTTTACGACAAAGATTGTGACCTGAGCGTCATCAAGGGCAAAACCGTGGCCATCATCGGTTACGGCAGCCAAGGCCATGCGCATGCGCAGAACCTGAACGACAGCGGCGTGAAAGTCGTGGTCGGCCTGCGCAAGGGCGGCGCTTCGTGGGACAAGGTCGGCAAGGCCGGCCTGCAGGTGGCTGAAGTGGCAGATGCAGTCAAGCAGGCCGATGTGGTCATGATTCTGTTGCCTGATGAACAAATCGGCACGGTGTACACCAACGACGTGGCCCCCAACATCAAGCAGGGCGCTTCGCTGGTGTTCGCCCACGGCTTCAACGTGCATTACGGTCTGGTTACTCCCCGTGCCGACCTCGATGTTTGGATGGTCGCCCCCAAGGCCCCCGGCCACACGGTGCGCGGCACCTACGTGCAAGGCGGCGGCGTGCCCCATCTGATTGCCATCCACCAAGACAAATCGGGCCGTACGCGCGACCTGGCCCTTTCGTACGCCATGGCCAACGGTGGCGGCAAAGCCGGCATCATTGAAACCAATTTCCGTGAAGAAACTGAAACCGATCTGTTTGGCGAGCAGGCCGTGTTGTGCGGTGGTACTGTTGAGCTCATCAAAGCCGGTTTTGAGACGTTGGTTGAAGCCGGTTATGCCCCCGAGATGGCTTATTTCGAGTGCCTGCACGAGCTGAAACTAATCGTGGACATGATCTATGAAGGCGGCATCGCCAACATGAACTATTCCATCAGCAACAACGCCGAATACGGCGAATACGTCACCGGTCCGCGCATCGTGACCGATGAGACCAAAAAGGTCATGAAGCAAGTTCTGAAAGACATCCAGACCGGTGAATATGCCAAGAGCTTCATCCTGGAGAACAAGGCCGGCGCGCCAACCTTGCTCAGCCGTCGCCGGTTGAACTCCGAGCACCAGATTGAAGTGGTGGGTGCCAAGCTGCGCGCGATGATGCCTTGGATCGCGAAGAACAAGCTGGTCGATCAAACCCGCAACTGACCGCTACGGGCATTCGATGGCCCAGTGCAGTTTCAAAAAGGCCACTCCAGTGGCCTTTTTCGTTGCAGACGGGGCGAAGATCTGGGGGTATATTTGGCCGATTCAGGCCCAACCCTAGGGCTGCGCCAATAGCTATAAATGCTGTAGCATTCAACAGGCTTGTTTCAAGCACGATAGGACCTCACCATGCATGACGGAAACGAACCGGATTCAACACTGGGTGAAGAACCCGTCGTCAGAAAGCGCCGCAAGGGCCTCTATATTCTGCCGAACCTGTTCACCTTGGCCGCGCTGTTTGGCGGTTTTTACGCGATCGTCATGGCCGTCAATGGCGAGTTTGACCGCGCAGCCATCGGCGTGTTTTGCGCCATGGTGCTGGACAGCCTGGACGGCCGTGTGGCCCGCATGACCAACACCCAAAGCGCCTTTGGCGAGCAAATGGATTCGCTCTCCGACATGGTCTCGTTTGGCGCTGCGCCGGCCCTTATTTCCTACGTGTGGGCGTTGCAAGGCCTGGGCCGTTGGGGCTGGCTGGCGGCCTTTGTCTATATTTCTTGCGCGGCCTTGCGGCTGGCACGGTTCAACGTGAATACCGGCGTGGTGGATAAACGTTACTTTCAGGGCTTGCCGTCGCCCGCTGCCGCTGCCTTGGTGGCGGGCTTTATCTGGCTGATGACTGAGCAAGGGTTTGAAGGCACGGACAGGCTGTTGGGTTTGCCCATTCCGTGGATTACCTTTGGCGTGGCGCTTTTTGCAGGCTTGACGATGGTCACCAATGTGCCGTTTTACAGCTTCAAGGATGCCGGCATGAAAAAGAGCGTGCCGTTTGCGGGCATCGTGCTCATTGCCTTGCTCATCGCCGTCATCAACATTGACCCACCAACCATCATCTTCAGCCTGTTCATTGCGTATGGCCTGAGCGGTTATGTGGTGTACGCATGGCGCAAATCAAAAGGCCAGCACACCAGCGTGATCAGCACGTCCACCGATGAGCCGGATGAGCGGGGCTTGCATTGACGGTTGGAATTGAATCGCTGCGCCAATTAAAAAGCTATGCTATATTCCAGCCCATGAATCGAATTCTGCTGGCCCTACTGCTATCCCCCAACGGGCGGAGACGGTAGCGCGCGCGCAAAACCCCTCAAACGGCCCGTCTGCAATTGCAACGGGCCGTTTTTCTTTGTGTTTTCAATTTTTGTAGTTTGACTTTTTTCAGGAGCGAATCATGACCCTTGCAGCACCAGCCACCGACAAACTCATCATTTTTGACACCACCTTGCGCGACGGCGAGCAGTCTCCCGGCGCCTCGATGACCAAAGACGAAAAACTGCGCATTGCACGCCAGTTGGAACGCCTCAAGGTGGATGTGATCGAGGCTGGTTTTGCGGCCAGTTCAAATGGCGATTTTGAGTGTGTCAAGGCCATCTCGGGCGTGATCAAAGAGAGCATCGTATGTTCGCTGGCCCGCGCTAATGACCGCGACATTTCACAGGCTGCCGAGGCGCTCAAGTCAGCACAACGCGCACGTATCCATACCTTCATCGCTACATCGCCTTTGCACATGGAGAAAAAGTTGCGCATGTCGCCTGACCAGGTGTTTGAGCAAGCCAAACTCTCGGTTCGGTTTGCGCGCAATTTGTGTGGTGACGTGGAGTTCAGCCCTGAAGACGGATATCGCAGCGATATGGATTTTTTATGCCGCGTGCTTGAAGCCGTTATCAAGGAAGGTGCAACCACCTTGAACATCCCGGATACCGTGGGTTACGCAGTGCCTGAGTTGTACGGCCAGTTCATTAAAACCCTGCGTGAGCGGGTGCCCAACTCTGACAAGGCGGTGTGGAGCGTGCATTGCCACAACGACCTGGGTATGGCCGTGGCCAACAGCCTTGCGGGCGTAATGCTGGGCGGTGCGCGCCAGGTGGAGTGCACGATCAACGGCTTGGGCGAGCGGGCCGGCAATTGCAGCCTGGAGGAAGTTGTGATGGCGTTGAAGACGCGCAAAGACTACTTCAAGCTGGACCTCAATATCGACACCACACAAATCGTGCCGGCCAGCAAGATGGTCAGCCAGACAACCGGATTTGTGGTGCAACCCAATAAAGCGGTAGTGGGTGCCAATGCGTTTGCACATGCCAGCGGCATCCACCAAGACGGCGTGTTGAAGGCACGTGACACCTACGAGATCATGCGCGCCGAAGATGTGGGCTGGGCGGCCAACAAAATTGTTTTGGGCAAACTCTCGGGCCGCAATGCCTTCAAGGCGCGCTTGAACGATTTAGGCGTGCAGATGGAATCTGAAGCCGACATCAACACGGCCTTTGCCCGCTTCAAAGAACTGGCCGACAAAAAGTCCGAGATTTTTGACGAAGACATCTTGGCATTGGTGAGTGACGAAAGCGTCGCCCACGAAAAAGAACATTATGGGTTTGTGAGCCTGTCGCAAAAAAGCGAAACCGGCGAGCGACCGCATGCCAGCATCGTCATTACGGTGGGTGGCAAGGAATATCGTGGGGAGTCAGACGGCAACGGGCCGGTGGACGCCTCGCTCAAGGCTATCGAAGCGCATGCCAAAAGTGGCGCAGAGATGGTGCTGTACTCGGTCAACGCCATCAGCGGTTCAACCGAGTCTCAGGGCGAAGTGACGGTGCGGCTGCAATCGAGCGGCCGCATCGTCAACGGCGTCGGTGCTGACCCCGACATCATCGTCGCCAGCGCCAAGGCTTATTTGAGTGCGCTCAACAAGTTGCACAGCAAAGCTGATCGGGTGGCTGCACAAGGCTAGGGTTTACCCGTTAAACAACGACTATTTGAAGGTTATTTAGCAGATAGTCGTTGCAAGTGCTTGATTCCATGTAATTTTGTTGGATACACTTGGGACAATGCCGCTTCACATCCGGCAGTGACTTATTTCTTACATCAAAGTTGCGTTGGGAAACACCTTGATTAATTTCCGCTCAGGCTTTGTCATCACTTTGATAGCAGTGGTTGGCGTATTTGCCAAACCCATTGCGGCAGATGCGGCGCAGTCGACGCCCCAGTCAGAAAAAGTGTCGAAAAAAGGTTCATCAGTCGCCGCTTCCAAAGCGGGACGCAAGGTGGCGGGCAAATCAGGCCGAGCCGCCGTCGCCAAGTCGAGGACGAAAAGTGGGCCGCGCATGGCCGCAGTACCCGCCAGCCCATCATTCGGGCAATTGGCCGGACTGCACAGCGGCCATGATGCTCTGGACCTCAAATCCAGCGTTGCATTGGTGATGGACCAGGATACCCGCGAGGTTCTGTTCAGCAAGAATGACAGCGCCGTTTTGCCCATTGCCTCGCTCACCAAACTGATGACCGGTTTGGTCGTGACGGAAGCCAAACTGCCGGCTGACCAACTGATCACCATCACCCAGGAAGACGTGGACACCGAAAAAGGCAGCCGCTCGCGCCTGAAAGTCGGAACCGAGCTCACCCGGTCTGAACTGCTGCACTTGGCCTTGATGTCCAGTGAAAACCGCGCAGCGCATGCCTTGGGCCGCAGCTTCCCGGGCGGAATGGAATTTTTTGTCGCACAGATGAACGCCAAAGCACGGCTCTTGGGCATGGCTGACACGCGTTACGTGGAGCCTACGGGCCTGTCGAGCAAAAACCAATCCAGTGCGCGCGATTTGGCCACTCTCGTGGGCGTAGCGCATGGCGAGGCCTTGTTGCGTGAGTATTCAACATCGCCTGGTTACCAAGTGGCGGTGGGCAACCGCTTGGTGCAGTACAACAACACCAATCGGCTGGTTCACAACCGCGAATGGGACATCGGATTGCAAAAGACCGGCTATATCTCGGAGGCCGGGCGCTGCCTGGTGATGCAGACCAAAATCGCTGGCCGCAAATTGATCATGGTGTTTCTCGATTCAGCCGGCAAATTGAGTCGCTTGGGCGATGCAGAGCGCGTGCGGCGCTGGGTTGAATCGGCCCCCGCAGCTGGCAGCAGTTCAGCGATTGGGTTCGTTCCGAAAACCTAAGGTTGCCGACACTTCATTGACAGTTGCCAACAGCTTGGGCAGCCACTCGTCATCCAGACGCCCAGCCGGTGCCGAGATGGATATGCCGGCTACCAACTTCCCTTGGTCATCGTAGATACCGGCTCCCATGCAGCGGACACCCAATTCCAGCTCTTCGTTGTCGTAAGCCGTTCCTTGTTGACGCACTCGGCTGAGCTCCCGCTCCAGCATGGGCAATTGAGTGATGCTGTTTTTGGTTTGACCGGCGAGCCCGGTGCGGGTGGCGTAGGCCCGCAAGCGCGGCGAATCGTCCGCTGCCAAAAAAAGCTTGCCGACGGAGGTCAGGTGCAGGGGCGCGCGACCCCCAATGGCCCGCACCACCTGCATGCCGGAGCGTTCGCTGAAGGCACGCTCAATGTAGACAATTTCGTCACCCTGACGCATCGACAAGTTGACGGGTTGTTGTATCAAACGGTGTAGCTCGCGCATCGGCACCAGGGCAGCATCGCGGACATTGAGTCGGGATTTGACCAAATTGCCCAGTTCCAGCAGGCGCATGCCCAGTCGATAACTGCCGGCTTGCGGACGGTCAACAAACCGGCCCACGGCCAGGTCATTCAGGATGCGGTGGGTGGTCGAAGGATGCAGGCCGGATTTTTCGCTGATTTCCTTGAGTGAAATAGCCTCTTCCTTGGAGGCCAACACGTCAATTAATGTGAACATGCGCTCAATCACCTGGATCGTGGTAGCAGAGTCAATGCGGTTGGAAGGGGGTTTCATGGATAGAGATTTTACTTTGTGAAATCTCGCCAAACGCCATCTGACAGTAGTTGGCAAGGCTGAAACTTGGCCTTGTAGTGCATTTTGGGACTGGTTTCTATCCAGTAACCCAGGTAGACGTAGGGCAACTTCAAATGTTGCGCTTGGGCGATTTGCCACAAAACGCCATAGGTGCCGTAACTTACGCCAGCATCCGGTTCAAAAAATGTGTAAACCGCAGAAAGCCCGTCTTCCAGCACATCCAAAATAGAAACCATTTTGAGAGCGCCAGCCTGCCCATCTGCGGTCGGTTCGCGGAACTCCACCATGCGGGAGTTGACGCGGCTTTGCAGCAGAAATTGCGCATATTGGTCAACACTGTCTTCGTCCATGCCACCGCCCGCGTGCCGGGAGCTTTGGTAGCGCAAGTACAGAGCGTAGTGCTCTTGCACAAACCCCAATTGCAAAACCCGCACCAGCAACGGCGCATGCAGTTGCTGGGCCCGGCGTTGGCTGCGATCGGGTTTGAAGTTGCCCACCTGAACTCGCAGAGGAATGCAGGCGTTGCAACCGTCGCACCAAGGCCTGTAGGTGAAAAGGCCGCTGCGGCGGAACCCCTGGGTGACCAAGTCTGAATAAACAGCGTTATTGATCAAGTGGCTGGGACTGGCGACCTGCGAGCGCGCCTGGCGGTTGGGTAAATAACTGCACGGGTAGGCCGCCGTGGCGTAATACTGCAAAGCTTGCAACGGCAGGTCTTTGAGGTCTGTCACGGGTCGAGACGGGTCGTTGTTGGGGTCGGGGTGGCAGGCTTCTGCAGCAGGGTTTGCCAGTATAAAGTGTCGAACTTCCACAGAGGGGACGGCAAGACCTGCGCTTGCGTGATGGCGGTCAAAAACTCAGTTCTAGGAATCTGTGCCGCACCCAGGGATGCCAAGTGTTGCGTGTTCTGCTGACAATCGATTTGTGGAATGTCGTGGACCCGGCAAAATGCGACTAGGGCGGCTAGCGCGACCTTGGACGCATCGGTGCGGTGCGAAAACATCGATTCACCAAACACGGCCCGGCCTATGGCTACGCAGTACAGGCCGCCCACCAGTTGGCCGTCAACCCAGGTTTCGATACTGTGGGCAAAACCGGCGTGGTGCAAGGCGGTATAGGCCTTCACCATGGATGGCAATATCCAGGTGCCTTGGTCGTCTTGGTCGGCAGGCTCGCTGGTGGAGCTATCAGGCGTTTGCGAAATGGGTAGCCGGCGGGCGCAGGCTGTAATGACTTGTTCGAACGCGGTATCGATACGAATTTCGGCGACAGGCAGACAGCTAAATTTGCGGATGGTTTTACGCATAGACTGGTGTAGCCGGAATCGGCTGGTTTGCAACACCATGCGGGGGTCAGGACTCCACCACAAGATGGGTTGCCCCTGGCTGAACCAGGGGAAAATACCTTGCTGATAGGCTTTGCACAGGCTCTGCACATCCAGCGAACCACCCGCGGCCAGCAGCCCGGGCGCGGCTGAGGCAGCATCCCACGCTTGGCTTACGGGCGGAAAGCTCTCAAAAGGTTTTAAAAT
>JANOWY010000285.1:0-2079 GCA_031418135.1 Rhodoferax sp. | reverse complement strand
GAATTTTTCGGTATCAACCTTGAGCTGTTTACGCTCAATGTCGATGCCCCATTCGGCTACCGGACCGAGTTTGGGCGAGAGGCCGAAGAAAACCAGCAACATGTCCAGCTTGAGCGTGCTGGTGCTGTTGTCTGCGCCGGTTACGACAACGCCCGTTAAACGGCCTTGGGCTTCTTCCAGTGCGGTGATCTGGCCGATCATGAACTTCATCTGCCCGGCTTCACACAATGCACGCATTTTGGCCACGCTGGCGGGCGCTGCGGCGAAGCCATCACGGCGGTGCAACAAGGTGACTGATTTGGCACGCAAAGGGCCTTCGTTCAGGAAGTCCAGCGTCCAGTCCAGAGCGGAATCGCCGCCGCCCAAAATCACCACGTCTTGCCCGGCAAAAGCCGCGCGATTTTTGACTTTATAGAAAATCTGGGCGTTGGCAGCATCTGCATCGGCGAATTGGCTGACACCTTCCACATTGAGTAACCGGGGCTGGAACGCGCCCATGCCTGCCGCGATAAAGACGGTTTTGGTCAGAAACCGTGTACCTGCGGAGGTTTCGACCAAAAAGCGGCCGTCGTCTTGTTTGGCCAGTGTGCTGACTTCCTGGTTGTAGTGAAAGGTGGCGCCAAAGGGCTCAATCTGTTTGAGCAAACCGTCGGTCAGTTCCTTGCCGGTACACACCGGGATGGCGGGGATGTCGTAGATCGGTTTGTCGGGATACAACTCGATGCACTGGCCGCCCGCATAAGGCAACAAGTCAATCACGTGTGCCTTGATTTCAAGCAGCCCCAATTCAAACACCTGGAACAGCCCAACCGGGCCCGCGCCGACGATAACGGCGTCCGTCTCAATGATGTCGGCCATGGTCAGCGCACCAAAAACTGCAGTTTGTCGGTGCGGTCTTTCCAGGCCTCGGCATCGGCCGGTGCAGCCTTGCGTTTGGTGATGCTTTTCCAGCTGGTCAGCTTGGCCAGCTCGGCATTGATTTTGGTCATGTGTTGCTGGTCGGCCGGCACGTCTTCTTCGGCGTAAATGGCGTTGACCGGGCACTCGGGGATACAAACGGCGCAGTCAATGCATTCGTCCGGGTCGATCGTCAGGAAGTTCGGGCCTTCGCGGAAACAATCCACGGGGCACACGTCCACGCAATCGGTGTGTTTGCAGTTGATGCAAGCTTCAGTAACAGTATGAGTCATTTTGGCATTTCTATAAATCCGAAATTAGGGCGCATTGCGGCGTTGCAAATCCTCGCCATGCACGTGCATGTCTGTGGTTTGCGCCTTGCACTGCATCCCTACTTTCGAATTTCTAGAAATGCCAACGCCGCGAACAAAAGAAGCAGTTATTTTATTGCACCAGCAATGCCCCGGAGGTTTTGTGGCTGGCGGTATCAACCAAAACCAGCGAACCCAGTGTGCGCGAGCGTAAAAAGGGCAGGGTGGCCAGGGGTTCTTGCAGCATGATTTCGACGTGGCCAATGGCGTTGGGGTCAATGCGGTCAGCCGCTTCCTCTGCCAAGGTTTCGATATTCAATTTGTGCACGATGCGTTTGATTTTGGCTTTTACCCAGCGGTTGCCATGCAAGGCCAGGTAAGCGCGCCCTGCCAACAGGGGTTCGTCGTCCATCCAGGCCACTGTGGCGGTGATGTCGCGGCTGGTGGTGAAGGCGGCGTACTGAAGAATCCAGTCGCCCCTGGAGACATCGACTTCATGGTCGAGCACAATGCCCGCACTGTGGCCTGCGGCGACGTCGCACTCGGTCCGCACGTGGTTTAGAACCCGTGCCACGGTGGCTGTTTGGCCGCTGGGCAGTATCGAAATTTTTTGCCCAACGACGGCTAATCCGCTGGCCACTTTGCCCCAAAAGACCCGGCGGCCCTGGCTGGTGTCGTTGCTGCTGGCGAATTTTTCGACCCATTGCACCGAAAACGCAAAGGGTAGATCGGCTTCAGCCTGGATGGCCGGCAGCTGTTCCAGAATTTGAAGCAGGCTGGGGCCGCTGTAACCGCACCAGCCTGGCGCAGCGGTTACCACGTTGTGGCCCTTCAGGGCTGAAATCGGCACGGTGGCGCTGAACTGGATGCC
>JANOWY010000284.1:0-12558 GCA_031418135.1 Rhodoferax sp. | reverse complement strand
CACCGAGTGATGGCAGTGCCTGGAACACCGGCACCTGTGGCCAGCGCGTGGTGCGTGGGGGTTCGTGGAACCTCAATGCCACGTTTGCCCGGGCCGCTTACCGGGGCAGGCTCAGCACCTGGAGCCGCAACAACAACAGCGGGTTTCGATTGGCCAGGGCGCTGCCATAAAGGGCTGCGTTTTGGTATGTCAGGCGGTTTTCTTCAATCTTCGGCTACAACTTCCTTACAAAAAAGTAAGGAGAAATCCATGCAAACCACCCTCACCTCCAAAGGCCAAATGACCTTGCCCAGTACGGTGCGCGCACGCATGGGGCTGGTTGCGGGCGACCACCTGCTGGTTACCCTGCAAGATGCCGACACCATTGTGCTGAAACGTCCACCCACAGCAGCCGGCCCAGCTTGCGGGGCCTGTTGGCACAACCTAAAAAGGCGCTGACCTTGGCGCAAATGGATGCTGGTGTGGCAGCCCATTTGAAGGCCAAACACGCCCCAAGGCAAAAACCTTGATCGCCCTGGACGCCAACCTGCTGGTGCGCCTGCTGGTCAACGACGACACGGCGCAGGCGGCCCAAAGCAGTCCAGCTAATAACACGCCCCAAACCCAAAAAAGACCCTCATGACACCCGCAACGCCGTCACCCCCGCAACAATAGTCAGCGTGCCCACAGTACACCGCAGGGTAAATTTTTTCTTTAGTTGCCTCGCGCCGAACAATTCGGCACATCGTGCTTCCTGGCTCAGGCCAGCACCTCCAACCCGTGCTTTTTGACGACGGCCAATAATTTCAGCGCCATCCCGCTGGGTTGCTTGCGCCCGGACTCCCATTTCTGAACCGTTGACTCGCTCGTGTTGAGGTACTTGGCAAATATCGGCTGGCTGACATGGGCACTTTCGCGAATCCGTTTGATCTGGATTGGCTTGAGAGTGCTTGGTGTCGCCAGGCACAACGCGTCAAAATTACGCATGGTGACAGGGTCAATGGCGCCGACCCTTTGCAGCGCTTCAGCCGACGCGTGAATGGCCTCAAGGGCATCACTTTTGAATTTGGTTTTTGCTGTCATGGCATATCTCCAGAAGGTCGTTGGCAGTCAACAATTGGTTTAACTTGGGTTCGGTCAACCCAGCGTAGCTTTTTGCTAGCAAACGAAAAGCAAGCAATTCGTCCCCGGTGATGTTGTCGCGGTCTTTTTTGGCGTAAAGGAACTCGAAAATCCAATACTTGGCACCCTTGGCAAGAATGATGGAGCGGTGTTGGTTGTCGTTGAGTCGTTTTTTGAACACCCCACCACCCAGATCATCGGCCTGACCCAGCATCACTTGCTGAACAGCGGCACATAACGCTTGATCCTTGATTTTGGCCTTTTTAGCGTCCTTCGAAAATCGCGGCGTCTTGAAAATGCGATTTTTTGAGACTGGGGACATGATTTAGTGTAGCACCAGGTGCCACCAAAATCAATGGCAATTTGCGGTTCACGACAACCGCAACGCCATCACCCCCGCAACAATCGTCAGCGTACCCAACACCCGCCGCCGGGTGAATTTCTCCTTCAACAGCCAAGCGCCCAACAACGCAGCGAACAACACAGATGTTTCGCGCAGCGCGGCAACGGTGGCTACCGGGGCCTGGGTCATGGCCCACAGGGCGATGCCGTAGGAGCCCAGCGATGCCACGGCCCCGCCCAGCGCCAGGGGCCAGCGTTGAATGGCGTAACTGCGCACCTGGGGCCATTGCGAACGCCCGCGCCGGGCCAGCACGATGACTGCGAACGGCCAGCCATCCAGCAAGAAAAGGGAAACGACGTATTGCAGCGCGTTGCCCGAGGCCCGCGCGCCTTTGGCGTCGACCACGGTGTAGATGGCGATGATGACAGCGTTGGCCAGCGCAAAGGCGATGGCTTTGTTGCGCAGTTTGATTTCTGCCAAGTGGGCGGCATGGGCCTCTGCGCCAGCCCCTCCCTCTAAACCACCCAGGCTGCTTGTAAAAACCCGCTTGCCGGGCAATCCCAAAACCAGCACACCCACACTCACCCCCAACACGCCGAGCCAGCCGGCCAACGACAGGTGTTCGCCCAAGGTGGCCACGCTGGCCAGAGCCACCAGCAGGGGCGCGGTGCCGCGCATCAGCGGGTAGGTCAGGCCCAGATCGCCGTTCTTGTAGGCCCCGGTGAGCAGCAGGTAATACGCGATGTGGATCGTGACTGATGTCGCGATAAATGGCCACGATTCGGGTTGGGGCCAGCCCAGCCACAGAACCAACGGCAGCGCGATGACGGAGCCCACCAAATGGATGAGCACGGTGTCGAGCGCTTTGTCGGTGCTGGATTTGACCAGCGCGTTCCAACTGGCGTGAAGCAAAGCGCCGAACAGAACGGCGAGGACGATGGGCCAGGTCAGCGCCATTCGGGGGTGCAGCGGCGTGCGCGACTTAGAAAATGGCTGAGAGGCGGCGTTGCCAGCCCGGCCGTTTTGGCCAAGTCGTCCCAAATACGAAGGCGCACCGCGCCCGCCGCGCCGGGTTGGGCAATGAACTGCACGGCCTGTTCTGCGCTGAAGACGCCGCCTTGCAGTGCCAGTGAGCGTTTGGAATCGGCAGACAGTGCGCCAAAATAATCGGGCCGCGTGGCGCACAGGTAACGTTTGGCATCCACGTGTTGGGCAATGGCGCCCAGCACCTCATCAGCGTGTGTGCTGCTAAACAAGCCGCGCAAAAAAGGAAGGGCGCGGTATTGGTGAATGTCGTCGATGCCTTTTTCAGTCGGCGTTTCGCCCAGCTCGTGCAACAGGTGGCCCAGGTCATGCAGCAGGGCGGCGGTAACCAAGGCATCGTCCGCACCATCTTGCTCCGCCAGGTGGGCGGTTTGCAGCGCGTGTTCCAGTTGAGTGACGGGCTCACCGGTGTACTGCTCGCCGCCTTTGCGGGCAAAGAGCTGCTCAATATCGTTCAGGGTCAGGGCCATGTCGTCTTCATGCCCAATGCAAAACACACAGCCAAAAATAGGTCTTGGGGCGCGGCATAGAGGGATGCAATGGGACGGGAGACAACGGGGTGGGCAGCAGCATGACCTAAATGATGTTCAAAGAATCAACAAATTGCCGCAAGCTGATGATTTGGCAAGCGCCGTGCGATTGGAGCGCCAGCACACCGCGTTTGTCACCAGACACCAAAACATCTGCGTTGCCGGCCTGCGCCACGGCCAGCAAAAAATTGTCAAACGGGTCGGGCGAGCGATTGACAGGCGGCAAATTGTCGATCCACTTGGCCATCGCCCGCAATTGATTAACGAGCTCGCCTGCCATGGCGGGGCGGATCAAGGCGCGAATGTGGTCGCGGCGCGTCACGGTACGGATCTCCTGCAATTGCAGTTCACAGGTCAGCAATTCAAACGCACCCCGCCGCCAGGCCGTGACAAGCTGCGCCGCTGTGGATTGGCGAACCAGCAAGGCACTGAGCAGGACATTGGTATCCAGAACCACGCGCATGGCGGGCGCTAGGGTTTTTGGATGACGGGTTTTTGCAGCGCCACAGGCCGCTTTTTGCCGGGCTTGGCTGATAGGGTTTTGATGGACGCAACTTTGACAGGCTTGAATGCGGCATAGCTACCGCTTTGCAAATGTTCGGCACGAACCTGCTCAAGCGCTTCGTCCAGCAGGTTTTGTGATTCTTTGACATTCAAGGCATCAAAGCCTTCACGCGCTTGGGTGAGGGTTTGGTCAAACACCCGCCACCGCACCGCCTCTTCCACAAAGCCAGACAAATCACCTTTTTTGAAGCCGCGTTGCGCCAAAAACCCGCGCACGGCACGGTTGGTTTGTTCAGAAATCACCAAGTTCCATCGTGTTGACGGGTTTGAAGCGGTTTGGGCAGCCATGGTGAGATAGGTGTTTGTGTGTGTAAACACAATTTTATCCCGGGCGTGGGAGACGCGTCAAATGGTTGCCGGCAATCGGCGCGGGCCCAACCGGTGCGGATCAAACCCAAGGCAACGAATAGGTTTTGATATTGGTGAAGCTCTTGATCGCTTCTTGTACGCCCTCTTTGTAGCCCAGGCCCGAATCCTTGATGCCGCCGAAGGGCGTGAGCTCAAGCCGGTAACCGGGCACTTCGCGCACGTTCACGCTGCCCACGTGCAACTCGTTGACAAATCGGGTGATGTAATCGAGGCGGTTGGTACACACTGCGCTGCTCAGGCCGTAAGCCGTGCCGTTGCTGATGGCGATGGCTTCGTCAATCGTTTTGAAACGGATGATGGGTGAAACCGGGCCGAAGGTTTCTTCCAGCGCCACCGTCATGCGCGGGTGCACGTGGTCTAGCACGGTGGGGGCGTACAAAGCGCCGCGCCGCTGGTTGCCTGCCAACAACTTCGCGCCTTGCGCGACGGCTTCGTTCACGCGGGCTTCGAAGAGCTGTGCGGCGGCTTCGTCTATCACCGTGCCCATGTCATTGGTTTTGTCTTGTGGGTCGCCGTGTTTCCAGGCACGGGTTTTGGCGACCACCTGTTCGACGAACTGGCCCGCCACGGCTTCGTGCACCAGCAGGCGTTTTACCGCTGTGCAGCGTTGGCCCGAGTTTTTGTAGCTGCCAGCCACAGCGAGGGAAGAGGCTTCGTTGATGTCGGCATCTTCCATCACGATGATGGGGTCATTGCCGCCCAATTCGAGCACCATGCGCCGGTAGCCCGCTTTGCTGGCGATGTATTTGCCAATGCCCACGCCACCGGTGAAGGTGACCAGATCGACGTGTTCATTGGTGATGAGTTCGTCGGCAATCTCGCGCGGGTCTCCGGTGATGATGCTCAGCATCTCGGGTGGCAAACCTGCTTCATAGAGGATGTCGGCGAAATAAATCGCGCTGAACGGCACTTTTTCAGAGGGCTTCAACACCATGCGGTTGTTGGTGGCAATGCTGGGCACCACCTTGTGCGCCACCTGGTTCATCGGGTGGTTAAAGGGCGTGATGGCGCTGATGACGCCCAAAAGCGGCGAGCGCGAGGTGAATACCTTGCGTTTTTTGCCGTGGTGGGTGAGGTCGCAGCTGAAGATTTGACCATCATCTTTCAGCACTTCATTCGCACCAAACAGCAACACGTCGCTGACCCGGCCGGCTTCGTAGATGGAATCTTTCAGGCACAGGCCCGATTCGGCGGTGATGAGGTTGGCGACCTCGTCCACGCGCTGCGCGATGAGGGCCGCCGCTTTGTTCAGGATGGCGGCACGTTCAAAGCGGCTCAGATTCGGCTTGTAGGCGTGGGCGCGGACGAAGGTATTTTTGACTTCTTCCAGCGATGCTTTGGGCACGCTGCCAATCTGCGCTGCGGTGAACGGGTTGAAAACCGCGATGGCGCGGCTTCCCTGTGCATCGCCGCTGCGTTCAGCCCCGATCTTTTGCCCGCACAGGCGCATGGCGTTGAGCTGGTGATCAAGAATGAATTGCTTCATGATGTAATATATCTATTTTACAAATGTTTATAAAATAAAAAAGGCAAATTGTTAATAAATTTGTTAAATTTCTAGATATTTAATATATAGCAATATAGAATTTTAAATAACTATTTGCAATGTATAAATCATTGTAAAATAGATTCACAAATAATTCAAAGCCAACTCAAACGCGTCAAAATTGCGGAACCGGCGTGTTGTGTCCAGGCCGTTCAAGCGGCGGTTCACAATCAGCGGCACGCGTTGCTCGCTGATGCCGCCATGTGAGCGCAGAGGCGCGTCCAGCGCGCTCAAATCATGGCGCGATTTCGAGGTGCCCAGCACCGTGAAGCGCTCAGACACCGCCACCACGTCACCGATCCGGTCAGGCGGCAGCTCAAAACGCTCTGCCGCTTGGGCGCGGGTTAGCACCACTTCCATGCCTTTCACCGCGCCGAGCTTTTTGCACACGTCATCGGCAGGCAAACCAGCCGGCAAATACACCGTGGCAAATGAACCCAGTGCGCCGTGGTGCACCACATAGGGGTCGGTGATGGGTAAGATTACCCGGGCGGCGCCTGCATCGGGCAACGCCTTGCCCAGCCAGGCATCGAACCAGTCTTGCAGGTAAATCACGTCGGGGGTGCCGTCCATCGCCACCTTGGCGTTCATGCCGTGGTCGGCGGTGAGGGCGATCACGCAGCCCAACGCGTCGAGCTGGCCCAAGTAGGAATCCATCATGGCGTAAAACGAATTGGCGCCAGGTGTGCCAGGTGCATGTTTGTGCTGCACGTAATCGGTGGTGCTGAGATACATCACGTCGGGACGTTGGTTGGTATTGGCTGTTTTCATCAGCGCCACGCCTGCGGCAAAAACGAATTCCGAGAGGTCGGCGCTGTACACACTGGGCAGCGGTTTGCCCACCCGTTTCAGCACCTCATCAATGCCATTGACCGCCATCGAAACCTGATCCGCCTTCTCAGCCGAAAAACAAATGCCCTTCATTCCGTGCCCCAACAGTGCCCGCAGTTTGTCTTTGGCAGTGACCACGGCCACCCGTTGGCCGGCATCGGCCAGGGCGGCCAACAGGGTGGGCGCGCGCAGCCATTTGGGGTCATTCATCATCACTTCGGTGCCGCTGGCAACGTCAAACAGGTAGTTGCCGCAGATGCCGTGCACGCTGGGCGGCACGCCGGTCACGATGGAAAGGTTGTTGGGATTGGTGAAGCTCGGCACCACGCAGTCTGCGGTGAGGGCCGTGCCCTGCGCAAGGGCTTTTTTGAGCCAGGGCATGTGCCCGGTGGCGACGGCTTGGGCTAGGTAATCCGGCTCGCAACCATCGACGCAAACCACCACCGTCGGCTGGTGGGGTAGCCGGTAAGACCGGCCATTGACCAGCAGTGAGTTGTGGGACGGAAGTGAGGCAGCGACCATGGAATATCCTGAAAAATGCACTGAACTGGGGCCATTGTCTCCCAATGAAGGGCAGGGCAACGCACACTCCCGGCGCCGCCCGCCAGGCTCGGCTGGAATTCGGGTAAATCGGGGGCGAGCGTCTGCCACCTGGGCCTTGCGCAGGCGTAAGATAGCCCTGTCATCAAGCCGTCATGGCTTCGTCACATCATGGGTCTCTTTGCATCTTTCTTGTTTTGAGGAGTTCTGAATGCGCTTGTTTTCAAATTTCAAAATCGCCACCCTGGCTGGCCTGTTGGCTGTCTCGGGTTTGGCTTCCGCCCAAAAAACCCAGTTGCTGGTTTACACCGCGCTGGAGACCGACCAGATCAAGGCCTACCAAGAGGCCTTCAACCGGAATGAGCCCAACATTGAAATCAAGTGGGTGCGCGACAGCACTGGCGTCATCACCGCCAAACTGCTGGCTGAAAAATCCAACCCACAGGCTGACGTGGTGATGGGTGTGGCTGCCTCCTCACTGGCCCTGATGGACAAGCAGGGCATGTTGGAACCCTATGCGCCGCTAAACCTCGACGCCATCATGAGCCAGTACCGCGACAAGAAAAAAGTGCCGGCTTGGTGGGGCATGGACGTGTGGGGTGCCACGGTGTGTTTCAACACGGTTGAAGCCGCCAAGAAAAACATCCCCAAACCTGAAACCTGGAAAGACCTGACCAAGGCTGTCTACAAAGGCCAGGTGGTTATGCCCAGCCCGGCCAGCAGCGGCACCGGTTATTTCGACGTGATCGCCTGGCTCACGCTGTTTGGCGACGAGAACGGCAAAGGCGGTGGCTGGAAGTACATGGACGGGCTGCACGAGAACATCGCGCAATACACGCACAGCGGCTCCAAGCCCTGCAACATGGCCTCCGCTGGCGAGTTTGTGGTGGGTATCTCGTTTGAATACCGCGCCAACGCCAACAAGGCCAAGGGCGCGCCGATTGATTTGGTTTTCCCCAAAGAGGGCCTGGGTTGGGATCTGGAAGCCTTCGCCATCCACAAAGGCACCAAGAAGCTCGAAGCCGCCAAAAAATTGGCCGATTGGGCTTCCAGCAAAGACGCGATGATTTTGTATGGCAAAAACTTCGCCATCACCGCCCAGCCGGGGGTGGCACCGCCGCTGGCCAACGTGCCCAAAGATTACGAACAGCGCTTGGTGAAGCTGGATTTCAATTACGCCGCCGAGCAGCGCGAGCGCATCTTGAATGAGTGGACCAAGCGGTATAACGGCAAGGTCGAGAAACGTTGACCCCTGCAATTGGAAGCCCCCCCTGAGTCAGCCTTTGGCCGCCTTCCCCCGTAGGGGGACGACACCAGTGGCCCGGCAAAGCCGGTTCCTCGGTGTCTGCGCGAAGAAACCGGCGCAGCGGCAAACCGACGCATAGCGGCCTTTCATGCAATTCCTTGAACTCAACAACATCAGCAAATCCTTTGGCGTTTTTGAAGCGCTGAAGGATGTTTCGTTGCAAATCGGCAAGGGCGAGTTTGTCTGTTTTCTGGGGCCTTCGGGCTGCGGCAAAACCACGCTCTTGCGCATCATCGCGGGGCTCGAGGTGCAAACGGCGGGCGAAGTGCATCAGGGTGGGCGCGATATCTCGCTGCTGCCGCCGGCCGGGCGCGATTACGGCATCGTTTTCCAAAGTTATGCGCTGTTCCCCAATCTGAGCGTGGCCGATAACGTCTCTTACGGCCTGGTGAACCGCAAGGTGCCCAAAGTAGAGGTGCAGAAGCGCGTGACGGAATTGGTCAAGCTGGTCGGCCTGCCCCGCAGCGAAGGCAAATACCCGGCGCAACTCTCGGGTGGGCAGCAGCAACGCATTGCGCTGGCGCGGGCGCTGGCCACCAAGCCAGGGCTGCTGCTGCTCGATGAGCCGCTGTCGGCCCTGGACGCGCTGGAGCGCGTGCGCCTGCGCGGCGAAATCCGCGCCTTGCAACAGACGCTGGGGGTCACCACCATCATGGTCACGCATGATCAGGAAGAGGCCCTGAGCGTGGCCGACCGCATTGTGGTGATGAACCACGGCGTGATCGAACAGGTGGGTACACCGATGGAAATTTACCGCGAACCGGCTTCGCCTTTTGTGGCCGATTTTGTCGGCAAAGTGAATGTGCTGGCTGGCCGCATCGTCGCGGGCCAATTGCAGCTGGGTAGCCTTCAGTTGCCCATGCAGCAGGCGTTGCAAGCCACGAAGATCGCGGGAGACGGTGAGGTGAAAGTGTATTTGCGCCCCGAAGACGTGCTGGCGCGCCCCATACAGCCCGGTGACACGCTGGTGTTTGATGCCCGTATCAACAAGATCGATTTTTTGGGTTCGTTTTGCCACGTGCATGTCACGAGCGCCGCTTTGCCCGCGCAGGAGCTGACGGTTTATCTGTCGCTGAATTTTCTGGCCGAACAGAACCTGCAAGTTGGTTCTAGCTTGCCCTTGCGGCTGATGCCAGAACGCATCAAGGTGTTTTAAGTGAACGCGATGGTCAGCGCCGCCACCGCCAAGCCCCCAACGGCTCATCCCTTGCGGCAAAAAATAGCCTGGACAGACACTCTGGCTGTGCTGCTCATCGGGTTGATCGCCCTGGTGTTGCTGGCCTTTTTGGCGCTGCCCCTGTTGGCTATCTTGGTGCAGGCCTTGCAGGGCAAAGACGGCGAATGGGTTTGGCTGACCAACTTTATGGATTACGCCAAAACCCCTGCTTTGTTGGACAGCCTGTGGAACAGCCTCTGGGTGTCGGGCCTGGTGACTTTCATCACGGTGCCACTGGCCTTTGGTTTTGCTTATGCGCTCACGCGCTCCTGCATGCCGCTCAAAAGCCTGTTCCGCGGCATCACACTCATCCCGCTTTTGGCGCCTTCGCTGCTGTCAGCCATATCGCTGATTTACTGGTTTGGCAACCAGGGCGTGCTGAAGGCCTGGATGCAGGGTGTGGGCATCGACCAAATATACGGCGCGCCCGGCATCGTGGTGGCGGAATGTTTTGCCGTGTTTCCGCACACGTTGATGATCTTGGTGACGGCCTTGAGCCTCGCCGACGCGCGCCTGTACGAAGCCGCGGATGCCATGGGTACAGCAGCCGCGCGCAAATTTTTTACCATCACCCTGCCAGGCGCCAAATATGGCTTGATCTCGGCCGCGTTGGTGACCTTCACCCTGGTGATGACCGATTTTGGTATCCCCAAAGTGATTGGCGGCAACTTCAATGTGCTGGCCACTGATGTCTTCAAGCTGGTGATTGGCCAACAAGACTTTGCCAAGGGCGCGGTGGTGGCCATCTTGTTGTTGCTGCCGGCCGTGCTGACCTTTGCGGTAGACAACTACGTGAGCCGTCGGCAAACCGCCATGCTCACCGCGCGTGCCGTGCCTTATGCGCCCAAACCCGCGAGTGCCTTTGATCGCGCCATGCTGCTCTATTGCAGCGCCGTTGCATTCCTGGTGCTGGCCATGTTGGGCATGGCCATTTTTGCTTCTTTTGTGACGCTGTGGCCCTACAACCTGACACCGAGTTTCAACAACTTCAAGCTGGGCTTGATTGATGCCGAAGTCGGCGTGGGCTTCATCAACAGCCTGAAAATGGCGGCTGGAACGGCTGTGTTTGGTACAGCGCTGGTTTTTGCGGGGGCTTACCTGTTGGAGAAAACCAAAGCCGACTTGCCAGGGGCCAACGGCCTGCGTGGTTTGGTGAAACTGCTGGCCATGCTGCCCATGGCGGTGCCGGGGCTGGTGCTGGGCTTGGGTTACATCTTCTTTTTCAATGCCGTTGCCAATCCGCTCAATGGGCTGTACCACACCGTCGCTTTGCTGACGCTGTGCACCATCGTGCATTTCTACACCACCGGGCACCTGACGGCGGTAACCGCGCTGAAAAGCCTGGACGCGGAATTTGAAGCCGTCAGCGCCTCGCTCAAGGTGCCGTTTTACAAAACCTTTTGGCGCGTCACGCTGCCCATCTGTACGCCAGCACTCATTGATATCGCGCGGTATTTCTTCATCAACGCCATGACCACGATATCCGCCGTAGTGTTCCTGTATTCGCCCGATACCAAGGTCGCCTCCATCGCCATCCTGAACCTGGACGAAGCCGGTGAAATCGGTGCCGCCGCGGCCATGGCGGTCTTGATCGGGTTGGCCTCTACTGTGGCAACATTGCTATTTATGCTTTTGGGCTGGTTTGTGAACAAACGCACCCAAGCATGGCGGGTGGTTTCGCGCTGATTCGGCATGAGCATTTCCGGAAATTCAATTTTAGGGATGCAGTGCAAGACGCAAACCACAGCAATACGTACGTATTGCGAGGATTTGCAACGCAGTAATGCGCCCTAACATTGGATTTATGGAATTGCTCATATGGATCGCGACAAAATTCTTCTGACCCCTGGACCTTTAACGACCACGTTGCGCACCAAACTCGCCATGCTCAAGGATTGGGGCAGCTGGGACGCGGAGTTCAATGCCGTCACGGCCAGCATCCGCACCAGCCTGCTGAACGTTATCCACGGGGCAGACACCCATGTGGTGGTGCCCCAGCAAGGCAGCGGCACCATCAGCGTGGAAGCTGCTGTCGCCACCCTGGTGCCCGCCGATGGCCACCTGCTGGTGCTGGACAACGGGGCTTATTGCAAACGCGCTGCCAAACTCGCCACCATGATGGGCCGCCGATGCACGCTGATGCCGTTTGATGAGGCGCAGGCGGTGTCGCCCGAAGCGGTAGACCAAAAGCTGGCAGCAGATGCCTCCATCACCCACGTGGTGCTGATCCACTGCGAAACCGGCGCAGGCGTGCTGAACCCGCTCAAGGCCGTTGCCGATGTGTGTGAGCGCCACGGCAAGGGCCTGATCGTCGATGCCATGAGTTCATTTGCCGCCATCGAAATCGACGCCCGAACCACCCGCTTTGATGCGCTCGTCGCGGCCAGCGGCAAATGCCTCGAAGGTGTGCCCGGCATGGGGTTTGTGTTTATTCGCAAAGCTATTTTGCAGGCCTGTGAAGGCCGCAGCCCATCGCTGGCGATGGATTTGTACGACCAATACCAGTACATGGAGAAGACCACACAATGGCGCTTCACGCCGCCTACGCATGTGGTGGTGGCCTTGCACGAGGCCATTGCCCAGTTTGAAGCCGAAGGCGGCCAGCCTGCGCGGTTGGCGCGCTACAGCCAAAATTGCCAAACGCTCATCCGGGGCATGGCGGCGCTGGGCTTCAAGCCGTTTCTGGATGCATCGGTGCAGGCCCCCATCATCGTCACCTTTCATGGCCCAGCCGACCCGCGTTACGATTTCAAGACCTTCTACGCAGCGGCTCGTGCGCGAGGGTTTGTGCTCTACCCTGGCAAACTGACGCAGATCGAAACCTTCCGTGTTGGCTGCATTGGCGCGATTGGCCAACTGGAGATGGAGCAAGCGGTTCACGCGGTAGCGCTCGTGTTGAAAGACCTGGGCATAACATCCGGCGCACCCAATATTTGAGGCTTTCCGCCATTGACGAAAGACACCATGGCTACATCTCCCAAAATCCACCCGGCCATCAAAGCCATCGAGAAAAGCGGCGCTGCCAAGGTCAAGGTGGCCGTTACCGACATGGATGGCATTTTGCGCGGCAAATACCTGCACCGTGACAAGTTCCTTGGTGCGGCTGAAACCTTCCCTAAAGGTGGCTTCGGTTTTTGCGACGTGGTGTTGGGCTGGGACATGATGGAC
>JANOWY010000283.1:0-1560 GCA_031418135.1 Rhodoferax sp. | reverse complement strand
GTGAGCCATTGCCTTGCGAGGCGTAGCTGAGCTTGGCCGGGTTCTTTTTGATGTAACTGATGAACTCGCCCAGGTTATTGGCGGGCACCGAGGGGTGCACGGCAATCACATTGGTGGCCACGGTGATCAAGGCGACGGGTGCAAAGTCTTTTTGCGCCCACGGCAATTTGGGTGAGAGGTTGGGGTTGCCGACGTGGTAGGCCGAATAGGAGTTGAGCAGGGTGTAACCATCGGGGTTGGCGCGGGCGGCAAACTGGTAGGCCACGTTGCCGCTGCCGCCGCCTTTGTTGTCGATCACCACGGCCTGGCCCACCACTTTGGCCAGCGAATCCGACAAGATACGCGCCGACGCATCGACAAAACCACCCGGTGGATTGGGTACCACCAAGATGATAGGTTTGGTGGGGTAGTTTTGCGCCTGTGCGACATGGGCAAACGCCATCAGCACCAGGGTTGAAATCAGGGGTTTGAAGCGTTTGGGCATGTTGATGTTGGGTGTGAAGAAGAAAGGTAAACGAGGCGGCAAACAAGCCATTCAAGGCAGAAACGGAAGGCGATGGGAGCCGATGCGACGGGGTCTGATGTGACGTGATTATTGGCGTTTTTCCAGCGTCTTGTAGGCGCGACCGGCTGGGAGGGTTTCTGGCGCAAACCTGTCAATAACGGCCCGACAACAAAGCCCCCGCACCGGGCATGCGCCGCTCCAGCCCCAGGCTTTTGAGCAAGGCCCAGGTGGTGCACACCGCACTTGAAACCACCGGCAAACCGCTGGCCTGCTGAATCATGTCGATGGACGCGAGCGAGGGCATTTGTACGCAGGCCGATGCAACGATGGCATCAACGCCTTGCACGTTGAGCTGCTTCCACAATTCGGCGGGCGCTTGGGGGTCGCGCGCACCCACAGCCAGGTTGTCGTGGATTTCCAGTGAAACGCTGTCAAGCACTTCGATGCCTTCGTGCTCGATGTAGTCAATCACCAGTTGCGTCAATGGCTTCATGTAGGGCGCAACGATAGAGATTTTTTTGGCCCCCATGGCGTGCAGGCCTTCTACCAATGCGCCGGCACTGGTGATAACAGGTGTGGCAGCGCCATTGGCAATGGTAACCTCATGCAGGCGGCGCTGTGATTCGCGGTGGTAACCCTTGCCCATGCTCATGATGGCCACCAGGCAGGCGTAGCCCATCGCGTCCACGCGGGCATCTGAAAGCTCCAGCGCGCAACGGTCCGAGTCTTTGTCCATTGCGGCCAACTCTGTCTGGGTCACAGATTTCATCCGCATGCGGCTGGAATGAAAGGTAAACCGCTCGGGCAACACCTGCTCGCGGGCGCGCAACATGGCCGGAATCTCAGTCTCCATGGTGGTGTTGGAGCTTGGCACGATCAGGCCGACACGGTAGTTGGCTTTTGCGGGTGGGTTGGGGTTTGAATTGGCAGTCATTTCAGGTCTATTTCCGGGTTTGAGCGAGCCACAGTTGTCTTGCGGTGCCGCATTGTTGCTTTTAACATTCATGCACACAAATACATTTTCAAGATCATTTCATACCGGAGCGAGATGAATC
>JANOWY010000282.1:0-9194 GCA_031418135.1 Rhodoferax sp. | reverse complement strand
TGCGGTGATCGTGCCCGGCCATGGCGCGGTGTCGCGCCAAAGTGTGCAAGACATGCAACTTACCCGCGATTATTTGGTCTACCTGCGCAAGGCCATGGGTGAAGCCGCCAAAAACCTGGAACCGTTCGAGGCGGCCTACGCACAAGCCGATTGGGAGCGATTTGAGCAGGTGCCGATGTTTCGCTTCATCAACCGCATGAACGCCTACAACACCTATTTGCTGATGGAACGCGAGGGAGATTGATATGCAGCGCCGAGAGATTCTGACCAGGCATTGGGGAAGGGTGGTCATCGCCGTTTTGGTCGCCACGCTGGGCCTGTCGGGGCACGTTTTGGCGCAGACTTCGGCAGAGCCCTCTCCACGCGCGCCTCCCATCGTGCTGCCCGTTTCGGCTTCGTTACAAACCGAGCTGGCCGCTGCCCTCAAAGCCGGGCAACCGCTGGTGTTGATGGTCAGCCTGGACGGTTGCCCTTATTGCAAAATCGCCCGTGAAAACTACCTGGCGCCGCTGGTGCGCGAGCAGGGCTTGCGGGTGGTGCAGATCAACATGCAACACCGCGAAGCCCTGAAAGACCTGCAAGGCCGCGATACGACTCAAGCCCAGCTGATTGCCGATTTGAACGTCTCGGTGGCCCCCACCCTGATTTTTTATGGCCGCAACAACCGGGAAGTAGCACCGCGCCTGGAGGGCATGAGCTCACTGGATTTTTACGGCGCTTACCTGGAGCAGCGGGTGCAGACCGCCCGGCAGGCCCTGCGCTGAGAGGCTTGGGCCCTCAGCCACTATTCGCGTTCCAGCTCCAGATAGGTGCGGCTGGCATTACCCGGCAACAGTTCGGCGGCATTCAGCAACGGCGCCCAGCGGCTGGCATCAAATGTTTTGATCGCTTGGCTGATGTCCACGCCGTCATCCACCGCTTTTTTCATATGGGCCCGCAAGGCGCGCAGGTAGTCGCGGGTTTGGGCCTGGGCGACGGGCAAGGTGGTGACGCGGCCATGGCCCGGCACGATGACGGCTGGGGCCAGAGCCTCCAGCGCAGCAAACGCGTCCAGCCAGGCGCGGGTGTTGCTGACCGGAATCACCCCCAACAAGCGGTCTGCATAGACCAGATCACCGCTGAACACCAGGCGCTGGTCGGGCAGTGCCACCAGCATGTCGCCGGGTGTGTGGCCACCGCCCCGGTGGCGTAGTTCGAGCCTCAGGCCGCCCAACACCAGTGGTGTATCCGGGCCCGCAATCCAGCGGGTGGGCAGCATTGGTGCCGTACCGGTGGCCAGTTCGCCCAGCGCGTTGGTGAGCGTGGCCACATGGTCGCCACCACGGGCTTGCATGTCAGCGCGGGCAGCTTCATGGGCGATCACCTGTGCGCCTTGCGCAGCAAAATAGGCGTTGCCCAGCCAGCGGTGGTCTTGCCCACCGGTGTTGATGACCCATTTGACGGGCTGCTGTGTCACGCGCCGCGCCGCCGCGTGGATCTGTGCGGCAGAGCGTTGTGTGGCCCCGCTGTCGATCAGGATGGCACCCTGCGGTGTTTCGATCAGGCCGATATTGGCATTGAGGCCTTCATTGGCCACACTGCGCGGCCCGGTGTCGCCGATGTGGGCAAACACGCCCGGCAACACGGCCACAAACTGCACTTCAACCGCCAGCACGGGCCCGGCGAGTGCGGCCCACAAAATGGCAGCCACAGGCAGAGACCGCAAAAATCGGTGAGGAGTCATGGTGCAACCTGGTTATATAAGTAACCAATGATAGTTGTGAGTTGCGAGATGCGAGTGGCTATTGGTGGTCCAGTAGTAAACCCGAGCCAGTAACAAGCCCGACGCGAGACCCGGCTTTTCGAAATCAGGGCTTGATATAGGCGTATTTTTCGCGGCTTTGCAACTGCCCGATACGCACTACGCCAGAAGGGGTGAAGACTGCGTCGAGGTTGAATTTGTCTTTTTTCAGGTCACGGTTTTTGAGCGTGATCTCGCAAACTTCAAACGTGACACCCCGGGACTTCAGCGCGCTGACCAGGGCACCGTAGTCGATGTCGGGGTTTTTGGGGTCTTTGGCGCCTTCAAACAAAAAATCCACGCCTTGCGCATGGGTGACGACCGTGATTTTTGTCTCTGGTGCCACGTCCAGGTGGTTGCGGATATTGCGCAGGCCTTTGGTGGCTTGGGTGGCGGCGTCGTCAATGTGATAGACCACTTTGTCTTGCGCGAAGCCCACCGCGCTGGTGACCGCCAGAAGCAAAGCCATCAATAAGCGCAGCAGGGATGACGGGGTGAGGAAACGGTGTATGGACATGATGGATTCTCGGGTTGGACGGTGGCTGAAGTTGCACATACATTATAATTTAATTAGTATTTATATCATATAAACGTATATTAATAGTACATAAATTATAAAAATAATGTAGCTTATTATTCAATTATTTTATGAACATTTAGCACATTTTCTTAATTACAGTGTTCAAAAATAAATATTATAGAAATAGGTCAATCAATCACAAACGTCAAACCGGCGCGGGCATGCAGGCGGCGCACCAAGGCCAGACCCATGGCGGCACCGGGTGTCCACACGCCGCCGGGCGTGAAAGCCGGGGTGTCTTGATCTGCCATGTTGTCTGGCGCGGCACCATGCCTTGCGGGCGGGGCCTGCATCACGTCCCGCGCCAGGCACAGCGCCGCTTCAGTGATGAGTTTGCAGGTGGAGCCGTACCCTGGGTCGCGGTCGCCTTTCACCGTGGCTTGCAGGTGTTGGCCGCTGGCCGTCTCACCGCTGAAGATTACCTCATAACGCCCGGTTTCCCGCTGGCGCTGGTTGGGACCCTGGCCCGGTTGCGGCACCGCAAACCGGCGTATCAGCGCCCGGGTGGGGCCAAACCCGAGCAACAGGTTTTGCACGCGGGTGGTGCGGGCCAGGGCGCGGGCCAGTTTGGCACCCAACAGGCCGTCGCGCGTCAGCATGCGTTCGTCGTACAAAAAATCGGTGCCCCAGGGGTGGCCGCGCAGGGCATTGGTACGGTGTACGTTTTTGGTATTGATGGCGGCCATCACGAAGGGCCCGCTCCAGCTTTTGGCGATGTCGTCGTATTGGGCCGATTCACCTTCGGGTTGCGCCGGCCCGATGAACCCCGGTGTCAGAGCAAACGGGTCGTCAAAGGTTTTGGCCAGTGCCCGGTTACCGCTGATTTGATCAAGCTGCCCCATCAAGCTGGCCACCGTGCCGCCTGATACACCACCTTTCATCACCTTCACCCGGCCCCGCACGCGTTGCAAGGGTGCGCCAAACCGCCGCTGGGCTTCGGCTTGCAAAAACGTGACACCCAAATCAAACGGAATGGAATCAAACCCGCATGAAAAAACGATGCGTGCGCCACTCTCCAGGGCCAGGGGCTGAAGCTGCGGAATCATCTGCGCCATCCACAGGGGCTCGCCACACAAATCGACGTAATCGGTGCCCGCTGCAGCGCAGGCCCGAGCCAGCGGTTCGCCATGCTGCTGGTAGGGCCCCACGGTGGTGATGATGACGCGGGTTTGCACCACCAACGACCTCAACGCATCGCGCGAGGTGGCATCGGCAACGATCAGCGGCACTTCGTCGCCCGCGCCGATCTCGGCACGCACCGCCTTGAGTTTCTCGAGGCTGCGCCCGGCCAACGCCCAGCGCACCGGCGGCTGGTCGGGGTGCGCCGGCTTGCTGCCGTATTGCGCCTGCAGGTAGTCGGCCACCAAGCGGCCAGTAAAACCAGTCGCACCAAAAATGATCAGGTCGTAAGGTTTGGATGTCATGCCCCATGTTCTCACATTGAGCGGGTGGATTGTGAATCGGTTGTTCTTCGGTTAGCCTTGGCAGAATGAATGTTCACGACAACACCGCGTTTTGGCGCCTGCTGGTTTTTTTGGCTTTGCTTGCCGGGCTTGGCACAGCCCACGCGCAGGGCCCGGTTGAGTTCAGGGAAGCGGACCTGGCGCTGGGTGCGCAATTGATCGCGCAACACAAATGCGAGGCCTGTCATATCGGCAAAGTGGGTGGCAATGGCAGTGCGATCTACCGGCCCAAAGGGCGGATCAATACCGCCGGGTTCCTTCGGGGTATGGTCGAGCAATGCAATACCGAGCTGAACCTGGCGTTGTTTCCCGATGAAGTCACGTCGATAGCGGCAGTGCTGAACCGCGATCATTACCGATTCAAATAGGGCGGGTGTCCCACAAGTTGCGTGGCGTTCTAGGGAAATCCCTATAGAGCATCCATGAAAATCTATTTATATTAGTACATTCTGATATATAAATACTTTCATGTGGCCATCGTGATATCACAGCCTTTAGCGTCCGGGCGAATTCGCAAAGCACCCGAGAATTTTTTGAACCTGGCAGCGCTTCGAGCGGCCGCTTCGGCAAGCCCGGATGGTCGGCGCGACTTCATGCGCCGCGCATTTGCCACGGCAGCCGTTGGCGCTGCAACGGGTGTCAGTGGCCTGGCAATAGCGCAAACCTCACCCCTTGCTGCCACAGACGGTGACGAAAACATCCTGAGCCTGCCGGAACACAGCAAGAGTCTGGGGCAAAGTGTGGTGACCGATGCTTACGGCAAGCCCTCCAAGTTTGAAACCAATGTCCAGCGCCGCCAAAGCCCGGGCCTGACGCAATCGACCCAATCGTCGGTGTCGTTCGCGCCCTTGCAGTCACTGTTTGGCATCGTTACACCGTCGGGATTGCATTTTGAGCGGCACCACCAGGGCTGGTGGGACGTAGACCCCTCCAAACACCGGTTGATGCTCAATGGTTCAGAGCCCGGCATGCTCAAACGCGACATGGTGTTCACGCTCGACGAGTTGATGCGCCTGCCGTCGGTGTCGCGTTTTCATTTCATCGAATGTGGTGCCAACACCGGCATGGAATGGGGCAATGTGGCAGTGCCCACCGCCCAGTATTCTCACGGCATGTTGTCCTGCAGTGAGTTCACCGGGGTGCCGCTGCTCACGCTGTTGCAAATGGCGGGTGCCGATTTGAAAAAAGGCCGGTTTGTATTGGCCGAAGGTGCCGATGGTTCGTCGATGACGCGAACCATCCCCATGAGCCAGATTTTGAGCGGCGAGGTGTTTGTTGCCTATGGTCAAAACGGTGAAATGTTGCGGCCTGAAAACGGTTACCCCTTGCGTCTGGTGGTGCCGGGTGTTCAAGGTGTGAGTTGGGTGAAATACCTGCGCCGCATTGAACTGGGTGACAAGCCGTATGGCACCAAAGACGAAGCCATCCATTACATGGATTTGATGCCCGACGGGCAACACCGCCAGTACACCAGCATTCAGGAATGCAAAAGTGTGGTCACCACGCCATCGGGCGGGCAATTGTTGCTGGACAAGGGTTTTTACAACATCACTGGCCTGGCCTGGTCGGGCCGTGGCACAGTGAAAAAAGTAGATGTCTCGACCGACGGTGGACGCAACTGGCGGCCTGCACGGCTGGAAACGCCGGTGTTGTCCAAATGCCTTACCCGCTTCAATGCCGATTGGGTTTGGGACGGCAGACCCGCCATCATTCAAAGCCGGGCCATTGACGACACCGGTTATGTGCAGCCAACCTATCGCCAAAACCGCGCGGTGCGGGGTTCCCGCTCGATTTATCACAACAACTCCATTCAGTCATGGATGGTGCAGGACAACGGCGAGGTGAAGAATGTCCAGCTTTCCTGAAGCCATGCGCTGTGCTGGTGTTGCTTTGACCGCCAACCTGGCAATGTTGCGGGCGGCAAGTCTGTTGGCTGCCCTGCTGGCAACGGCATCAATGCCGGCCTGGGGGCAGGCGGGCGACAAATTTCCGGAGAACAAATTTCCCGGAGTAGGGCGCGCCGCGACGGCGCGCGAAGTGGCAGCGTGGGACATCGATGTGCGCCCCGATTTCAAGGGTTTGCCCAAAGGGTCAGGAACGGTGGCCAAAGGCCAGGATGTGTGGGAGGCCAAATGTGCTTCTTGTCACGGCGTTTTTGGTGAATCGAATGAGGTCTTCAGCCCGTTGGTCGGCGGCACGACGGCTGAGGACATCAAGACCGGCAAGGTGGCCAGGCTCAAAGACTCAGCCTACCCAGGGCGCACGACGTTGATGAAGCTCGGCACAGTCTCCACGTTGTGGGATTACATCAACCGGGCCATGCCCTGGACGCAGCCCAAGTCATTGACGAGCGACGAGGTTTATGCCGTGACCGCCTTCATGCTTAATCTCGGTGGCATCGTGCCCGATGATTTCACGCTGAACGAGCAAACCATCAAACAGGTGCAAGACCGGATGCCCAATCGCCATGGCATGCACACCCGCCATGCGTTGTGGCCAGGCACGGAGTTCGGGGGCGCAAAAAAGCCGGACGTTCAGGCCATCGCTTGCGTCAAAAACTGCGCGGTTGAAATTCAGGTGGCTTCGCTGCTGCCGGCCCACGCCCGCAATGCACATGGCAATTTGGCTGAGCAAAACCGTTCCGTGGGTGCGCAACATGGTGCCGACACCACGCAGCCAGAAGCCGGTGGCAAACCCGCCGCAGCAACAGCTGCCATCGCCGTGCCGCCCAAACCAGATGGCGAAAACAAAGGTGTCGATGCCAAAGCTGCCATCGCTTTGCTGGGCAAATACAGTTGCACGGCCTGCCACGGTCTCAGCCAGAAAATCGTCGGGCCGGCATTTTCCGAAGTTGGAAAAAAATACCCGGGGCAGGCGGCTTACCTGCAAGACAAAATCGTCAAGGGTGGCTCGGGTGTCTGGGGGGCTATTCCCATGCCAGCGCAAACCGTTCCGGCAGCCGATGCCAAAACCCTGGCGCAATGGCTGGCCGTGGGTGCACCCAAGTAAGGTCAGGTGCCAAATGGCTATAAGAGAAATGCCAGGAAATCCCTACTTGAGGGAAAATACACCCCATCACCGTTATCAATCGTTTCACAATTTGTTGTTCTTCAAAAAGGAGTTCCCCATGCAAACCCGTCGAAAGACATTAACCCAAAGCGCCGTGGTCGCCAGCTTGCTGGCCGGCACCGGCTTGTTTCCGCAATTCGCCCATGCCTTCAACGCGCCCGCGTTTGACGCCAAAAATCTGGCCGACGTGATGAAAGCCCTGGGCGCATCCGTACCCCAAACCAGCAAGGATGTGACGCTGACTGCGCCCGACATTGCTGAAAACGGCGCCGTGGTGCCCATGGGCGTAGCGACGAGCCTGGCTGGTGTCAAAACCTTGCTGTTGCTGGTCGAAAAAAACCCCAGCACCTTGGTGGCTTCGTTCGCCGTTACCGATGCCGTTGAAGCCAACATGACCACCCGCGCCAAGATGGGTCAGTCGTCTGACGTCTACGCGGTGGCCATCATGAACGATGGCAAGGCATTTTTCAGCAAGAAGGAAGTCAAGGTCACCTTAGGCGGCTGCGGCGGCTAATTTCAAATAGCGTTTAAACAGGAGTTAATCATGGCAGACCCGATGCGCATTCGCGCGCAAGCCCAAGGTGGCAACATCATCGTCCGTGTGCTGATGGCCCACGAAATGGAAACCGGCCAACGCAAAGATTCGGCAGGCAAAGTCATCCCGGCGTGGCACATCAGTGATGTCACGGCTTCACACAATGGCAAGCCAGTGCTCAGCGCTGAATGGGGCCCGGCAGTGGCCAAAAACCCGTTCTTGCAGTTCACCGTGAAAGGTGGCAAGGCTGGCGACAAAATTTCTGTGAACTGGAAAGACAACAGAGGCGATACCCGTACTGATGAAGCCACTGTTTCGTGAGAGGTTCACGGTCGGGCTAAAAATGCGGCCTGACCTGGCGTGGGCCGTTGGCATCCTGCGGGTCATCAAACAATAACGAGGAGTCTCTCTATGCAAATTGGATTCAAGTGGGTCCCGGGCACCGTACTGGTGGCGATGAGTGCTGCCATGGCGCTGCCCGCCATGGCGCAAAAAACAGCTGCCGATGGCATCGCGGAATACCGCGCCTTGCTGGCCGATGGCAACCCCTCGGAGCTATTTGAGGCCAAAGGCGAGGCACTGTGGAAACAAAAGCGCGGCCCTAAAAACGAATCACTTGAAAAATGCGATTTAGGCAAAGGCCCCGGTGTTTTCAAGGGCGTTTTTGTCGAGTTGCCGCGTTATTTTGCCGACACCCAAAAGGTGCAAGACCTTGAATCCCGCCTCGTCACCTGCATGGAGACTTTGCAAGGTTTTAACGCTGCCGAGATTTCAAAAACGGCCTTCGGCCAAGGCGAGCAAAACAATGTCACGGCGCTGGCTACCTGGGTCGCCGGCGAGTCGCGTGGCATGAAGTTCAACCTGCCGCAAGCGCATGTCGCCGAAAAAACCATGTACGAAGTGGGCAAGCGCCTGTTTTTTGCGCGTGGCGGCTCGCATGATTTCGCCTGCGCTTCTTGTCATGGTGAAGAGGGCAAGCGCATTCGCCTGCAAGATTTGCCCAACCTCACCAAAAACCCCGGTGCCGGAAACGGCTTTGGTGCCTGGCCCGCTTACCGGGTTTCCAACGGCCAAATGTGGGGTATGCAATTGCGCTTGAATGATTGTTACCGGCAGCAGCGTTTCCCGTACCCCTTGTTTGGCAGTGAAGCCACGGTTGCACTGGGTGTCTACCTGGGTGTGAACGGTCAGGGTGGCGAGACCATTGCACCAGCCATCAAACGTTGAGCGGAGGTAGAGCATATGAAAAAAAGCACTTTTGTTCACGTATTAATTGCATATTTTGCTACTATTTTTATATCTGGCTGCACGTCGGTGCCTGGCCCGGTCGAGCTGGATGCGTTGGCGGCCAAAATCGCCCAGGCCTCGTTTCGCGATGAAGGGCCTGTCAAAGTAGACCGCCTGGTTCAAGATGCCGCCAACCGCGAATGCAGCGCGGCTGATGTAGCTGGCAAACCAATCGACGAAAAAATCGGCAAAGCGATTGAAGAGGCCAACCTCAAAACCATCAAATGGCCTTCGGACGGCAAATTCATCGGCGACTGGCGGCAAGGCGAAACCATCGCCCAAAGCGGTCGCGGGCTGACCTGGACCGACGCAGCAGGTCAGGCCAATGGTGGCAATTGCTACAACTGCCATCAAATCGACAAAAAAGAGATTTCGTTTGGCACGATTGGCCCGAGCCTTTACAACTACGGCAAGATTCGTGGTGTGACCGACCCGGCCAGTCCAGAGAGCAAAGCCATCGTGGAATACACCTGGGGCAAG
>JANOWY010000281.1:0-19323 GCA_031418135.1 Rhodoferax sp. | reverse complement strand
CTCTACAGCGTGATCCAGATGGAGGAGCTGAGTGGTGCAGGTTTTAGCGGCATTGGTTACGGCCTGCACAATGAAATCGTGGCCCCCTACATCTTGCGTTACGGCACCGAAGCGCAGAAAAGGCACTACCTGCCCAAGTTCGCCAGCGGCGAGATGATTGGCGCCATCGCCATGACCGAACCGTCAGCCGGCAGCGACTTGCAGGGTGTGAAATCCACCGCCATCAAACAGGCGGACGGCAGTTACCTGCTTAACGGCAGCAAAACCTTCATCACCAACGGCTGGCACGCCGACGTCGTCATCACTGTCGCCAAAACCAACCCCGCAGCGGGCGCCAAAGGTACCAGCCTGATGATGGTGGAGCGCGGCATGAAAGGTTTTAGCGTGGGCAAACGGCTTAAAAAGCTGGGTTTGCGTGCGCAAGACACCTCCGAACTCTTTTTTGACAATGTGGCGTTAAGCGCCGACAGCATTTTGGGTGGCCAGCCGCAGGAAAACCGTGGCTTCATCTGCCTGATGGAGCAGTTGCCCTGGGAGCGCCTGCAAATCGCCATCGGTGCCATGGCTGCCGCGCAAGCCGCGATTGACTGGACAGTGGCGTATGTGAAAGACCGCAAGGTGTTCGGCCAGCCTGTGGCGAGTTACCAAAACACCCGCTTCACACTGGCCGAGCTGCAAACCCAGGTGCAGATTGGCCAGGTTTTTGTGGATAAATGCACCGCGCTGTTGCTGGAAGAAAAACTCGACACCGCCACCGCCAGCATGGCCAAGTACTGGTGCAGCGATCTGCAGTGCAAGGTCATGGACGAATGCGTGCAGCTCTTCGGCGGCTATGGTTTCATGTGGGAGTACCCCATCACCCGGGCCTACGCCGATGCGCGTGTGCAGCGCATTTACGGCGGCACGAACGAGATCATGAAAGAGGTGATTACGCGGGCTATGGGCTTGGGTGCAAAATAATCCCGGAAACACATGAAAAACTGATAGGACTCTCCATGCCCACCCCAGATTTCACTACCCTCCACACCGCGATGAAATCGCAGGTAGACCGGCAATTCCTGCCCGGCGTGTCCACCGCATTGTTGCGGGGCCGCGAGGTGGTAGACACGTTTTGTTATGGCCATGCCGACCAGGAAGCCGGCATTGCGCTGCGCGAGGACCATATCTTCCGCATGTTTTCCAACACCAAGCTGGTCACCTCGCTGGCGGTGCTGCTGCTGCTGGAGGAGGGAAAACTCACACTCAGCGACCCGATTGAGGCCTATATTCCCGCGCTGGGCAAGCGCCAGGTGCTGCGCGCTGGTGCCACCCGGCTGGACGATACCGAGCCCGCCAAGACCCCGATCACGCTTCAGCACCTGATGACGCACACCTCGGGGCTGTCCTACGGCGTGTTTGACCCGGGTACTCTGCTGTTCGACGCGTACAACACAACGGGCGTGCTCAACCCCACCACACCGCTGGCCGACATGATGAAGGTGCTGGCACCGCTGCCGCTGGCCTTTCAGCCTGGCACACAGTGGGAATATTCGGTGGCCACTGATGTCTTGGGCCACGTGGTTGAGATCGTGTCTGGCGAGTCCTTTGGCGCGTTTTTGTCGCGCCGCATTTTTGGGCCACTTGGCATGGTCGACACCGGTTTCTGGGTGCCTGAAGCCAAGCGTGACCGGTTTTGTGCACTTTATGTGGGTGTGGATCTGCTGGACCCGACCAAGCCCGGCCTGACGCGGCTGGATGACAAGCCCTTTGCAGGCGCTTACCTGCACCAGATGCCGCGCGAGTCAGGCGGCGGTGGCCTGGTGTCCACATTGAATGACACGGTTCGCCTGATGCAAAGCCTGATGCCGGGTGCGGCATCGGCCGGGCCCATGCTGCTCAAGCCTGAAACCATGGATTTGATGTGCCGAAACCACCTGCCCGATGGCATGTGCGTGCGGTTCCCCAATGTGCCACACACGCCAGGCCGGTGCTTCGGGCTGGGCTCGTCTTTCACCACCCGTGCAGCGGCTTATGAGCCGGCAGAGGTGGTGGGAGAGGTCGGTTGGGGCGGGCTGGCCGGCACGATCTGGTGGATCAACCCGCGCCTCAATATTGCGGGTGTCTTGATGACACAGCGCTACTTTGGTTTTGGCAACCCCTATACGTTTGCGTTCAAGAAAGCGGCTTATCAGGGTTTGGGTTTTTAAGGCCAGCCGTATGACCACCCCTATCGACCTGTTCTGGTCTTTCCGCAGCCCGTATTCGTATCTGGCAGTGCCAGGCGCCATCCGGCTGGAGCAGGACTTTGACGTAAAAGTCCGGTTTCGGCCTGTGCTGCCTTTAGCCGTGCGCGACCCGGCGTTTTTCAGCCCGGACAATCTGAAGCGGGCACGTTACATCGGCATGGATTGGGTACGCAGGGCCCAAATGCTGGGCATGCCGCATAAATGGCCCTCACCCGATCCAATCGCGCAGGATTTAAAAACCTACCGCATTGCCGCCGAGCAGCCCTACATTCACCGGCTCACTTATTTGGGGGTGGAGGCCCAGCGCCGCGGCCAGGGCCTGCAGTTTGCGTTGCAGGTGTCGGGCCTTATTTTTGGCGGCACGCGCGATTGGCACCTGGGCGAACATCTGGCAAAAGCGGCCGTCCGCGCTGGGCTGGATTTGGCCGCAATGGACGCGGCCATCGCCAACCCGGCATCGCATATTGAGGAAGTCGAAGCCAATCAGGCTGCGCTGGCGGCTTCGGGGCATTGGGGTGTGCCAACCCTCGTTTTGAATGGCGAGCCGTTTTTTGGAGAGGACCGCATCGACACCCTTCGCTGGCGGCTGAACCACCCTCCAACCGTTTAGACATTTGTATCAGGGCGCTTCGCCACCGCAGGAATCAGCGCCCGTTGAACACCGGCTGGCGTTTTTCCACAAAAGCCCTGGCGGCACCTTTGTGGTCTTCGGTGTCAAAGGTACTGATCATATGGATGGCTTCGGCATCCAGCGTATCACTCAGGTTGCTGCGCAAGCCGGTGTTCAAATTTTTCTTCATGAAACCGATGGCGATGGTGGGCAAAGAGGCCAGCTCCTGCGCGTAGTCTTGCGCGGCTTGGGCCAGTTGCTCATAGGGCACCACGCGGTTAACCATGCCGATCTTCAGGGCCTCGTCGGCCCGCAGCACAGCGGCGGTGAAATACAACTCGCGCGCTTTGGCAGCACCTACCAAGTGGTTCAGAAAATAGCTGCCGCCAAAATCGCCCGACAGGCCCACTTTGGAGAACGCGGTGGTCAGTTTGGCATCGTCACAGGCAATGCGCATGTCGCAGGCCAGCGCCATCGACAGGCCCGCACCGGCCGCCGGGCCGGGGATGACGGCCAGGGTGGGTTTGGGCATTTCATGCAGCCACCGGCTGACCTCCATGCGTTGGCGCAGGTCATTCACCTTGTGGTCAAAACTTTCGGTGTTGGCCCCGCCATCCTGGGCGCGTTTGGCGAACCCTTTGACGTCACCACCCGCGCAAAACGCGCGGCCCGCGCCGGTCAGCACCACCACCCGCACGGACGAATCCGCCGCCAGGCGGGGCAGGGCGGTGAGCAGGTCGTTCATCATCTCGCGGGTGAGCGCATTGCGCGCGTCGGGGCGGTTCATCGTGAGGGTGGCAACACCGTTCTCGATCGTTTCCATCAATTCCTGGCTCATGGGTGGCTCCGTGGTGAGGTTGCGTCAAGGCAAAAAAGTTGGTGTTCAGCTTAGCGCAGTTTCAGAGCCCCTTTGAAACAAGGCTATCGCACAAGTGACGCGTCCGTGGCCTGATGCGCCTTGCAACCCCAGCGCACAAGGCGTTCGGGTTAGGGTAACTGCCAGACACGCTTGGGGCAAGCAGATTGATACTTGGACAGGAAGCAAAAAACCAGTTCCCGAACGACCCGGCACCGATCAATGGGTCTGTCGTGTTCTGTCTCTCCATGGATCGTTTTGTTCTGTTCATCCCTTAAATGGAGTCTTGATGACCAACCGCCTCGCTGCCCACATCCAACGCCGAACCGTCGTCAAAACCATCGCCGTCGGGCTGGTGGCACCTGCCGCCGTTGCCCAATCCGCATGGCCGACAGCAGGCCCCATCAAACTCATCGTGCCGTTTGCGCCCGGCGGTTCGACAGATGGCGTGGCCCGGCAAATCGCCGATGAGTTGCGTTCGCGCCTGGGGCAAACGGTGGTGGTCGACAACAAAGCCGGCGCGGGTTCCACGCTGGGCACCGGGCTGGTGGCCAAGGCTGCGCCAGATGGCTACACGCTGTTGGTATCGGTGATCAGTGCTTCATCCGTTGGCTCTACGCTGTACCGAGGCCGGCTGGATTGGGACCCTGACAAAAGTTTTGCGCATATTGCCGACATCCTGCGCACGCCCTATGCATTGATGGCCAACAAAAATGCACCGTATGCCAACCTGGCTGAATTTGTGGCCGCCGCCAAGCGCACGCCGGGTATCAGTTTTGCCACCTCGGGCATTGGTTCCATTCCGCACTTGGTGATGATGCGTTTTGCGCAGGCGGCGGGCATTACGCTTACGCACATTCCTTACCGGGGTGGTGCGCTGGCCGTGACCGATGCCATCGGCGGCACCGTTCCCCTGGTAATGGACGGCCTGGCCGCCGCCGTGCCCCACCTGCGCTCGGGTGCGCTCAAAGGCCTGGGTGTGACCAGCCCTGCGCGCAACCCGGTGCTGCCAGAGCTGGCAACTTTTGTCGAGCAGGGTTTTAAAGATACCGTCGTCGAAGGCTGGGCGGGCATCGCCGCCCCGGCTGGTACGCCCCGGCCCATCCTGGAGAAACTCGCCAGTTCGATCAAAGAGGTAATGGCTCTGCCTGCCATGCAAGAGCGCTACAAAGCCGCTTCTTCCACGTCGGGTTCGCTGTTGCTGGACGACATGCAGAAATTTGTACGGGCTGATGCCGAGGCCTGGCGGCCTTTGGTGATTGCGTCTGGTGCCACGGTGGATTGATCCGCTCGAATTAATCCGGTTTTCAAGTTTTTGTTCACGTTTTTGTCAGCCCGATATGTTTCTCTCCAGCACTGAACAAAACGCACTGCGCACCTGTTTTGGCCTGCTCGCAGAAGATCTCAACGAGCGCGACATCCGGCAACGTGTGGGCCAAGCTGCGCTTGATCTTTTTCGGGCAGATCATTTCGCCTCCTTTGTTTGGAGCGACCAAGAGGCCCAGTTTGGTGACTGTGTCGCGCTCAACATGAGCGCCTCCAACTTGGCGGAATACCAGGATTGGTACCAGCACCACGACCCGATTACCTTCGCCTTGCAGGCCAAACGCCACGCCACGCTGGTGTCTGAAGTCATGCCGCGCAGGGCACTCCTCAAAACGGAGTTTTTCAACGACTTTTTGGCCCGAGACGGCCTGCATTGGGGCATGAACCTGCACGCCTTTGACGGCGCGCAAGCTCTGGGCGATTTGCGCATTTGGCGGGGCCGCAAGCGCAAAGAGTTTGACAACCGGGACAAGATGCTGCTGGACATGATTGAGCCCGCGTTTGTGGCAGCTTTGCGCCGTGCGCGTAATAAGGTATCACTGCACACGTTGCCGCGGGCTTCGTCATCGGTATTGGCGGCAGGCAGCGCTTTGCCACTGAGCCCGCGTGAGCAGGACGTGGCCCGCTGTGTGTGCCAGGGCCTGACCGACAAAGAAATCGCCCGCGCCTTGAACATCGCCTTGCCGAGTGTCCGTACCTACTTGAGCCGGGTTTTCGAGAAGCTCGGCGTTCACAGGCGCGCCGGGCTGGCGCAGTTGTCCGGTCGTTTTCATTGAAGTCAGTGGCTGTCGTCTAATTAGAGGACATACAAGTCGCGCCCGTTGGCGCATCCTCGGGCTCTATTCCCCTAAGGAGACTTGTATGCCAACGAGATTTCAGGTGCCGCGCGCCCAGCGCCAGGCCCATCGTAGTTCAATGGGTTCTGCCCTTGCACTTTCCGCCTTGACCCTGCTGGTCGGCTGCGCGGCAGTCTCTGGGCCTGCGCCGTCGGAACCGGATATCTACGCGCTGACGGCCACCGACGTGGCGGCGCAGATATGCGCGGGCCGTTTGACCAGTGATTCTGTGACCCGCGCCTACCTCGCGCGGGCCAGGGCTGGAGCGGCCCACAACGCCTTCGTTACCTTGGACGAAGCCGGTGCATTACGCGCCGCAGCGGCTGCCGATGCACGGCAGCGGGTCGGCGGCCCATGTTTGCCGCTCAACGGCGTGCCGATTGTGGTCAAAGACAACATCCATGCGGCTGACCTGCCATCGACAGCCGGTTCTCCGGCCCTCAAGAACTTTGTGCCTGCTACCGATGCGCCTGTGTTGAAACAACTTCGCGACGCCGGTGCCGTGCTGCTCGGAAAAACCAACATGCACGAGCTGGCGTTTGGCATCTCGGGCTACAACCCGGCCTTCAACACCAGTAGCAACGTGGGTGTGCGCAATGCCTACGACGTGACGAAGATGTCGGGGGGCTCTTCGGCCGGCACGGGTGTGGCCATTGGCGCACGTATGGCGCCTGCCGGGCTGGGCACAGACACCGGAGGCTCGGTGCGGGTGCCGTGTGCGCTCAACGGCTGCGCATCGCTGCGGCCCACCGTCGGGCGTTACTCGCAGGCGGGCATTGCGCCCATTTCCCACACACGTGACACCGCCGGGCCGATGGCAGTCAGCATGGCTGACGTGGAGTTGTTAGACCGTGTGATCGCCGGTGGCGCTGTGTCCGCAACAGCCGACTTGCGCGGCGTACGCCTGGGCGTCTTGGCCGCGTTTCAGGCCAACATGGATGCCGATACCCGCAGCAGTTATGACGCCGCTTTGGCCAAACTCAAAGCCGCTGGTGTCACCCTGGTGGAGGTGCAGATGCCCAACCTGGCCAGCCTGAACAGCAGTGTCAGTTTCCCGGTGGCGTTTTACGAAGGCTACAGCGACATGGTGCGGTATCTGGCCGAGTCCAACACCGGGATCACCATCGGCCAACTCGTCGCTGCTGCCGCCAGCCCGGATGTGAAGGGCACTTACGAAGCCATTGTGTTGCCGCGTAAATTACCCACGCCCAATGGCTTCATTGACACGGCCCCGATTTACACCGCCGCCATCAACACCCATCGCCCGGCCCTGGTCAAGCTGTACGCCGACACCTTCGCTGCCAACCGACTCGACGCCCTGGTGTTCCCCACCGTGCCCAAGGTGGCCATGGCTGCAGGCCCTGATTCGAGCAGTGTGGACAATTTCAATCTGTATATCCAAAACACCGACCCTGGAAGCAACGCCGGAGTGCCCGGCATTCAGGTGCCGATCGGCCTGGGGGCCACCAGCAGGTTGCCAGTTGGTTTGGAACTGGACGGGCCAGCAGGCAGCGACCGGCGCTTGATTGGCATCGGCATGGCGATTGAGCGGCTGCTGGGTCGTATCCCGCCCGCGCGGTAAAAGGGAGCGGCAGTACTTTCTTTCGGCTCAAAAAAAAGTGGATTGATGAACCTAGGTGAATGACGGCAGGCTTGAGGCCATTCAGACTCTACCCATCGTGTATTTTCTGAAAGGCCCCCATGAAGCCAAATGTCCGTCGGCTGTTTTTTCCAGCCATCATCACTGCTAGTGCCATTGCGGCGCTGGCCGCATCTTTTTTCTTCGCACCGCTTACGCCAGCCCCGGTACGGGCCGGCGCCGCACCGCCCGTCCAGAACATGGCACTGCGTCCAGTTCCCGGCAGTCCGGCGAGCGCCTTCAGCGTGACCCGCATCGCCCACGCATCGGTGATGCTGGACTTTGGCAACGCCAAGGTTCTGACCGATCCCTGGTTCAGCGAAAAGATGCATTTCCACCATGGCGAGCCGCTTGCCATGGCGATGGAGCAACTGCCGAAATTGACCGCCATCGTGGCCAGCCACGCTCATTACGATCATTTCGATATCGAGACACTGAAGCGCTACCGAGACAAGGCGGTGCCTTTCTTTGTCGGGCCGGACATGGCGGACACGGCCCGGGCGGCTGGGTTCACCAATGTGCGTGAGCTTCAAGCTTGGGAGGCCGCTACCGTCGGGCCACTCACCATCACGGCCGCACCGGCTGTCCATAAAGTGCCCGAAATCACATTCGTGGTGCAAGCGAACGGTTCAACTGTTTATTTCGGGGGTGACACAAGACTGATTCCTGAATTGCGTGAATTGCCCAAGCGCTTCCCCTCCATCCAGCTGGCGTTGCTGTCGGTCAACGGGCTTCGCGTGTTGGGCGAGCAGGTGGTCATGAATGCCGAGCAGGCCGCTGAGCTGGCGGGCTTGCTGGGTGCCGAGGTGGCGGTACCCATGCACTACCGGTTCAAGGGCAGCTGGTTCACCGACAGTTTCATTTTGTCTTACGACGGGACGCCAGAGCGGTTTCTCGCAGCAGCCAAAAAAGCTGCCCCGACGACACGAGCCGTCGTATTGGAGCCGGGAGAGGTTCTGAACCTGTCGCGGTAACGGTCTGTTGAATGCACACGATGACTTGGCAACGCCGTTTGCCCCGCTGGACCGCGCTTGCCAATGGATGGCGGGCCTCAAACGCGGCACAATGAGATAACAACCGACTCCCCGCCAGAGGCCCGAATCCCATCTTGATTGAAGCATGCTATGGAACTTTCCGAGCTTGTCAATGCCCTTGCCACGTATTTTCAGCGGCTGGCCAACCCGCCGAAAGCCGACATTGAAACTTTGGCGAAGCAGGGCAGGCATCGCCCGCTGGAACCGGGCGAAGCCTTCTGCCGACTCGGGCAGAGTCACCACGAATTGGCGTACATCAAAACTGGCTTCGTCCGTTACTACGTGACGCTGCCCGATGGCGATGAAGCCACCAAGGACTTCAGTTTTTCTGGCTCGTTCACGTTGTCATTTGGCAGCGCAGCGGTGCAGCGGCCTGCGCAGGTCGCCATCGCGGCCATAGTGGCTACAGAGTTGGTCGTTTGGCCGTATCAGACGCTGCTGGATTTGTACGAGTCCCACCCGCAGTGGCAGAAAGTGGGACGCCGTGTTGCCGAGTTTTTATACGTTCGCAAAGAGCAGCGGGAGTTGTCTTTTTTGCTGATGGATGCACGGGCACGCTACAAGTTGATGCGCGAGCAGTTCGGCCCGCAGATTGACTTGGTGCCCCAATACCTGTTGGCGTCTTATCTGGGCATCCGGCCCCAGTCGCTGTCTCGCCTACGCAAACAGGCTCCCGCTTAAAAAAGTCCGCTGCTTAACCTAGGTGAATGACGTTCGCCGCCTGCACGCGCAGTATCGGCTGTGCAGCTTCCAGGTAGCGTGATGCGGTGTGATCGCCAGTGATTCGCCCATCGACATCCATCGGCTCCGCGTGGAAGTCTGCACTTTGTGCAACCAACCACCCTCGGAGACTTTCATGAAACCCAACAGACGCGACCTCATCAAAATCAGCCTTGCCGGCTCAGCGCTCCCGGCCCTCATGGCCTGTGCCAGCGGCCCCTCCGCCACCACCCTGCGGGACAACTACCCCGTCAAACAGGAGAAGAACGTCCGCGTCCCGCTGCGCGATGGCAGCTATGTCGTGGCCGACATCTTTCGCCCCGATGCAGCCGGCCAGTTCCCGGTCATCATGTCCATGGGTCCCTACCCCAAAGACATTGCGTTCAAGGACTGGTCGCCCGCGGACTATGTCCGTCAGGAAACCCAGGGCGAATTCATGCATTGGGAAACGCCGCTGCCCGACACCTGGGTGCCCAAGGGCTACGTTCAAATCCGCTGCGACCAGCGCGGCTCGGGCGCATCGCCTGGCAAGCTGGAAATCCTCGGGCGGCAGTTGCAGACCGACTACTACGACGCGATCGAATGGGCTGGCGTGCAGCCCTGGAGCAACGGCAATGTGGGCACCGTGGGTGACTCGTACTTCGCCGCAGCGCAATGGCTGGTCGCCGCGCTCAACCCGCCGCACCTCAAGGCGATCCTGGTGGCGCAGGGCTTCAGCGACATCTACCGCGACGCCGTGCGCCACGGCGGCCTGTTGAGCGCTCGGTTTCTTGACCTTTGGTTTGCGCGGCGCATCCAGGACTATCAGTACGGCGCGGCGCTGAACCCATCGTCACCCAAATTGTCTGCGGCTGAACTTGCTGCCAATACAGTATTCCCCAAAGACTTCCGCCTGCTCCTGCGCGACGACTTGCCGGTGACGGATCCGTTCTGGGCTGAACGTATTCCGGACCTTTCAAAGATCAAGGCTGCGGTATTTGCCTACGCCAACAATGGCGGGTTGGGTCTGCACCTCAACGGCACGATTGACGGGTTCAACCGGTCGGTCAACGCGGCCTATCGGCAGCTGTACACCGGCATCGGGCAAGACCCAGATTTCATGTATCGCGCCAGCGACGTGGCACGGCAACAGCGGTTTTTTGACCGTTTTTTGAAGGGCGCGGCCACCGACGCGCCAGACCCTGCTGTCGAAGTGACCGTACGCACCGCAAACGGGCCCGTCAAGCGCACCGGCAACCGCTACCCGCTACCCAGCACCGCGCCACGCACGATGTACCTGGATGCGGCCAGCCGCAGGCTCACAAGCTCAAAGCCGAGCGCCGCCTCCAACGCAAGTTATACCGCCGATTACGGTACCACCACAGCCCCCGTGCGGTTTGAAACTGCACCGTTGCCCGAAGACCTGGAGATCGTCGGCCCGGCCCTTCTGCGCCTTTATGTGTCATCGTCCGTCACAGATGCCGACTTGTTTGTGGCGGTGCGTGAGATTCGCCCTGACGGCACCGAGGTCACCGTACAGGGGGCGCAGGACCCTGCGTTGCCGGTGTCGATGGGCTGGCTGCGGGTGTCCCGCCGCAATACCGATGCGGCGCGCACCACGCCCTACAAAGCGTGGCACACGTTTGACCGCAAGGAGCCGATGGCACCCGGCCAGCTCTATGAGGTCGACGTCAACGTCTGGCCGATTGCCTGGCGGCTGGCCAAGGGCAACCGGCTGGCGATCGAAATTGGCGGAAGTGAACAAAAAGGCATGCTCACGTTTGCTCACCCGGCGGCTGGGCCATTCGCGAGCGGGGGCGGCCCGGTTCGTAACGTTGTCGCGCCTGCTGGTAATGTATCGGTGCACACGGGGTCCGCTACTGCGTCGTATATCCGGCTGGCGGTCAATAATCCGGGTTGAATTCGGGCGAATGTACTCAGGTCTGGGCGATGACCGGGTAGCCGATGAGATGGATGCCGTGCCCGTGTTGAGGCAGAATCAGGATGCTCTGATTTACGTTTCCCACGCTGCATCCTTCCCACCTACCGGATGACTGGAACCCCTATGAAGCAATTTTTCATGGCCCTTGTGGTCGCCTGCACCTGTGTCATAACCGCAGTGGCAAGTCTGCCAGCCACCGCACAAACCGGTTCATACCCCAACCGCCAGGTGACTATCGTGGTGGGTTTCCCGGCGGGCGGGCCGACCGACATCGCCGCACGCATTTTGGCCAAACACATGTCAGGTGTTACCGGGCAATCATTCGTGGTGGATAACCGGCCCGGTGCCACCGGCACCATCGCCGCCACCCAAATGAAACGTGCTGCGCCCGATGGCTACACCCTGCTCGTCAATTCAATCGGCACCTACGTCACCGCGCCGCATTTGCTCAAGGGCCTGACGTTTGACCCGCGCACCGATCTGGATTACATCAGCCTGGTGTATGAAGCCCCCAACGTGCTGGTCACTGGCCCGGCGCGGCCAGAACGCACCGTTGCCCAAGTCATCGATTTGCTCAAAAAGAATCCTGGCAAGATCACCTTTGCCAGTTCGGGCAACGGGGCCTCTGACCATCTTTCGGCTGAACTGATGTGGCAACAAACCGGCACCGAAGGCCTGCATGTGCCGTACAAAGGCGGTGCGCCCGCCATGAACGACACCCTGGGCGGGCAGGTGGATTTTTTCATGACCAATATCAACGTGCAGTTGCCGCATATCCGCGCGGGCAAACTGTTTCCGATCGCCATCACAGCACCTGAGCGTTCACCTGCGCTGCCCAACGTGCCCACGTTTGCAGAGCTGGGCATCGCGGGCATGGAGGTTTCCGGCTGGCAGGCGTTGACGGGGCCCAAAGGTTTGCCGGCGGATGTTAAAAAGAAGCTGCACGAGATGGCTGTTGGGGCGATGAAGGACCCGGTCACGGTGAAGAGCCTGACTGACCTGGGCATCAAGATCATCGCCAACACACCCGAGGAGTTCACCGCGTTTCAACTGCGCGAATATGACCGCTGGAAAAAGCTGATCGAGGTGCGCGGCATCAAGGCGGATTAAGCTTGGCCGTCGTTCAACCCCACTTTGCTGTGCCTGAATCGCGTGAATTTGCCAAGGATTTGCACAAAATGAGTGTGGAAAAAAGTACAACTGAATTGTATATTTGATAAATTATAGTTATTTTATATTAAAAAATAATATTAAATAGATAGCTATTCGTTCAATAAATTGTTGAACAATAACGCAAATTATTCTTTATGACACGTCAATAAATACATATTTTAAAATTTGGCGTTATTCTTGCAGACGTTTGGCGCGGCGCCCGGTAAACCAGCTGCCCCCCGCACCCACCAGGGCCATGATCCAGAACGCGGGCAACATGCCTGCTGCAGCGCTGAAAGCGCCGACTGTCATCGGCATCAACACCTGGCTCAGGTTTAAAAAGCTGGTCCGCAGGCCGATCGCTTCGCCGGTTCGGCCGGCAGGTGCTGTTTGGTGGATGAGGCTTAGCAACATGGGTTGGGCTGCCCCCAATCCAAAGCCCAGAAAAAACGCCAATCCGAGCAACAGGGGCAGGTCTGAGGTGAGCGGAAAGAGCGCATAACTCAGCCCCGCAGCGCCCAGCGAAAAACACAACACCCGCCATTCAGTCAAAAACCGGTTCAGCCAGGGCATCAGCAGCCGCACCGCGAAAGTTGCCACACCAAAGCTGCCCATTACCAGCCCAATGTTGGAGGCCGACAACTTGATCTGTGCGCCGTACACCGGCATCATGAAGGTGAACATGTCCCAGCTGACATTCATGAACGCGCTGGCGATGAAGACGGCGCGTAGCGGCTTGTGGCGCAGCAAATCCATCACATGCGCATCCTCTGCGCGTGGCGCAAGGGGCGGCGGCACAAAGGCTGCTTTGCGGCGCAGGCAAAGGATGAGAAACGTCAGGGCCGGGAATATCGCCAAAATCAGGAAAGCTTGGGCATGGCCGACATGGTCTATCGCATAACCGGCCACCACCGGGCCTAAAACGGTGGACACCGAAAACCCCACCGCCAGCCAGGTGTAGGCCTGGGTGCGGGTAGCGGGCGTGCTGGCATGTCCAACCGCATTGCTCACGCCAATATGCAGCAACATGAAACCGGAGCCCAGCAGCACGCTGGCCATGCACAGCGTTGCAATCGAGGGTCGCAAAAACGGCAGCAGGCAGGCCGTTGCCACCAGGCTGGTGGAGATCAGGGCCGGTTTTTTGATGCCGACCTGATCCGTCCAGCGCCCCAGATGCACCGACAACACCATGGGGATCACCGAGAGCAGACTGACCATCAGGCCCACCACGAAATTGCTGGCATGCAGCTCAATGGCAAACAGCGTCAGGCCCACACGCCCGCCGGTGAAGGCAAGGTGCACCATGATCATCATGGCGATCAGGCCCAACACGCGCCTGCGTGCGTCGCCTTGCAAACCGGTAACGGAATCTGCCGGAATCAACGGGTCTGGAACGGGCAGGCCGGCACTCAACGCTGGGCCTTGTCCTTGGTGTTTTGCGCCTCGATGCGCTCGCGGGCTTCTTGCCAGTCGGCATCCGTCCATTTGCGCAACTCGTAGAAGTTGCCGCCATGCGCCAGGGCGCCGCCACCGTCCATCATGATGCTTTGGCCGGTGAGCCAGTCGCATTGGCCCGGGGCCATCAGGAAGGTAGCCAGGTTTTGCAGCTCACTCATCTGGCCCACACGCGCCATCGGGTTGTGCAGCTTGCTGCGCGTTCCGGGCGCTTCGCCGGGGTTGAGCCGTTTGCTCATGCCTTCAGTGGGGATCTCGCCCGGGCCGATGCAGTTCAGGCGCACGCCAAAACGGGCCCATTCAACGGCCAGCGATTTGGTCATCACGTCCAGTCCGGCCTTGCTCATGGCCGAAGGCACCACATACGGGCCACCGTTGTCGACCCAGGTGGTGATGATGCTCATCACGTTTCTGAAGGGTGTGCCGGTAGCCCATTGACCCGATTTGGCCTGAGCCACCCAACGTTTGCCGATGGCTTGGGTGACGTAAAAGGAGCCATGAAAGACGATGCCGGCAATCGCGTCAAAACCGCGCGGAGAGAGCGCTTCGGTTGGCGAGATGAAATTACCTGCTGCGTTGTTCACCAGGCCCGTCAGGCCACCGGTTTCAAACAGTGATTCGACCATTTCTTCGACCGCGGCGGCGATGCGGATGTCTACGCCAAAAGTGTCGATGCGCCGCTCGGGGAACTGCTTTCGCCAGGCATCGGCAGTGGCATCACAGACCTGTTTGCGGCGCCCGCAAATGGCGACGTCTGCGCCCAGGCTCAAAAAATGCTCGGCCATGGCCTGGCCCAGACCCGTGCCGCCGCCAGTGACCAGAATGCGCTGGCCGCTCATTAAATTGGATTGATACATAGGGGAGGAGATACTTCAGATTGTGAATAAAAATGAGGAGGAAGAACCGGGAGAAAAGGAGTGCCGCAGATCAGTAATGGGCTCCCCGGCGCTGATGCTATCGAACTCGCCCGCCTAGCGCAGATTGTCTCAATCATCATACGATATTATGGTTCACCCTAATGGCGATACGGCGGGAGTCCGTTACGCTAAAAGTTGCCGTTGCCTTGTACTTCCCCGGCTGTTATCCAGCCTTCATTTTTCATCAGGAGACCACCATGTTGCATGCTTTTTCACGCCGCCAATGGGCCCGTTTTGCGGCGGGTGCCGTTGCGGGTTTGACGTGTGCCCTGACGGCCAGCAGCGCCTTGGCGCAGGCCTACCCGGCGCGCCCCATCACCCTCATCGTGCCCTGGGGTGCCGGTGGCGGCACCGATGCCACGGCCCGCATTATTGGCAGCCTGCTGGAAAAAGACCTGGGCCAACCGGTCACCGTGGTTAACCGCACGGGTGGCAGCGGCGTGGTCGGTCATTCGGCCATTGCCGGCGCTGCGCCAGACGGCTACACGCTGGGTGTTGCCACGGTTGAAATCGGCATGATGCATTGGCAGGGGCTGACAGAACTCACCAGCGCCAGCTACACGCCCATCGCTTTGGTGAACGCCGACCCGGCCGGGTTTCAGGTGCGGGCCGACTCACCCTATAAATCGGTCAAGGAAGTGCTCGATGCCATCAAGGCCAACCCCGGCAAGATGAAGTCGTCGGGTACCGGGCAAGGCGGCATCTGGCACCTGGCCATCGCGGGTTTGCTGCGGGACCAGAAGATTGACCCGGCAGCCATCCCCTGGGTGCCCAGCAACGGCGCTGCGCCTGCCATGCAAGATCTGGTGGCGGGTGGTGTGGACGTGGTGACCTGCTCATTGCCGGAAGCGCGTGCGCTGATCGACGCCGGCAAAGTACGCAGCCTGGCGGTGATGGACACCAAAGCGTCTGCCTTGTACCCCAATGTGCCCACCCTCAAAGCGGCCGTGGGCAGCGACTGGACGGTAGCTGCGTGGCGCGGCATCGTGGGCCCCAAAGGTCTGCCCAAAGACGTGCAAGACAAATTGGCTGCAGCCGTGCGCAAGGTGGTGGCCAGCAAGGAGTACAACGAATTCATGGCCAAACAGGGTTATGGCGTGATCTTCGCCGGGCCGGATGACTTTGCCAAATTCATGGCCAAAGCCGACACCGATCTGGGTGCCACCATGAAGGCCGTGGGCCTGATCAAATAATGGCTGGCCTGCACTTTTGACATGAAACTGAACGACGCGGTATTTGGCCTGTTGCTGCTGGCCCTGGGTGGGTTTGTGCTGTTCACGGTGCAGAGTTACCCCAAGATTCCCGGGCAACAAGTAGGCCCGGCTCTGTTCCCCGGCTTGATCGCGCTGGGCATTTGTGTGGGTGGCGCGATCCTGCTGGTGCGCGGCTGGCTCAGCCGAACCGTCACACCCTGGTTCACCGCCGAAGCCTGGCTGAAATCGCCCCGGCACCTGACGGGTTTTGCGGTGCTGGTCGGTTCGGTGGTGTTTTACATGCAAGCCTCAACCTACCTGGGCTTCCTGGTGTGTGCGCCGCTGATCCTGACGGCGCTGTTCAGTGTGCTCAAGGTGCCGCTGGGTCGCGCCGTGCTAACAGCCGTTGTGGCATCGCTTGTGATCCATTTCGCGTTTTACAAGTTGCTGCGCGTGCCCCTGCCGTGGGGCTTGCTGACCCCATACGCCTGGTAGCCCGCAGGTTTGGCCACTGGCCCGCCTGCCCGTTTCCCTCCCCGTCACCCAACCCGGTTAAACATCAACTTATGTGGACAGCAGTCGGTCAAGCCTTTGGCATGGTTTTTGAGCCCTACAACCTCATGGTGATGGTGCTGGCGTCTTTTTACGGCCTGTTTGTCGGTGCGGTGCCAGGCCTCACCGCCACCATGGCCACGGCGCTCTTGGTGCCGGTGACGTTTTTCATGGCGCCCATACCGGCCATCGCGGCCATCGTTACCGCCACTGCCATGGCGATTTTTTCAGGCGACATACCCGGCTGTCTGCTGCGCATACCTGGCACACCGGCCAGCGCCGCCTACACCGACGAAGCCTTCGCCATGACCAAAAAAGGCCAGGCCGAAATGGCCTTGGGCGCGGGGCTGGTGTTTTCCGCCGTGGGTGGGTTGTTTGGCACCGTGGTGCTGATCGTCGCTGCCCCCGCGTTGGCCGAATTTGCCACCCGGTTCAGCTCGTTTGAATATTTTTGGTTGGTGTTGCTGGGGCTTACCTGTGCCGTCTTCATCACGTCAGACAAGCCACTCAAGGGGCTGATCACCTTGTTCCTGGGCCTGCTGGTCGCTTGCGTGGGGCTGGGCAACCCGGCCGGCCACCCACGCTTCACCTTTGGCAATACCGAGATGATGGGCGGCATTGGCATGATCTCGATGATGATCGGCATGTTCGCCATCTCCGAGATCATCCGTTACGTGGTTGATACCAGCCCGCCCGCCGAACTGGTGGTCGAGCAGGTCGGCAATGTGCTCAAGGGCCAATGGGCGCTGGCCAAAAAATACCCGGTGCAAATTTTGCGTGGCAGCGTGCTGGGCACAGCCGTGGGCGCCTTGCCGGGCGCGGGGGCCGATATTGCGGCCTGGATGTCTTACGCCATGAGCAAAAAATTCAGCAAAGAGCCCGAAAAATTTGGCACCGGGCACGTGGAGGGCATTGTGGAAAGCGGCTCAGCCAACAACAGCGCCCTGGCTGGCGCCTGGATTCCGGCGCTGGTGTTCGGCATTCCGGGCGACAGCATCACGGCCATCGTGATCGGCGTGCTGTACATGAAAAACATGAACCCCGGGCCGTCGCTCTTCACCACCAACCCGCAGAACATCTATGCGGTGTTCCTGATCTTTATCCTGGCCAATATCATCATGATTCCGCTGGGCATTTTGTGCATCAAGGCGGCGCGGCGCATTTTGAAGGTGCCGCGCAATATCTTGATGCCGGTCATTTTGCTGTTTTGCATGGTGGGCACCTTTGCCATCAACAACACCCTGTTTGACGTGGGTGTCATGTTGGTGGCGGGCCTTGTCGCCTACTTGCTGGAGGAAAACCAGTTCCCCATCGCCCCCGCCATTCTGGGCGTGGTGCTGGGTGGCATGCTGGAAGAGAATTTCATCACCTCGATGATCAAAGCCAATGGCGATCCGCTGGTGTTTTTTGCGCGTCCGATTGCTGCCACGCTGGCGGTGGTGACGCTGCTGGTGTGGTTCTTGCCGCTGGTGATGGGCGGGCTGAAGAAAAAGGCCCTTCAGGCTGTTTGACGGGTTGGCACCACCCTGATTCCGAAAGGCGCGGCCATGGCGCGGTCGGAGTGTTCGGGCGCCGAGCCGATCATGTCACACCGCCTGCGGTAGGCTCACGCCCAGCTTTTCAGCCCACGGTTTTAGCCCCGGCAAGATGGACGGGTACAGATCAACCCCGTTGGCCTTTTGCGCAGCGGCCAGCGTCAGGCCGCGTTCGCCGGGTGTTCTGACAGGCGTGCCGGGTTTGGCCGGGCGCGAGGCATGGCACATGCCTGCAACTGCGTCGGTTTGCCGGGTAAACGCCGCCAGCCCGCTGAACGCCGCCGGGTCGATGATCTGCAAAAACACCGTGGCGCCCCAGCCTTCTTTCGGGTCGGCCCGGCCCAGGCCCGCCAGCCCACCTGTTAGGGCTTCCACCAGCCAGGTCATGCCATACCCCTTGTGGCCCGAATCCAGCCCGCCGGTGGGCAAGATGGTGCCTTTGGGTTCGCAGAACAAGGCGCCTGGGTCATCCGTGGCGTTGCCGTGCCCATCGAGCACCCAGGGGGCGGGCAGCTTTTTGCCTTCGGCGTACAGGCGGTTGGTGAGCCCATTGGTGGTAGCCGAGCAAGAGATGTCGGTCACCACCGGTAGCCCACCGGTGGGGATGCCGGCCGAGATCGGGTTGGGGGTGAACACCGGGTCGAGCCCGCCAAAGGGGGCCACACTGCTGCCGTTGAAATCTGAACAGGTCAGGATCATCATCAGCCCTTGGCGCGTGGCACGCTCATGGAACGATGCCAAGCTGGCGATGTGGTGGCTGCGGCGGATCACCACGCTACACGTGCCCTGCGTGCGGGCACGCGCGGCGCCCAATTCCATCGCCTTGCGTACCAGCCAGGGTCCCGGCAGGCGCTGGCCGTCCCAGGTGACGGCTGCGGGCAAGTCGCTGACCACGATGGGCTCGCCTACTTTGCGCATGCTGCCTTTTTCAAGCTCTGCCAGGTAGGGCCCCAACTGCGCCAGGCCATGGGTGGAGTGGCCCATCAAATCGCCTTCGACCAAAACCTCAGCCACGGCGGTGGCCTTGTCATCGTTCAGGCCGGATTGGGTTAACAGGGCTTTCGCAAAGTCGATCAAATCGAAGTGATGGAAACGGGCAACCGGGGGGGCGACGATGGACATGGTGTTCTCAAAGGTACGATGAAAGGCGTGAGCTTAGCGCATTGGAGTGGGTTCATCAGGGCTGCTTTGCGCTGCTATTGGTTTAACCCGCTACGGGTGCCAATGGCCTGTGCCGGACCACTCCTCATGGTGCGCTGATCCGCGCAGCCTAACGGCAGCACGGGCGCAGAAATCGTCGGGTTGCGGCCCAGGCCCTCGGCACCACTTCGCTGCAGTAGGTTTTAACAACG
>JANOWY010000280.1:0-5777 GCA_031418135.1 Rhodoferax sp. | reverse complement strand
CGCCCGTGCCGCCGATCACCATCTTGCTGCCATCAAACGAGTAAGTGATCGGTGTACCGGGGTTGGCCGCGTTGTAGGCCGTGGCAAACGTGCCTGAAAAAGCTGTCCACTGCGCATTGGATAAGGCGGTCCCCGTCAGTGTGCTCAGCGCCACGCTGTTGTCCTTCAAATAACGTGAAATGCCGGCCAGTACTTTGCCGTAGGCATCCAGGCTGCCGCTCACCGTGGGCACGGTGGTGGCCAGGTCTACACCCGTCAGCTTGAACTGGGTAGCCAGCGTTGCCGCCACGGATTTGAAGTTTGCCGCGGTGGGCTTGGTGCCGGTGGGGAAGGCCGAGTTGAAGGCCATGGTGGTCAGCGGCGTCACCACGCCGGTCACGCTGCCGCCGTTGGCTGCCAGCACGAGCTTCATGGGTGTCGAGAGCGCGGTTGTCGCGCCCGTGGCTTCGTCGGTGTAGGTGCCGCCGCTCACTTCAACGATCACATCGCCGCTGAAGGCGACCCCCAACGAGTAGGTGCCGCCAGTTCCGGTGGTAGTGGTGCCCAGCGTCGCGCCGGTGGCGGCATCTTTGACAGTGACCGTCGCGCCATTGACGGGCCCCTTGACGGCGGAGCCACTGATGGTGGTGGTGGCAACAGCCGGCGCAGTGCTGCCGCCGCCGCCGCAGGCCACCAAGAAAGCGGCGGCAGAAAGGGCTGTCAGACTGAACAAGACGAATGAACGCATGGGAAACCTCCTGGGGATGGGAAAGGGAATGAACGCAGAAATTGGGTTCAGTCTAGGCGCCGGCGGGTGATTGGTCTATCCCTCAATCAGGGGGGTATGCACCCGTACCAAACGCCGGAATGGGTTGCTCTCAGGACTTCAGCTGCGGCGCAAAAAAGCTGATGTGAGCGCCTTTTGCCACGGGTATCATGCACTTCCAATCTTCGTTCACAAGGAGTTCAGAATGGCATTGATGGACTTTATCAAGAAGCAGTTTATTGATGTCATTCAATGGACTGAAGAGGCCGACGGCACGCTGGCCTGGCGCTTCCCCATGGCCGACATGGAGATTCAAAACGGCGCCTCGCTCACGGTTCGTGAGTCTCAAGTAGCTGTTTTTGTCAATGAAGGCAAGCTTGCAGATGTGTTCGGCCCGGGCACCCACAAACTCGGCACCCAAACCCTGCCGGTGCTCACCTATCTCAAAAACTGGGACAAGCTGTTTGAATCGCCGTTCAAGAGCGATGTGTATTTCTTCAGCACCCGTCAGCAGGTCGATCAAAAATGGGGCACGCCGCAACCCATCACGATTCGTGACAAAGACTTTGGGGCTGTTCGGCTGAGAGCCTTTGGCAACTACAGCTTTCGCGTTGCTGACCCCAAGCTCTTCCACACCGAAATTTCCGGCACCCGGGCCAGTTACGGTGTGGCAGACCTCGATGGCCAATTGCGTGGCCTGGTGTTGCAGAACATCAGCAACGCCATTGCCAACAGCAATATTCCCTTCCTCGATTTGGCGGCCAACCAACTGACGTTCGCGCAAGCACTTGCCGCCCAGCTGGCACCTGAGTTCACCAAAATCGGCTTGAAGCTCGAAGCCATGACGGTGCAAAACGTCTCCCTGCCAGAGGAACTGCAAAAAGTCCTCGATCAAAAAATTGGCATGGGCATGGTGGGCAACGATATGGGCAAATTCATGCAGTACCAAACGGCGCAGGCCATCCCCAAATTTGCCGAAGGGGCGGGCGGTGGTGGCGGGATTGCCGGTGACGCGATGGGGCTGGGTGCCGGGGTTGCACTGGGGCAGGTACTCGCGCAAAACCTGCAGGCTGGCTTGCAAGGCGGGGCGGTTGGCGGCGTAGCAGCGGCTGTCGCTGGCATGAAGGCCGAAGATGTCATGGCCACCCTGGAAAAACTGGGTGAGCTCAAGGCCAAAGGCATTCTGACGCAAGACGAATTTGATTCCAAAAAGACCGAATTGCTCAAAAAACTGGTGTGAACCCACGCGGAACTGATGCGCTTTACAGGTTGATGGCGGTCGTTACCCGTGGCTCTTGACGCAGCGCAGCACAGTTACAGGGCACCCTGCCCGGGCTGTGGTGCGCCGGTCAACTTTTTAAGTGCGCAGTCTACCCACGCGGTTTGCGGTTATTGCCAGAGCACAGTGGTACGAAGCGGCGAGGTGTTGTCGCGCCTGGGCAAAATGGCCGAGCTGTTTGACGACCACAGCCCGCTGCAATTGCAGGCCACTGGTGTCTGGCGCCGTGGCGGCATCCCAATCGGCTTCACGCTGGTGGGGCGGCTGCAATACAAATATGCACAGGGTAGCTGGACCGAATGGCATGCGGTGTTGGCAGATGGTTCATCGGCTTACCTCAGCGAAGACAACGGGGCCTACGTGTTTTCAGTGCCGATGGAGCCGCCCGCCCAGGTGCCCGATGCCTCAGCCCTGAAGCCGGGCGCCGCCTTGCGGCTGGGGGGCCGGCCCTTCAGCGTCGCTTCGGTTCAGTCGGTGGTGCTGCTGTCTGCTCAAGGCGAATTGCCGCACTTGCCACCCACGGGCGCATCTTTTGTGGTGGCCGATTTGCGCAGCTTGGGCGACATTGCCAAGGCTGACCGTGCGGCGGGCGAAGTTCTTACCATTGCCTATGGCGCAAGCCCGGCGACTTTTTCGTTGGGCCACTCGGTATTGCTGGAAGACCTGCAATTGAGCGGTTTGAAAGGCGAGGCCGACAAAGAAGAAAAAGCACGTCACTTTGTCTGCCCGAATTGCGCCGCATCGGTTCAGGTCACGCTGGAAACCAGCAAGAGCATTGCCTGCGCCTCGTGCAACACGGTGATTGACATCAGCCAGGGAATCGGTGGTGAGCTCAAACACGCCTTGCAGGACGAACCCGTCAAGCCCCTGATTGCACTGGGAACACAAGGCCAATTGCAAGGTGTGATGTGGCAGGTGGTGGGCTTTCAGCATCGCACGGGAACTGACCCCGCTGATCCGGATGAACAATTTGGCTGGAGTGAATACCTGTTGTTCAACCGCAAGCGGAGCTTCACGTTTTTGGTCGATTCCGCCGAGGGCTGGAGTTTGGTGAAGCCCGCAACCGGTGCCCCCCTGATGGTGGAAAGTGGCCGCACCGCCAGCTATTTGGGCCAGCGCTATACGCTCAAGGAGCACTACCAAGCCGAAACCATTTACGTAGCCGGCGAGTTCTATTGGCAGGTGCAACGCGGCCAAACCTCGGACAACCGGGATTTCGTCAGTGGCAGCGGTTTGTTGTCGATGGAAAAAACCCCTGCAGAAGTGACGTGGTCCGTGGGCAGCCAGCTCGGCAGTGATGCAGTCGCCAAAGCGTTCAAGCTCGACGAAAAAAAAGACCTCTTCAAACGCAGCGATGTGGCGCCCCTGAGCGCCATGAGCTCTGCCGACATTGGCACGATACTGGTCGTGATCGTTTTGCTGATTATTTTTCTGTCATTGATACGCAGTTGCAGCAGCCCGAACTGCGACCCGCAAAGAGAAAACTGTTCCACCAGCAGTGGCCGCACGTCGGGCGGCTCTTACGGCGGATTTTCTGGTGGCGGTGGCCACAAATGATTTTTCACAACCCATTTTTTGAAGGAGATTCACATGGGACTTGAATGGCTGAAACCCGCCGCTTTCCTGGGCTCTATCTTGTTCGCTCTAATCGGCGTGCTGATTTTCTGGATATGCTTTCTCATCATCGACAAACTCACCCCCTACAAGTTGTGGGAAGAGATTGTTGAAAAACAAAACATCGCCTTGGCGCTGGTTGTGGCGGCCATGTCGCTGGGCATTTCCATCATCGTGGCAGCGGCCATTCATGGATGATTAAGCCGCGCGCCGGGCCTGGCCCGGTCGAGGTCGCCCTGTTGGCCTCGGTGTTTGTGGTGGCCGCTTGCGGGCTGGTGTATGAGCTGGCCGCCGGTGCGCTGGCGTCCTACGTGTTGGGCGACTCGGTTCTGCAGTTCTCCACGGTTATTGGCGCCTACTTGTTCGCCATGGGAGTTGGCTCCTACTTGTCGCGATTCTTTGAGCACCAATTGCCAGCTCATTTTTTGCGGATCGAATTGCTGGTGGCGCTGGTCGGTGGCACCTTGCCCGCCCTGTTGTTTTTGGCCAATGCCTACGCGCCAGGGGCGTTCCGACTCCTTTTGTATGGCCTGGTATTCGTGGTCGGCGTGCTGGTCGGGCTGGAGATACCGCTGGTGATGCGGATTTTGAAGCGTGATGTCGAACTCAAAAACCTGGTGTCCCAGGTCTTGACCTTTGACTACCTGGGTGCGCTGCTGGTGTCGGTGGCGTTTCCGCTGCTGTTGGTGCCGCATTTGGGGCTTATCCGAACCGGTCTGTTGTTTGGCTGGATGAATGCGGCAGTTGCCTTGTGGGCTGTGTGGCTGTTTCGCCATGAATTGCGGCACCTGAAGGCGCATGCAACGGCGTGTTTGACGACACTTGCCGTGATCAGCGCTGCTTTTGCCGGGGCAGACCACATCACGACCTGGGCAGAAGACAGGTTTTATCAAGATGCTGTGGTGGTGTCTGCGCATTCACCCTATCAGCGCATTGTGGTGACACGCGGCAGGGCCGGGCATCGCCTGTTCCTCAATGGCAATTTGCAGTTCGCAGAAAGAGACGAATACCGCTACCACGAGGCCCTGGTGCACCCGGTGATGGCAGCGTTTGTCCGCACCGCGGCGGCGGGTGCATCTGCTGGCCGTGCCGGGCCCGTGAAGGTGGCTGTTTTGGGTGGCGGTGACGGTATGGCCGTGCGGGAGATCCTGAAATACCCCAGCGTGGAATCCGTCACCTTGGTGGAGTTGGACCCCGCCATGACACACCTGTTCGCGCAGCAACCAGCCTTGAGCCACCTCAATGGTGGGTCGTTGCAGTCACCCAAAGTCAAAATTGTGAATCAGGATGCGTTTGCCTGGCTTGAAAAAACCGGAGAAACCTTTGATGTCATCGTGGTGGATTTTCCTGACCCGACCAATTTCAGCATCGGCAAGTTGTACACCAACTCGTTTTATGCCTTGCTGGATCAACGCCTCGCCGCCAGCGGTTACGCCGTGATTCAGACCACGTCCCCCTTGGTCGCGCGGCAGAGCTATTGGACCGTCGTGCAAACCATCGAATCAGTGGGGCTGACGGCCCGGCCCTACCATGCCAACGTTCCCAGTTTTGGCGAATGGGGTTTCGTCATTGCCAGCCGCAGGCCTTGGCAGACGCCCGTTTCACTGCCCGCTGGCCTGCGATATCTCAATTTGCAAACGCTGCCGTTGTTATTTGATTTTCCGCTCGACATGGCCAGGGTGCCGACCCAGATCAACCGTTTGTCCAACCAGATCCTGGTCAACACCTATGAAGCTGAGTGGGGCAAAGTGACAGGGCCATGATGCGAAGGCGCCATTTCATTGCAAGCGCAGCGGCGCCGCTTCTGGGCTGCCAGCCGGTTGGTGACATCGCGGGTGGATTCACTGGTGTGTCGCATGAACGGGGGCATTTGCTGCGACAGGCTGCCAGCCATGCGACCCTGGCCAAAGTGAACCGCACAGATACCGTCATCGTGGGCGCTGGCGTCGCCGGTCTTGCAGCGGCACGCGCGTTGCGGTTGCAGGGCAGAGATGACTTTGTGGTGCTGGAACTGGATGATCAACCGGGGGGCAACAGCCGCGGTGGTCTGGTCAATGGCATCGCGTGCCCGCTGGGTGCGCACTACTTGCCCGTACCGGGCAAAGATGCACACGAACTGCTGGATTTTCTCGAAGAGCT
>JANOWY010000279.1:0-4053 GCA_031418135.1 Rhodoferax sp. | reverse complement strand
CGCCTCGCCCGACACCCCCCAGCCCGGGTAGGTGGTGATGCCATTGGCCAGGGCAAACGGAAAGGTGTAGCTGCTGTGCAGCGATTGCACGGCTTTAACTTGCGCGGCGGTGAGGCAGTTGGCTGCATCGGCCCCGGCGCAATGCAGACGCGAGACATCAAACTGCTGCTTGCAGGCCACCGGGTTGGCCACCAGCTTGTCGGCGATGCCGTCGGCCGCGTCACAGGCGGCCAGCACGGCGTTGTGCACCAGTTCGACCTTGTTGCGCGGCAGCCAGGCATCGCCCATCGTGGTGAGGCCAGCGCGGGCGCTGACGTGTTGCAGGCCCGTCCAGTTGATGACCGGCACGCGGCTGAAGATGCCGTCAAAATCATTCGGGTACCGCTGGGCCATGGTGAGGCCTTCACGGCCCCCTTCGGAGCTGCCCACAAAGTAGAGCTTGTACGGTGCGCGGCCATAGGCACGCTGGGTGAGCGCTACCGCGATATCGCGTACTTTTTTGTACGAAGCGTGCGCAAAATTGACAAAGGCCTCGTCATTTGCAGCGAAGGCCTGGGGCGCTTCGCCGGGCGCGTTTTGGTGGCCTGAATCGGTGCCATAAGTGACATAACCCTGCGCCAACGGTGATGGCTGGTCGTAACGGCCTGAAGGAATCAGGCCCGTACCAGTGGTAACCGTGCCATTGAAGCCACCACCACCATACTGCACCGTGCGGCCGTTCCAGTTGAGTGGCAGGTTGACCTGGAACAAGATGGGTGGCGCTGTTTTATCAACCGGCAAGATGCGCCCCAGCACTTTGCAGGTGGCGGGCGTGGCGGGTGTGACGCGCGCAGCGGGTGTGGGGCCACGCTCGGCCACACTAAGGGCCACTGCGGCCGTCAATACCGCTGAATCAATTGTGGTGCCGCCATTGGCCAGGGCACTGGCCGACGCATCAAAAGGGGCAGCCAAAGCGGCACAGGCCTTTTGTGCATCAGCACCGAGGCTGATCGGCCCCTGGGGGGCGCTGGGTGCCATGGTGCCGCAAGCAGCAAGCACGATTGCAGCGCCTGCTGAAGCAACCCATCGGAACAGAGGCAATTTGTCGAAAGTCTTAACCGTCATGGAAGTCTCCTCGTTGATTGGTGCGCCAGGTAAAAGCTGGGTTTCAATTGCCCTGCCGCTGCAGGCGGTTGTCGGCTTTTGGACATACGGTTGATGGCCCATCAATCCGCCCAGTACAGCCGCGTGGGATTGTCCACCAGCAGCTTGTGCTGCAACTCAGGCGTTACGGCAATGTGCGGGATGAAATCGACCAGTAAACCGTCGTCCGGCATGTGGTCTTTGAGGTTGGGGTGCGGCCAATCGGTGCCCCACAACACGCGGTCGGGGAAGGTTTCAACAATCTTGCGGGCAAACGGAATCACGTCGGTGTAGGCGTTTTGCTCGCCGTTCAGGGCTTTGGGGCCGGTAACGCTCAAACGCTCCGGGCAGCTCACCTTGCTCCACACGTTGGGGTGCTGCTGCATGAACTTCACGAACAACGCGAACTCGGGGCCATCTACCGGCTTGGACACATCGGGGCGGCCCATGTGGTCGACCACGATGGTGGTGGGCAAGACGGTGAAGAAATCCCACAGCTCGGGCAAATCAACTGCTTCAAAATAGATGACGACGTGCCAGTTCCACTTTTTGATACGGGTGGCGATTTCAAGCAGTTCGTCTTTGGGGGTGAAATCAACCAAGCGCTTGACGAAGTTGAACCGCACCCCACGCACGCCCGCATCGTGCATGGCCTGAATTTCTGCATCGGTCACGCTGCGCTTGACGGTAGCGACGCCACGCGCCTTGCCTTTGGCATGGACCAGTGCATCCACCATCGCACGGTTGTCGGCACCGTGGCAGGTGGCTTGCACCACCACGTTTTTGTCGAACCCCAAATGGTCGCGCAAAGCGTAAAGCTGGTTCTTGGAGGCATCGCCCGGCGTGTATTTTCGCTCGGGTGCATAAGGGAAGTCGGCACCCGGGCCGAACACGTGGCAATGGGCATCAACGGCACCTGCCGGTAACGTGAAGCGCGGCTTGGCAGGGCCGGTGTACCAATCCAGCCAGCCGGGGGTTTTGGAGAAAGCAGTGGTTTGAGGGGTGTCGGACATGGCAATTCAGGGAATGAAATTCACGGGGATGAAAACGTTCAGGGGTATGGGCAGAACAGACGGATGGATCATTCAAGGCTTGTTGGTCGGGCCAGCCAGCAGGCCAGGTCAGTCGGGTTTGATGTTGGCTTCGCGAACCAGCTTGTCGTAGCGCAGCCGTTCGGAGCGGATCAGGGCACCAAATTGTTCGGAGCTGCCCGGTGAAACTTCACCGCCCACCGCCAGCATACGATCGCGCACGTCGGCAGTTTGCAAGGCTCTTTGAATCTCGGCATGCAGGCGCGCCACCACTGGTTTGGGGGTTGCCACCGGGGCCACAAAACCATACCAGACCGAGGCTTCAAAGCCTGCAAAACCAGACTCCGCCAAGGTTGGCACCTCGGGAAAGATGCTGCTGCGTTTTGGGCTCAACACGGCCAGCACCTTGAGCTTGCCACTTTTGTAGTGCGGCAGCGCCTCCAGCGCGTTGACGGCCACCACCGGCACCTGCCCGCCAATGACGTCGGTGATCGCAGGTGCACCCCCTTTGTACGGCACGTGCTGCAGTGAAATGCCAGCGGTACGGGCAAACAACTCAACCGCCAGATGCGGCGTGCTGCCATTGCCGGGGCTGGCAAAGGCCATGGCACCCGGTTTGGCCTTGGCGGCTTCAATCAGTTTGCCGATGTTGACGGGGCCTGATGCCGGGTTAACGGCAATCACCACCGGCACACTGCCCACCAGGGAGACGGGCACCAAGTCGCGCTCGGCATCAAACGGCATGGGCTGGTAGAGCGCCATGTTGGCAGCCAGCGCGTTGGCGGCCAACATCAGGGTGTAACCATCAGCGGGTGCGTCAATCACTTGCTTGACAGCAATGTTGGTGCCGGCACCGGGCTTGTTTTCAACGATGAAGGGCTGGCCCAGGCTGTCTGAAAGGCTTTTGCCGACGGTTCGGGCAACGATGTCAACCGCCCCGCCTGCGGCATAACCTACCACAATTTTGACCGGCTTGGCCGGATAGGTCTGGGCCATCAGCGGGCCAGGCAGGGTGGCAATTGCCAGGGCAAGCATGCCAGCGGCAAGTTGTGGCCCAACGAGGCGCAGCAAGCGTTCAAGTTTCATGGTGTGTTTGGACGGCGTTTTGGTGATGGTGTTTCGAGCGGGGTGTGAGGTCAATGGCTTGGCACCGTGCCCTGAAATCCGGATTTGTCAATGATGTTTTTCAAAAGCCCGCTGGATTTTGCCTCTCGCGCGAACTGCTGCAAAAACGCCTTGCCGGCCTCACGTCCCTTGGGGACGGCAATGGCCATGTGCTCCTCGCCCCAACGGCCTTGCAGAATTTTGAAACCGGGCAACGCGGGCAACATCTCGTTCAGGATGGCCTTGTTGGTGGCGTAGGCTTGTACTTGCCCCTGGCGCAACATGTCTTGTGCATGCACCACCGAGCTTGCTGGCAGCAAGCTGGCCTGTTGGTACAAGCGCCCCAGTGTGGCCTGTGAGCTGCTTCCTTGTGTCACACCCACCCGCACACCGGGCCGGTCCACCTCACTGGCCTGGGTGATGGCAGAGGCATTGGCAACGATGTAGCCCAGCTCCAGGCTGAGCAAGGGCTCAGTGAAATCCACATCGCGCGCCCGCGCTGCGGTCGCATTGGTGAAGGTCATGTCGACCTGGCCCGATTTGACGGCATCCACCACTTGGGCCACCCGTTCAAAACTGACCACCTGAACCGGCACACCCAAACGCGCCGCCAAGGCATGGCCCAAATCCAGCGCGACACCCGCACGCTCGCCGGTTTTGGGGTCTTGCACCATGGAGGTTGGGCTGCCGGGGTAGACACCCACGCGAAGCGAACCTGTGGGTGCCAGCGCATTTTTGACAACCGGGTCAACGGCTGGCAACGGTGCAGCGCAAGCCACCAAAAGCCAGGCCGCCG
>JANOWY010000278.1:0-3034 GCA_031418135.1 Rhodoferax sp. | reverse complement strand
AGCCGCTGCAACCGCTGGCGGCGCCGGTTTGAGCCAGATGATGACGCCCACAATCACCGCCACACCCACCAGTGCATACGGAAGCGGGTTGCCGTTGCGGCCCAATTTGTAGCCGTGGCGCATCACGAAAAACTGGCGTATCGCCGCCCCGGCGAACATCATCAAAATCAACACCAGCCAGTTTTGCGGGTGGGTGTAGGTGAAGCTGTAGTGCCCGCTGAGCATGGCAAACAGCACGGGCAGGGTGAAGTAGGTGTTGTGCACGCTGCGCTGTTTGCCGCGCATGCCGTGGATGGGGTCTACCGGCTGGCCGGCCTTGATCGATTCGATCACCTTCTTTTGCCCGGGGATGATCCAGAAAAACACGCTGGCGCTCATGGTGGTGGCGATCATCGCGCCCACCAGCAAGAAGGCGGCGCGCCCGGCAAACCAGTGGCAAGCCAACCAGGATGCGATGCACACCAGCAGGAAAACCAAGGCCCCGACGATGGCATCGCCATTCTTTTTCTGGCCAAACAGGCGGCAAATCCCGTCGTAGAGCACCCAGAACACCACCAAGAAGGTCAGGGCCACACCAATGGCATCGGTAGGCGACCAATCCATTTTGGATTTGTCGATAAGGTAAGTGCCCGCACTCCACAGGTAAGAAACCGTAAAGAGTGCAAAGCCAGAAAGCCAGGTGGAATAACTTTCCCAGTAAAACCAATGCAGGTGTTTGGGCAGTTGGGGTGGCGAGACGTTGAATTTGACCGGGTGGTAAAACCCGCCGCCGTGCACCGCCCACAGCTCGCCACTCACGCCTTGTTTTTTGAGGTCTTCGTCAACCGGCGGGGTCAGACTGCTGTCCAGAAACACGAAGTAAAACGATGAACCCACCCAGGCAATGGCCGTGATGACGTGCACCCAGCGCAGCAGCAGGTTGGCCCAATCCAGCAGGTAACTTTCCATGTCTTTAGGCTTTCAGTTTGGCGGGATGCAAAACACTTGCCACGCGCACTTTCGTTATATAAAGTGTATACAGTTTTCACCCGGCGTCAAAATGGCATCGCCACCGCAGCATGACTCTGCGGTCTAAGTACCCGCAACACTTGTGCCAGGTCGGCCGGGCAACCCGGGCAAACTACCTATACTTCGCGGCCTGCTCACATTTTATTTATCGGGTGTGAGCCTATTCAACCAACCGGAGACTCCCCCGATGAATTCGTCGAAACGCCATCTGCACCCCCTGTTCGGGCACCTGCTGATTTGCGTCGCCGTATTGGCTGGCTGTGCATCGGCGCCGTTGCCACCGATTGCGCCCAAACCTATTCCGGCACCGCCGCCGCCGCCGCCGCCCCCACCACTACCCCCGCCGCCACCGGTTGTGGTGCTACCTGCGCCGCCTGTGGTGGTGGCACCACCGGCCAACCAGTCAGCTGCGGCGAACGCCCGTGATTTCCGGCAGGATGCAGCAGGGCACATTTATAAAAACAATGCGTCCCGAATTTTCAAAGGTCGTATGCCGCCGTTGTTGTATGCGATTGGGGTGTTTGAAGTTGAAATCGACGCTCGTGGCAATGTCACCAAAACCAACTGGCTGCGCGGCCCCACCCATGCACCCGAAGTGATGGCTGAAATTGAACGCACGGTACGGCAGCTTTCACCGTTCCCCGCACCGGTTCGTTTGGGCAGCGTGACTTACACCGACACCTGGCTTTGGCACAAAAGCGGGCACTTTCAACTTGACACTTTGACAGAAGGCCAAAACTGACACGGGCAACCGCTACAACGCCTAGAGCGCGTCAGGAACCCCGGTAGGTGGAATAACTCCAGGGGCTCACCAGCAACGGTACATGGTAGTGCTCGTTGGCCTGGGCAATACCAAAATCGAGCGTCACGCGGTTCAGAAACGGTGGCTCTGGCAAAACAACCTGCCGGGCCTTGAAGTAGGCCGCCACATCAAACACCAGGCGGTACAACCCGGGCTTCAACGAAGCACCGTCAACCAGCAAACCGTCCGGGCAACGCCCATCCGCATTCAGCATGAACTGTTTGACAGGTCGTGCCTGCTCACCCACCATCACAAAAAAGGCGACTGCCATGCCAGCTGCGGGGCAACCGTGCATGGTGTCCAGAACGTGTGTGCTTAAACCCATGGAAACTCCTGACGAAATTGGAGGCTAAAAGTGTATACAGTTTTTGATTTCACGTTATGATGATTGGCATTATGGAATCTTCAGAGACCACCTTGCCTGTGCCAACCTCGTCAACCGAGCTCATCGTGCGCTCGTTGACCAAAGCCATTGTGGACCATCGCTTGCAGCCCGGCGCCAAACTGGTGGAGCAAAAACTGGCTGACCATTACGGCGTTTCACGCACCTTGGTGCGCCAGGCCCTGCTGCAAATGTCGCAGCACCAATTGATACGGCTCGAACCGGCACGAGGCGCGTTTGTATCGGCCCCGTCGGTCGAAGAAGCCAAACAGGTGTTTAGCGTGCGCCGCATGATCGAAGCCGAAATGACGCGGGAATTCGTGCGCGGCGTCACGCCCGCCAAAATTCGCGCCCTTCAATCCCACGTGGAGCGAGAAAGGCTGGCCGTAAAGAGTAACGATGCCACTTCCCGCACCGAGCTGTTGGGCGATTTCCATGTGCGCATGGCTGAATTGATGGGCAACGAGGTGCTGGCCCAGGTATTGGGCCAACTGATTGCCCGTTGTTCACTGATCACGCTGATGTACCAAAGTGACCACGCAGCCGAGCATTCCCATGACGAACACGGCGCCATTGTGGACGCATTGGCCAAGGCCGACGAAGCACGCGCCGTGGCGTTAATGCAGGCACACTTGCTCAATGTTGAAGCGGGATTGATGTTTCAACGCAATGCGCCATCGCACGATGTGCTGGTAGCGCTTTCTTGAGTCAAGCTATGGAAAATCACCACGCCACTTACCCACGAGACCTGGTTGGGTACGGGCACAACGTGCCCCATGCGCAATGGCCCGGACAAGCCCGCATCGCCGTTCAGTTTGTGTTGAACTATGAAGAAGGCGCTG
>JANOWY010000277.1:0-8211 GCA_031418135.1 Rhodoferax sp. | reverse complement strand
CGACATGGGTGCCGAGGTCATCAAGGTCGAACCCATTGAAGGCGACCGCACCCGGCATTTGCTGGGCTCCGGCGCGGGGTTCTTCCCCATGTTCAACCGCAACAAGAAAAGCATCGCGATTGATTTGCGCTCTGCGCAAGGTGTGAAGGTGGCGCAGGCCTTGTGTGGTGGTGCCGATGTGGTGCTGGAGAACTTCAAGCCTGGCACCATGGTCAAGTATGGGCTGGACTACGCTTCGCTGGCCAAGGCCAATCCGAAGGTCATTTACGTCAGCCACAAAGGATTTTTACCCGGCCCGTATGAGCACCGGGTGGCGCTGGACGAAGTGGTGCAGATGATGGGTGGCCTGGCGTATATGACGGGCCGCCCGGGCGACCCGTTGCGGGCCGGCACCAGTGTGAACGACATCATGGGCGGCATGTTCGGTGCGATTGGTGCCTTGGGTGCCCTCATTCAGCGCGGCATCACCGGGCGCGGGCAAGAAGTGCAAAGCGCCTTGTATGAAAACAATGTGTTTCTGGTGGGCCAGCACATGCTGCAATTTGCCATCACCGGGCAAGCCGCCGCGCCCATGCCCGACCGCATCTCGGCCTGGGCGGTGTATGACGTGTTCACGGTTAAAAACGGTGAACAAATCTTTTTGAGCGCCGTGAGTGACGCGCAGTGGGCGGTGTTTTGCGACATGTTGGGTTTTGCCGATTTAAAGGCCGACCCGCGGTATGCCAACAACAATATGCGGGTCAGCTTGCGGGCCGAACTGCTGCCGGTGCTGCGCGAGCGGCTGGCCGTTCATACCGCAGTGGAATTGACAGAAATGTTTGAAAAAAATGCCTTGCCGTTTGCGCCCATCCGCAAGCCTGAAGAGTTGTACGACGATGAACACCTGATCGCCACCGGTGGGCTGGCCGACATCACCCTGACCGATGGCGTAAAAGCCGGCCAAACCGCGAAGACCACCTTGTTTCCCTTCACCATGGGCGGTGAACGGCTGGGGGTGCGCCTGCACCCGCCGCGCATGGGTGAACACACCCGCGAATTGCTGGCCGGTTTGGCATACACCCCGGCACAAGTTGATGCCTTGTTTGAATCTGCCGCAGTGGCCTGAAGCGCCGTTTTTTTGCAAACTAAAACCATAACGAGGAGATGGTCATGAACCGCTTCACTTCGCCTGCCGCTGCCCGCTTTGCTGTCAATCGCCGCCAGCTTGTTGCACTTCTGGGCACCATCGGCCTGGGCGGTTTGGCGTTTGCCCAATCCGACAAACCGGTCCGGTTCATCCTGCCCGTGTCGGCGGGTTCCGGGGTAGATGGCATCGCCCGCGCGGCAAGTAGTCAGTTGGCCAAAGCCTTGGGGCAGGGCGTAGTGATTGAGAATCAGCCCGGCGCTGGTGGTGTGGTGGGCACGGCGGCGATGATCAAATCTGCGCCAGACGGCCAGACCCTGAGCATGGTTTCCAACAACCACGTGATTTACCCCAGCGTACTCAAATCGGTGCCGTTTGACCCGGTGGCTGACATAACCCCCATCACCATCATTGGCGCGACACCGATGGTGTTGGTGGTCAACCCCAAGGTGCCCGCCAAAACGCTGGAGGAGTTCGCCGCTTTGCTCAAGGCCAACCCTGGCAAATACAACTACGCCTCCAGCGGTAACGGCACCATCCTGCACCTGGCAGCGGAGATGTTCAAGGATGTCAGCGGCACGTTTTCCACCCACATTCCTTATCGTGGTTTTGGCCCGATGTTGCAAGACATTGTGAGTGGCCAGGTCGATTGGGGTGTCGGTGCCTTGCCCGCCGTGGCCGGGCAAATCAAGGCCGGCAATGTGCGGGCCTTGTGCGTTTCGGCCACCGCTCGCATACCCGCAGCGCTCGAGATTCCGACTTCGGCCGAAGGCGGGTTCCCCAAATATTTGGTCGAAGGCTGGATCGCCGCCGTTGGCCCCAAGGGCCTGAGCGCAGAGCAGGTGAAACGCCTGCACGCCGCTTTTGCCACTACCTTCGCCACGCCAGAAGTCAAGGAGTCAATGGCCAAACAAGGCAACACCATCAACATCACGTCGCCTGAGGCGGCGCTGGCCCACTTCAAGACGGAGCTGGTGAAATACGCTGCCCTCGTAAAGAAGGCAGGCGTGGTGCCCCAGTAGCTACTGCGCTGGTATAAGCCGCACATGTCACCCAAAAACACGCTCGACCTGCAAGACGACCCGGATCGCCAAATCGCCATGCCGTTTGCGGCGGCTGAAGCCTATGCCCGGCAAGTGATGGGGTGGTCTCGCGAGGCATTGCCAGAGCAGGTAGTGGCAACGCGTGATGTCGCTTACGGCCCGCACCGCCTGCACCGATTTGACGTGTTTGCGCCGCGCCATTCCAATGCAGCGCCGGTGCTGGTGTTTTGGCACGGCGGTGGTTGGACCAATGGTTACCGGGCTTACAACCACTTTATGGCGCAACGGGTTGTGGATATGGGCTGTGTGCTGGTCACGCCTTCCTACCGGTTGGTGACCGAAGCAAAGTTTCCGGCCGCGGTTGACGACGGCGAGGCGGCGTTGGCGCACCTGCGCCAAAACCTGCAGGGGTTGGGTGGTGACGCGAACCGAATTTATCTGGCCGGGCATTCAGCCGGTGGGCACTTGGCGGCCTTGTTGGCCCTGCGTTCCAATGCCGCAGCAGCGCCTGTGCAAGGCTGCCTGCCGATCAGCGGCATCATGGATTTGCATCACCCCAACCCGCAGCCGGGCAGCCTGGAGGAGCGGGTGTATGCCATGGTGCTGGAGCGTCCGGCGCTAGACCGGGAAATGAGCCCGGTCAACCACACTGTGGGCAACCGCCTGCCCTTTGTGTTGACCTGCGGCGAACACGACAGCGAGCGGGTGCGGGTGTCCAATCAGCGTTTGTTTGAATTGCTGCAGCAGCAGCCTTGCAGTGTTGCGTTGCAGGTGATGCCGGGGCAAGACCACTTTCAAACCCACGCGGCGTTGCGCCAACCGGGCCACAGGTGGTATGCCGCGCTTCAAAATATGATTGCCGCCAGTGCCCTCGATTGAGCCTCTGGAACGATTTTTTCTGCTAATTTTTGACGACCTTAAGCCACCCCATTGCCCATGAGTAAACCCGCATGAAACAAGTCATTGACATCGGCCTGCCGCCCCTGAAGCAACCGTTTTCGTGGGCCGTCAAGGGGACAGGCCAGATGCTTTTCACCGCCCACGGCCCGGTGCGCCAAGACGGCAGCATTGACACAGGCTCCATCGAGGTGCAGGCCAGGCTGACCTTTCAGAACCTGCAGATGGCTGTCGAAGCAGCGGGTGGCACCTTGAGCGACATATGCCAGGTGCTGATCTACATGACCGACGTGAAAGACATGCCCGCCATTGACGCTATTTACCGCGAATTTTTCAGTGCGCCGTACCCGAACCGCTCCAGCGCTGGCGTCGCTGCCCTGGTGGTTTCAGGGATGAAACTGGAGATAGTGGCTTACGCTATGGTCATGCCCTGAAAGCGTGGCTAGACTTGCCATTCCATTTCTAAATCATTCGTGCAGGTCGTTGTGCTTCTTAGCCGTGCTGAAGCACTGTCTTCGTCGGCACGCCTGCTTCACAAATGATTGAGAAATGGAATCAGACCGTACTTTCCCTCGAATTCACAGGAGCCCCACTTGAAACACCTTCGCCGAAATATCCTTGCACAGTTAACCCGTGGCATGTTGGCGGGTGGCATCGCACTGCTGGCATTGGCTGGGGGAAACGCGTTCGCCCAGGCCTACCCCAACAAGCCGGTGAGCATCGTGGTGTCTTACCCCGCAGGTGGTGATACCGATGCCCTGGGCCGCCTGATGGCAGAAAAACTGGGTGCCCGCCTGAATCAAACGTTTATTGTTGAAAACAAACCCGGTGCCAGCGGCACCATTGGCAATGCCTTCGTGGCCAAAGCGGCACCCGATGGTTATACCCTGCTGATGACGCCCAATACGATCTCCATTGCCACGCTGGTATTGAAGCCCGGCTCGGCCGCACCGTATGACACGCTCAACGGTTTCACGCCCGTGTTTTACATTGGCAACCAATCGTTGTTTTTGGTGGTGGGCAGCGCCACGGGCATCACCAACATGAAAGAACTGGTGGCAGCTGCCAAGGCAGACAAGATCAAGACTTACGCCAGCCCTGGCAGCGGTTCGCCCATGCATATTCTGGGTGAAATGTTCAACAAGTCGGCGGGCATCAAAATCACCCAGGTGCCGTATCGCGGCACGGCACCCGCCGTGGTGGATGTGCTGGGCGGGCACGTGCCCTTTGTGTACACCACGCTGGGGCCGGTTGCGCAGCACTTGGCCACCGGCAAGATGACGGTGTTGGCCGTGGCAGACGCCAAACGCTCGGTGTTGGCCCCCAATGTACCCACCTTGGCGGAGCTCGGCTACAAAGATTCTGACGTGGGTGCCTGGCAGGGCATCATGGGCCCCAAGGGCATGCCCGCCGATGTGGTGGCCACCTTGAACCGCCACATGAACGAAATTTTGAAGATGCCCGATGTGCGCGAGCGCCTGTCCAAAATCTATGTTGAGCCGGTTGGCGGCGAGGCAGCTGCCTTGGGTGTGGTCAATGCCAATGACTACAACCGCTACGCCAAGATCATCAAGGAATTCGGCATTCAGGCCGATTGATGTCAACGCACTCTTCGCACGGTTGGTGGCCGGGCTTTTTACCAATCGTGGGCAAAAACCCGCTCAAGTAGCGGGTTTTTTATTTAGAGTTTTTTATCAACAATAAACTTGATTATGTTTTCGTATTAGTTGAATTATTAGCTATATTAAATATAACAAAAATGAATTATATTTAGTGATTAATTTGGTAAAAAATATTCCCTCATCATTTTTTCTTGATTCACGCCATTCCAAACAAGCGCCTGGGTGTATCCCACAAAATTTTCTGCCGATCAGATGCGAGGGGTACGGTGGCTGCGAACAATTGCAAGAGGGCGCCGTAGTCGAGGCGCGATTCGGCTTTGAGAAACGGCCAGTCCGATGCCCACAGGCAATGTTCGGGGCCAAAACGTTCTAGCAAAAGCGCTGTGAAGGCGGCGCAATCGGCAAACGGAAAGCCCCGCTGCGAGAACTTGGCGAACCCTGAGAGTTTTACGTTCACGCGGCCACTGTCGGCCAGTGCCAGCAGGGCGGCAAAGCCCGGTGCTTCGATGCCGTCGCGCAGGTTCGGCCGACCGCAATGGTCTATCAGCACTTGCACGCCGCTGCCACGCAACAAGGGTGCCAAGGCCGCAAGCTGATCGGCTTGCACCTGCACCTGGGCAAACATTTCCGCCTGCGCGATACGCTCCAGCAGCGAGGCCAGGTTGTCGTAGAAATCAAGCCCCAGCAAGGCCACGTTGAACGCAACGCCCACAACGCCCTGGGCTTTCAATTCCACCAGCTGCGAGCGGGGCGCGTCATTTGGCACGATGGCAATGCCTTTAAAGCGCCCTTGGCTGCGGGCAATCGCATCCAGCATGGCACTGTTGTCAGGGCCGTAGCCAGAATTGGGTTGCACCAGCAGGGCGTGGCGAACACCATAACTCTGCATCACTTGCAAAAAGTAGTCGGCACTACCGGTTTCTTGCCCTGCAGGGCGATAGGCCACACTGGGGTGGTAGGGGAAACGGCTTGGATCCAGGATGTGACAGTGGCAGTCGATCTTGGGTTGTAAGTAGATGTCAGGGTTCAAGACAAGCATGGGCTGATTTTCCGTGGGTTTTGCCGTTGCAGGATAAGCAGATGGCAATACCGCCATTCAGCGCAAGCGCTGGATGAGTGTCGGAATAATTGACAATGACGACCTAACACTTTCCTAACTTGTTGATTTAATTTAATAATTTTTGTGGCTTGATATTTGCTTATATTGGTTTGAAAATCGTTTTGGCATCGCTATTAAAAGGAATTCAACATGAAACTCGCATCGATTGCTTTGGGCTTTGTGGCAAGCATGACGCTTATTACTGTTGTGCATGCCGCGCCTGTGCCTGTCGCTACCTGGAACTTCAATGGCACGCTGAATGCGGATGAAGGCGGTGCCCCCGCGTTGACGGCAATCAATCCCCTAGGCGCCAACGCTTTTGTGGGCGACACGGTGTTTGGCAATCCCCAAATCGTTTACCAGTTCAATGGCAACGCCTTCCCTGTCAATGAGCAGGCGGGTGTGTCAGTCAGTACATTGGGGCTTTTGGCCAACCCCAACGCCTATTCGGTGGACCTGATTTTCAAATTCAACCAAAACATTGCGTCGTGGGAAAGCATTCTGGGTGTCTCCAACCGCACCAGTGACAACTCTTTTTACGTGGAGCCAGGCAACAAATTGCAGGTTTACCCCATCGGCGATGGTCCTACGACCTTCACCTTCGGCCAGTACCATCGCATTTCCCTGACCAACAACGGTGCCAACCACGTCACGGCCTATCTGGACGGCATTTTTCAGTTCGATTTGTTGACCACCGTGATGAACTTTGACACCTATGGTGGTGCCAACCCCACCAATCTGATGCACTTCTTTGCCGACAACACCCAAGGCGGCGGCCAACAGGAATTCGCCAGCGGCAGCGTGGCGCTCATCCGCCTCTATGACGGCGAATTGACCCGTGTCGAGGTACGTGATCTGCCTACCGGCAACGACGTGCCTGAGCCAGGATCCCTGGCGCTGATGGGTCTGGCGCTGGTGGGTTTGGCGGCCAGCCGCCGCCAGCCGGTCGGCGCAGCCTGAGATCACGGTATAGCCCCCGTTAGCAGCGCCCGGTCGCGCGCTGCAAGCCGAGGCTGAGGTGCCCGCATACAGCATTACCGAAAGGTGATGCTGTATTTCTATTTTGAAATATTGAATAGAACTAAAAACTGATAATATTCATAAGCCATATGCATCGCACGATATATTTTAAATAGCAAACTAGTTAGAAATAGATTCTAAAATAATTGACCTGACAATTTGCAAGGCATTTTTCTGGGTCGCTGTCAAAGGCCTGCGGGACGACCAGGCCAGTTCCAGGCGGCTCATCAGGCGGGGGGATTGAATGCGGCGCACGACAAAGGGTGCGGTGTTTTCAAAATTGCTCAAGGTGTAGCGCGGCAACACCGCATGGCCAATGCCGTCTTGCACCAGGCTCAGAATGCCGTTGAGCCCGTCCACCTCAAGCGCCACCTGAGGCCGCAAACCCAGGCCCATCAAGGCGTTGTCGGTGGTCAGGCGAAAGGCATTGGGACGACTGGGCAAAATCAGCGGTAGGGCGGCCACTTGGGCGAGCGAGATGACCTGAGCGGTCTTCTTGGCATTGACCAAGGCGCGCGGCGAGATCAGCACCAGCTCCTCTTCGTGCAGCAAAGCCATTTCCAAGTCGGGCGAGGCATCCGGGCTGTATAACACGGCCATGTCCAGGTTGCCCACGCGCAGGCCCTCGTACATCAGCACCGAAAAGCCTTCGGTCAACGTCAGCCGCGCGTGCGGCAGTGCGGCACGGATGGCGCGCGTCAGCGGCACGGTAATTAATTTGGAGAGGCTGGGCGGCAGGCCAATCGACACCCGCCCGGCCAGTGAACTGCGGCCTGCGCCGAGCTCCTCTTTGGCCAGCGCCACCTGGTTCAAAATGCCACGCCCGTGCTCCAGCAGCAAAGTGCCGGCTTCGGTGGGCACCGCGCCGCGGCCATTGCGCTTGAGCAGGTTGTGCCGCAATTCCACTTCCAGCAGGCGGATCTGGCGTGACAAGGCGGGTTGCGCCACGTTCAGGGCCAGTGCGGCGCGGGTAAAGCTGCCCAGTTCGGCGACCCGAACGAAGTATTCAAGTTGTTTGAAATCCATGCCCCATTTTTGCATAGCAATGTATGGGTTATCAATAATTGCTATAACTGATAGCGCAGCCCCATGCTTTCCCGCCGGAGCGCTTGAGTGCACAATTCCCATGCGCAGCACCTTGGCGCACGACCTTTGAACCGTGGGCGGCTTGCCACCTTTGCCTGTTTGTCGCGTTGCGTTTCCTTCACCTCAAATAGAGAGACCATGAGCCAAACCCAACCCCTCATCATCGACTGCCACGGCCACTACACCACAGCACCCTTGGCCATGGCAGTCGATGATGAGGGGTTGGGTTTGGCTCATGGTCTCTCTATTTGAGGTGAAGGAAACGCAACTCGATAAACAGGCAAAGGTGGCAAGCCGCCCACGGTTCAAAGGTCGTGCGCC
>JANOWY010000276.1:0-4578 GCA_031418135.1 Rhodoferax sp. | reverse complement strand
GAACAGGCCTTTTGGTACGGCGTGGTGGCGTTCTCATTTGGCCTGTTCGGTTTGGGAGCCGGTAAAACTGCCGACCATGGCCGGCAGCACCGGAATGATGAGGCCAATCGCCAGCATGTCGATCAGCATGGTGACCATGATGAACGGCATGGCCGCTTCACGCCCGCGAAGGGCGCGTTCTTGAGTCATTGAGGGGTTCTCCTGATGGGAAAAGGGGCAAGAGCCGCTACTCTATGCCAATTCATTCCATCAGACAGGAACGTTCGCTACACCATGACTTCACAATTCTCTTCTTCAAAGTTCGTCGGGGCATTCATACTGGCTGCAGCCCTGGTGGGTTCGGGTTCATCCGCGCTGGCCCAAGCCACTGCGCCCGCCTGGCCAGCCTGGCCCACCAAGCCCATCAAGTGGGTGGTGCCCTACACGCCGGGCGGCATCACCGACAACGCCACCCGCATGGTGATACAAAAGGTTCAAGAGCAAACGGGCTGGAGCATATTGGTCGAAAACAAGCCAGGGGCCAATTCGCTGCTCGGCGCTGATTTTGTGGCCAAGTCTGCGCCAGATGGTTACACGATGCTGACGGTGATCGCCGCGCACGCCGCCAACGCCACTTTGTATGCCGGGCGCATACCGTATGACCCCGTGAAGAGTTTTACGCCCATTTCACTGGTGGGCATCGCGCCCCTGATTTTGACGGCGGGCAACAACTTTCCACCCAAAGACATGAAGGAATTCATAACCTATGCCAAGGCCAACCCGGGCAAGGTGTCATTTGGCTCGTCGGGTGTGGGTGCAGCGGCGCATTTGACGACTGAGCTGCTCAAACAGACCTTGGGTGTGGACATGGTGCATGTGCCGTACAAAGGAACGGCGCCCGCGCTGCAAGACCTGATGGGTGGCAGCATTCAGGTGTTGGTGGATGTGCCCAGCACCCTCATGCCGCATGTGCGCGGTGGCAAGATCAAGGCCTTGGGCATGTTCTCTGAAAAACGCCTGCCCAGCGCCCCCGAAGTGCCCACTTTGCCTGAGGGCGGTGGCCCGAAGCTTGAATCATCGACCTGGGTGCTGTTTTTGGCCCCGGCCGGTGTGCCCAAAGAAATCGTTGCCCGCCTTGCCGCTGAGACCGCCCGGGCGGTAAATTCACCCGAGATCAAGGCCAAGTTCGAGGCATTGGGCATTGAACCGGTCGGTAACACGCCCGAACGCGCTGCGCGGTTCCTGGACGATGAAATTGCCAAATGGGCCAAGGTGATCAGCACCGCTGGGGTCAAGGCCGAGTAAGCCTTGCGGTTCACATGGGCAGCGCTGGCGTTGCCTGAATGAAACGGTCAATGGCCTGCGCCAGTTCGGCCCCTTTGTCCTCTTGCAAAAAATGCCCGGCATCGCGGGTTTTGGCATGCGGTTGCCCTTTGGCACCCGGAACCTTCTCTTGCCAGATTTTTTCACCGCCGCGTGTGATGGGGTCGCGGTTGCTGAACAGGGTTAGAAAGGGCTTCTCCCATCGCTTGAAGACCTCCCAGGCCTGTTCGTTGCGTTCGCGCTCGGGGTCGTGCGGTGTGGTGGGTACAAAACCCGGAAACACCCGCGCCGCAACCTTGAATTTACTGGACGGAAAGGGCGCGTTGTAAGCGGCAACTTCAGGGCCCCTCAGCCCACCCACACAACCGGCCTTGACAATGGCGCCAATCGGAAACCACGGGCTGTAGCGGGCAAACGCGCTCCAGTATTTGAAAGCCTTGGGGACTGTGCCCAAACCGGTCGGCAAACCGCCGTTGGCCAGAACAATTCGGGCAAACCGTTCAGGTGCCTGGGCCACCATGCGCAAACCGATCAGCGAGCCCCAATCCTGGCAAAACAAGGTGATGCCGTTGAGGTTTTGCGCGGCTAACCACGCGTTCATCCACAACACATGGTGAAGGTAGCTGTAGTCTGATTTTTCGGCGGGTTTGTCGGAACGGCCAAAACCCACGAGGTCTGGTGCCACAACCCGGTAACCGTCGGCCACCAGTGGTGGAATCATCTTGCGGTACAGATAAGACCAGGTGGGTTCGCCATGCATCAGCAACACCACGGGACCTGCTTTCGGGCCTTCATCAACGTGCGCAATCCGCAGCCCGCCAATCTCGCTGTAGTGCGGCGGGTACGGGAAATCGGGCAAATTGGCAAACTGCGCGTCGGGCGTGCGCAAGATTTTGCCGACGTGGGGAAGATTTTGGAGTGGCTGGGCGGTCATGGAGCAAGCATGGCGAAAGGTGGCGAAAGGTGGTGAAACTTTGCAGCTTGGCGTTTTGTGGGTGCAGCGGTGGTGTCAGAACCGGCGGCTCACCGTGATATCCGTCGAACCAGCGGGCAAGCTCAGAAAATCGCCATCGGCCCCGACGCGTATCGGGCCAGTGAAAATGTCGGGTGCAGCGCCCAAAAATGCTTTCTCCATGCCGGGCAGGGGCAAGGGTGGCGCAATGTGGCTCAACAACAGGAATCTGACCTTGGCATCGCGTGCCGTCTGGGCAGCCTGCTCGGGCGAGGTGTGGTAATCCACGATATCGGCCATCAGCTTCTTGACGTTGGGCCGCCCGGCAGTTGCGGCAGCCTTCTCCAGCAGGCCCACCAGGGGTGCCGACAAGGCTTCGTGCACCAGCACGTCAACCCCCGAAGCTTCACGCAGAACCGCCGCAGACTTTTTGGTGTCGCCACTGAGCACCACACTGCGGCCTTTGTAGCGAATGGCGTAGCCCACTGACGGGTGAACCGGCGCGTGGTCTACATTAAACGCGTTGATTTGCAGGTCGGCATCGTTGATCAGCACCACATGGCCTGTTTCTGGTGCGGCAAAGGGCATGGTCGTCGCGCCAAAACCGCTGGCCGGCAAGGTCTTCTCGCCATGGTGCGCCACCCGGTAGTGCTGGTCTTGGCGATAGGCCTGCATGAAGCCGTTCACCACTTGTTCAACGCCAGGCGGGCCGTAGAGGGGAACTGGCGCCCGGTTGCCGGTAGATACCCAGCGCTGCATCAGCAACTCACCCAGGCCGTCAATATGGTCTGAGTGGAAATGGGTCAGAAAAATCGCTTCAATCCGGCCATGGCTGATACCCATCCTGCCGATGTTGCGGCTGCTGGCATTGCCACTGTCAAACACAAACAGCCGCTTGCCCGCGATGATGACGGTGCAGGCACCCATTCGGCGTTCATCTGGCATGGGAGAGCCCGCGCCACACAAGCCGACGTGCAGGCCGTCCGGGAGTTCGCCCAGCAAATCAGCCGCCATGCGCTGGGCCGCCACGCGCTGGCCTATGGCCATGCTCAGGGGTACCCGGAAGGCATACGCCGCGAGGGCCGCCACCGCGATAGCGAGACCCGAAACAATAGCCAACTGACGAGTTTGCATGGTGAAGGCTTGAACGTTTAAAAACTAAACCCCGGCCATACGTGCCAGCCGGATCATCACGCCCTGAATCCATGGCGCGACATATCGAAGACGGGGGCGTTTGGCCTCTGCTGCCTTGACGATTTGGGCGACGATGGAGTGGGTGGTGCGCGCTTCGAGCAAAGCGAAGGTTTTCTTTTCCTTTGCTTTCATCTGCGAGGCCTGTGCATGGAAGTAAGAGTCGGGCCCCATCCAGTCGTACTTTTTGCCCATCATGGCCTGGTTGAACCCGGTGTGAATGGCACCGGGCTCAATCAGCGCGATCTGGATGTTGCGCCCCAGTTGGTCCATCTCGGCACGCAGGCCGGCCCCGGCAGCAGACAGCGCAAACTTGGTCATCGAATAAGGCATCAGGAAGGGCATCGGCACACGCCCCGCGATGGAGCTGACAAACAGAACCGTCCCGCTGCCACGCGCGATCATGGGTTTCAGGGCGAGCTGGGTCAGGGCCAGCGTCGCAAACAGGTTGACTTCAAACACATTGCGAATTCGCGCGATATCGACTTCGGCCAGCGAGCCGGATTCACCCATGCCGGCGTTGTTGATCAAGACATCGAGCTTCAGCGCACTGATCTGTGCCCGGTCTGCTTCCGCAGTGATGTCCATTTTGAAAATATTCAATGGCAATCGGCGTGTTGCGCGTTCAGTGCGCAAGGCTTCGGCCTGCTCCTCACTGAACGTGGTGGCATAGATTTCGTGGCCCCGCGCGGCAAGGGCAAATGCGGCATCGCGGCCAATGCCCGTACCTGCGCCGGTGATCAAAATGGCTTTTTTCATGATGCTGATGGTGTTCCTGATTTCAGCGGGCTATCGGGCGCGCGCCATTGCCCTTCGGCGGTGACGGAAAAAAACCGCTACCCCCATCGCCAGCGCTGCGAGGCAAACCAGCACTGTGTTGCGATACTCAGGGTACCAATAGTTGACAAAGGTGTTGATCATCACCTGACGCGCCGGGCGATAACCTTCGGGCATGGGCAATACACGGTGGCTCTTGGCGTAGCCTTCGAAATCTGCCTGCATGGCCTTGAATACATCGGGCATTCTGGTTTGCAGGTCACTGGTTTCGCCGGGGTCAGCGGTCAAGTCATAGAGGTGCCACTGTCCATCACCCACCGGCGGCAGGTCATTGACCAGCTTCAGGTTGCCTTTGA